>CAMYXV010000006.1 GCA_947303055.1 uncultured Bacteroidales bacterium
CTCACCTGAATCCTGCCGTTAGCTTTGGCGTTTTCGTCAACGGCCGCATGAGCTTTAAAGAAATGCTCGTTTATTGGGCTGCCCAGTTCATCGGCGGTATCATCGCTGGTGCTTTGCTCCTCGTGATTTGGAACGCTATCGGCGGCGGTGCTACCGGCGTCTTCGCTGCCAACGGCTTTGGCGAAGCCTTCCAAAAGGCTTGTGGTGGTCCCGAAACGGGCTATCAAGCCATTTCCACTGGCGGTGCCTTCCTCGTTGAAGCCTTGCTGACCTTCGTGTTCTTGATGGTCATCCTCGGTGTCACTGACGGCTGCCATGCCAACGGCAAGTTCGGCGGTCTGGCCATCGGTCTCACCCTCGTGCTCATCCACCTCATCAGCATCCCGCTGACCAACACTTCAGTGAACCCTGCCCGTTCACTCGGCGTTGCCTTGTTCTCAAAGTGCGACGGTTGGAGCGCCATGGGTCAAGTGTGGCTCTTCATCGTGGCTCCGCTCGTCGGCGCCTGCCTTGCCGGCCTTTGCTACAAGTGCATTTGTGGCTGCTGCAAAAAAGAGAAATAATCTGATCATTAATTAATGGATTTCAGGCCGTTTCATTCGCTGGTGATACCGGCAATGAAACGGCCTTCCTTTTACATCAAAACACATTACCATGAAAAAGTTATCTCTACTATTCCTAGCTTTCTTTTCGCTGTCGTTGGGTATTAATGCCCAACAATCTGCGACACGCGCTTTCATCGACGAAGAGGGCGTAATCCGTACCGAAACCATACAGACACAACTGCCTCCAGCGGCCCGCGATGGCCTGACACCCATGCCCGGCTTTCCTTTAACCTTTGCCTCCAACACCACCTACAAGCCCATGAGAGGCTTGACCTTAGCTGACCTCAACAACGATGGTGCCGACGATATCATCCTCTGCCACAACGAGGAGATTAACGTCATCGATGGACAGGGCAACATCCTTTGGACCCAACCTTTAGTCGGAGGCATGGCTCAGTACCCCGCTGCCATTGGCGACATCAACAACGACGGAATACTTGAAATCGTAGCCCTAACCGCTTACGGCAACGCCCGCGGCGGCATCAACGTTTTTGATGCTTCGGGCAACATCTTAATGGCTACGGTCACCAACAATAATCCGCTCATCTGCGCCCCTATATTGGCCGACCTCAACAACGACAGTGAATTGGAAATCATCTTCTGCGGTCGTGGCAAAGCCTCTGCCAGCATCTCTGCCGGCATCCATGTGTGGAACCTCCAAGGCGAGGAGATGGAAGGCTTCCCCTTCGAACTACCTTCTACACCTGCTTTCACTCCCACTTTGGCCGACATCGACAACGACGGCTCCCTTGAAATCTTCGCCTCCACGACTTCCGCTTTGTATTGCATCAGCCACACGGGCGAACTGCTCTATACGGTGGAAAGCAATGAGGCCTACAAGTATTCCTACCAATCGCCTCTCGTCGTTGATTTTGAAGGCGATGGCAACTGGAGTCTCGTCGGTGCCTGTCATGGCGACAACCCGAACCATTATGTGCGCGATGCCCGCACGGGCGAATACCGCACAGGATGGCCCAAACCTGTTTCCTATTGGACCTATTCCGCCCCCACAGTGGCTAAAAACGGTGACCAATACGCCATTTTCATGGGCGTCTCTGGGGAAGGCAACGTGTTTTACCAGTATGACATCGACGGCAATGTAGCCCCTGGCTTCCCGCTCAATCTGACCTCAGGTGTTGAAGGCTTCGTCACCGTGGCCGACATCGACGGCGACGGCGAGAACGAAATCATCACCGACTTCAACCTGATGGATGGTGGTGAGGGCTTCATCCGTGCTTGGGAGATGGACGGTACCGAGGTGACCGAAGGCTTCCCGCTCCGCCCACAGGGACTTTCTTATATGAATGGTGCCAACCTTGGCGACATCAACGGCGACGGCATGTTGGAAATCGTCACCTTGACCTATGTCCAGAACTTTTCTCCTGACGACCCTGTTTATGTGACTGCATACGCCTTGAACCAACCTGTGGAAAACCTTGTTTTTGGCACATACAAAGGCAGCAACGACCGCATGGGGTGGATTCGTGAAGAGGAGGTGGTGGTCAGCTGCAATCCTGTCCGCGATTTGGAGGCAGAAACTGGTGGTGACGTATCCCAAGTGTATCTGCACTGGGCCGAACCCGAACCTGGCTCAACGGGCAACCTGTTAGGCTACCTCATCCAGAAAAATGGCGAGCTTCTGCAAGAATTCTTGGAAACGCCGGAATATATGGATTTCGAAGTTGAGTTCTTCCAAACCTACGAATACGTCATCATCGCTGTATACGACGACAACTGTGAGTCGGCATGCGCCCCGCTGTCAGTGGAGGTGATTCCTGATGCCGTCCAAGAAAACTGGAAGGAAGCCAAAGTCTATCCGAATCCAGCCAAAGACATGATTCATGTGGAGGGAACGGGGCTGCTTCAAGTGGAGGTGTTCAACATTTTGGGACAAAACGTGTTGAGCATTAATGAAAACTTTGAAAGCATCCGCCTCAATGCATTGCAAAACGGAATCTATTTCGTCCGCATCAAAACCACCGAAGGTGAAAAGACCGTCAAACTGGTCATCGAATAATTCTCTAAACTCTAAACACTCAACTCTAAACTAAAAAGTCCCGCTCAACGGGACTTTTTTATACCTTTGCACCATGGCAGGCCTCTACATCCATATCCCCTTCTGCAACTCGAAATGCGCCTACTGCGGATTCTATTCGCTGCCTTCCTTGAAGTTGAAAGAACGTTTCTTGGAAGCCCTGAAGACGGAAATCGTCGCACGAAAAGGCTATCTGCATGGCGAAACCGTCAACACGGTTTATTTCGGTGGCGGCACACCTTCATTGCTATCCATAAAAGAAATCAGCGAACTTTTACACCTTATTAATGAAACTTTTCCTGTTGGAATAGGCCCAGAAATCACCCTTGAAGCCAATCCCGACACACTTTCGTTGGAATACCTGAAAGGCTTGCGTCAACTCGGCGTCAACCGCCTCAGCATCGGCATCCAGAGCTTTTTCGACAACGATTTGAAGTATCTCAGCCGTCGCCATGACTCGAATCATGCCAAACAATGCCTTGATTGGGCCAAACAAGCCGGTTTCAGCAACATCAGCATCGATTTGATTTATGGTCTCCCCACCTCCGATGCCGAGCAATGGAATCGCAACCTTGACCTTTTCTTTGAATTGGGTCTTCCCCACCTCTCCGCCTACGCGCTCACCTTGGAACCCAATTCCATATTGACTAAGCAGATTGAATTAGGCAAGGTGCCACCCATCAAAGAAGAGGATGCCCTGCGCGATTATGAGATCCTTTGTAGACGAGCCGCCGAAAATGGTTATCTGCATTACGAGATTTCCAATTTCTGCCAACGCGGAATGCACTCCAAACACAATGCCAGTTATTGGTTCGGCACGCCCTATGCGGGCTTCGGGCCTTCGGCGCATTCTTTCGACGGAGCTTCGAGACAGTGGAATGAATCTAATGTTGCCCACTATTGTGAGGCTTTTTCTGCCGCTTCGCGTCATTGCGAGGAACGAAGCAATCCAGGCCAAAAGCTTCCTTCTCTAGATTGCTTCGTCGTCCCTCCTCGCAATGACGAAAAGCGTGTCCAAGGACCAATAGTAGAAATTGAACAATTGACGCCCGAGCAACTCTACGACGAATACGTCATGCTGCGCCTGCGCACCCACTGGGGCATCGACCTAAAATACATGAAACGCGAAATGGGCGAACGCTTCTCCACCTACTGCGAAAAACAAGCCCAGCCTTTAATTGCCCAAGGCCGCCTCTCACAAACACGAGAATTTCTCTACCTCACCGACGCGCAGATGCTCTTCGCCGATGGTGTGGCAGAGGAATTATTCTGGGATAACTAGTTTTCAAAAGTATATCTTCGCAGCGACTTCACAACTGTTGAAATCGAAATGCCACTGCTTTGTGGTCACAGTTGTACCTGACGTTCCAATATCCATTTTAGATTGCGACCTATTTAACTGTCCTACGGTGGCATCTATCGCAAAATGCTGACTGACACGATATTCCAAAGCGAAATAGTTCACATAAAAGCCCAATGATTTATAAGGATATTTCTCTGTTAAATATTGCGTCTCATGATATTTTGAATTTCCCATTTCAAAAGCTACACCTACTTCAGGCTTATAGTAAAACTTGTCCGCAAGTTTGACATAGTAGGACAAATATGGTTTAAGCCATATAGCAGACGTTTTAACAAAAAGCCATTCAGAATTCTCCTGCCTATCAGGCACTTTGCTATACCCAACACCTACACCCAGCCCCAAAAGGAACCGCTTTGCAACAAAATAGCCAAAACTCGTTTCTAAACCATAATAAGTATTTGAAGGAACGTTAGAAGTGGCATATTGTTGACCATTTGAAGCTTTTGACTTCGTATTTCCAAACCATGAATAACCTGCAAAATCAACAAATTTTTCACCTCTGTCCTGAGCAATAGCCCCTAAAGAAAGAAGAACAACCAAAATAAGTAAAACTAACTTTTTCATAATGCTTGATTTAAAGTGAATACTGAGTGCAAATTTATACTATTTTTCCATTAGTCTTACAATTCCAAAAAAATAATCCCCGTTTTATCCTAATCAACCATTTTCTTTCCTATTTTTGGACTTTCAAAACTACAGCTAAGGTCCCTGAGCCCGTCGAAGGGCCAATCCATTGAATAATCAAAACACTTTATTATGTTTAAAATCAAATCATTACTCCTCTCCGCTCTTCTGCTCATCGGCCTGAACACGATGGCACAAGACGAAAACGAACAACGCGTCGGCGCCAACTGCACCAGCATCATGGTGGGCAAGAAAGCCTCCACCGACGGCTCCGTCATCACCTCCCACACCTGCGACGGCCGCTACCGCACCTGGATGCGCTGGGAAGCCGCCGAAGACCACGAAAAAGGCGAGATGTACAAGGTCTACAAAGGCACCATGCACACCGAAGACCCCTTCGACAACCGCAATGTGGAACTGGCTGGCGAAATCCCACAGGTAGAACACACCTACGCTTACCTCAACACGGCCTACCCTTGCCTCAACGAGAAACAGCTAGCTATCGGTGAAACCACTTTCTCCGGCCCTGACACCTTAGTGAACCACAAAGGCATGTTCATGATTGAGGAGCTGGAGCGCGTGGCTCTGATGCGCTGCGACAACGCTCGTGACGCCATCCAACTCATCGGCAAGCTGGTGAAAGAATACGGCTATGGCGACGGCGGCGAGTGCATCACCATTGCCGACAAGAACGAAGTCTGGCAAATGGAAATCTTGGGCGAAGGTCCCGACAAAGTCGGTGGCGTGTGGGCAGCCAAACGCATCCCCGATGACGAGGTGGGTGTTTCGGCCAATATCGCCCGCATCGGCAAGCTGGAGCGCAAGAGCAAGGACTTTTATTGCTCAGACAACTGCGAAGCCGTAGCGAAGAAATATGGCCTCTGGGACGGCAAGGGCGACTTCATCTTCTGGAAGGCCTTCCGCGCCTCCTACGGTGGCGGCAAGAACTACAGCGACCGCGAGTTCTTCATCCTCAGCCAGCTGGCTCCCTCGCTGAACCTCAACCGCGACATGCCCGAGCTGCCCTTCTCCGTGAAACCCGACGAGAACGTCGACGTGCGCAAGGTGATGGAGCTCTTCCGTAGCACCTACGAAGGCACCGATATGGACATGACGCGTAACGTGAAGATGGTCGCGAAGAAACGTCAGGACGACGGCTCGGTGGTTGAAGACACCATCATCAGCCCTGTTGCCAATCCTTGGGTGGGCAGTGCGATGATGAACACCATTAATTACTTAGCTCCCGGCACCATCAACTTCCAACGCACTGTGGCCGTGGCATGGAGCAGCTACCACCACATCATCCAATGCCGTAGCTGGATGCCAGACGAAATCGGTGCCATCTGCTGGATGGCCTGCGACAATCCAGGGCAAAGCCCACGCATCCCCATCTTCTCAGGCTCCACCACCCTGCCCGAAGGCTTTGACAAATGCGGCCAACTGCGTTATCGCGACGAGGCTTGGATTTGGCACTATCGTAAGGCCAACAAGCTGGCTACCGTGCAATGGGGCCGCACTAAGCAAACCTTACTCGGCACGGCAAACCGTTTCGAACAAAAAGCATTTGACGAAATCCCTGCCATTGAAGGCAGAGCCCAAGCCTTGATTGCCGACGGCAAAAAGAAGGAAGCCACCGAGCTCCTCAACCAATACACTTCCGACTTCGCCGCCTCAACGCGCCAAGCCTGGAAGGAAATGGAAAACAAGTTCTGGTACTGGTTCGGTACTGGATTCTAAGTATTTCAAAAGACAAAAAGAAAGGAGGGCCAAGGCTCTCCTTTCTTTATTATTGATGCTGGTTGACCGTGATAATCACCAGACTTCCTGTTTCACCACCTATCTTGATATGTCCTGTTCGAGGTCGGGCACCCATCATGGGATCAACCGTGATGGTCAGTATCCTATTTCCAAAACTACTTTGGGGATCATACTGTATCCATTCTACATCCGAATTCACTGTCCATGATTGGTTTGCGGTCACCTGAATTTCATAACTTCCGCCCTCCGGACGTACGTCAAGTTCGGTCATATCGGTCTCCAAGATATTGGGCTTGCCTTCCTGAAACACAACCACGGAAGCCATCTCCAGTCCGTTATGAACGGCTGTCACAAAACCAATACGGTCATCGGGGTCCTGATTGCTGTCAACAGCAATATCGAAAGTGGCATCGCCCTCGCCTGAGCTGGTTATCAGCGTAATCCAACTACTGGCTTGCAGTTGCCATGTTGTGTTTGAGTTTAAAGATAGTGATTGTAATCCGCCAGTATAGGCAACAAACATTGTATCGACATCAAATTCAACCACAAGTGGATTGTCGCCAGGAGCTTGGGTGACGGATAGGTCAAAATGCAAATTAACCGACTTAATAGAAAATCCCATCGTTCTAGGTTCTGTCAACGAATTTGGCTGCGCCGTCAGAACAACGGTGGCATTGCCTGTCCCGGATTGTTGCGAGAGCGACAGCCAGTCACATTCCATATCAAACACCCATCCAGCGTCGCAACTGACGTTTATTTCACGCTCTCCACCTTCTTTTCCAAACTGGAACTCAAGAGGAGAAACCTCAAGGAAGTGCGGGTCGGGCGAAGCTTCCTGCCTAATGGTAAGCATAGCCTGAATGCCACCAACTGTGGTGAATAGCACCGTGGTTTGGCGTTGCTCATAAATAGGATTCTCGCCTAAAGTCACACTGATTTCGGCATCACCTTGTCCTTCGCTCTGACTCAAGTTAACCCAATCCACATCCATGGAAGCCGTCCATGCATCTTCAGTGAAAACGGCAATGATTTTCGTTTCACCTGTACAGACAAACTCAAGATTCTTTGGCATAATGTCAATGCCCAGAACTGGATCGACTGTTTGGGTTACGTGAACCCTATCAGAAACGAGCATGTTTTCAAAGATCACTTCGGCTTCACGCATTTCGATTATCTCACCATCAATTGGACTGACGGTCAAAGTAACCGTTGCATCGTTGGAGCCTTCCGTCACCGAGCAGATAATCCATTGCGGCGCAGTGACACTCCAATCTATGTTAGACGACACTTCAACAGTAAACTCTCCACCTGCACCACCGCATCGATAATTCTTTGGCGACACATTGAGATAATACTGGGGTTGCGGTGGTTGAGCGACAGCTCCCTGCGTCACAATCAAGGTAGCCGTATTGTCTTTCGTGATAGCTTTGATTTGCGTAGCTCTGTCCTCTCCTGTAGTGTTTGCTTCAGCAGTAAAGGTCAGTGTGGCATCGCCTTTACCCGACATAGGGGAAACGGTAATCCATTCTGCCGGAGAATTAATGGTCCATTCACCAGTAGATTTCATCGTCATCTCGACAGTCCCTCCTTGTGGATCAATCTCTTGCGTGGTATTAGCAAAAGACACTTCAACAGGCTTACGGCAGCCCACAAAGGCTATAACCAAAGCTACGACAAACAATAGGTAACTAAGTTTTTTCATATAGATAAGAATTAATGGTATGAAAAATCGGATCTGTTTTGGATTATAACGCAAGTAAATTCAGGTTAGTATGCTTTATTCAAAAAAAGGTGCGTCGAAAAACCATCCCGACGCACCTTCTTGATTTGATGTCCAACAAAACGCTTAGAAAATCTCTGTCCTGTTGTCCTTAATCTTGGCTTGATCTCTCAAGGCTTGGTAGACAGCGCCACCCAACACTTTGTTGGTAAACTGGCTGGTCTTCTCCCTGATGATGTCGCTGTAGTTTTCAGGAGTCTCAGGTTGCGTGAATTTCACGTTCTTGATGATGAAAGCACTGCTGTTGCCGGCAACGGGACCGAGTTCTCCACCTTCCTTCATACCAAGGAGCTTACCGACGATGTCGGCTTCAACACCAAAGTTGCTCAGCACACGTGAATCGATGGCGATATCGGAAACCGTAGTGGATTCAGCACCCAACTCATTGACCATTCTGTCAACATCGTTGCCACAAGCTTTCATCTTCTCGACAGCGACTTCACCCTTCTTCTTGTTGAGGACCTGATACTTGAACTGGTCAACAACAGCCTCCAACGGAGCATAGCCCTCGTGGACGACACCCGTCAAAGCGGCCACCACCAACATGTTGTCAAGTTCGAAGATCTTTTCGGAGACATCACCTTTCTTGGTCTTCTCATCGAAAGCCCAACGGACGATCTCACGAGGATTGTCGATACCAGCAATCTGATAGGTCGACTTGTTCATTCTCGGCATGGTGCGCTTGGTGAGACCTTGCTCCTCAATGGCTTGGTTGAATTGGTCGTACGTTCTGTTGTCGGTGACAAACTTGTTGGCCTCGGCATAGATGTTCTGATAGGTCTTCGTGCTTGCCGTGACCTCATGCGTCAGATAAGCCAAACGGGCTTTCTGTTGAGGCTCGGTCTTGCCCGTAACCTTAACAACGTGGTAACCAAACGGAGTTTCCACCACGCCCATCGAACCCACAGGATTGTTGACCACATACTCGTTGAACTGAGGAACCATTTGTCCGTCAGTGAACCAATCGAGGTCACCGCCTTTGTCCTTCGTGGCATCGGTGTTGTACTCAGCAGCCAGCTCGGCAAACAGCTCGTCGTTGTTCTTGGCGGCTCTCAGCTGAGCCAGCAGTTCGTTGGCCTTGGCTTCGGCTTGTTCCTTGGTAGTGATGGTATCTTGGCTGCCATAAGCGCCTTTGTAACCAATCAGGATATGGCTGGCCTTCAGTGAGTCGGGACGGCTCTGGAGGTCAACGATGCGAACCAGGTTGAAGGAATCGCCATCTTCATAAGGACCAAAAACGTAGCCCACGCCATTGCCATTGTCGAAAACAGCTTTCTCGACCTGCTCGGAAACATCCTTGCGGCCCACCCAAGTGCTGTCGTAGCGCTTGTCGGAGTTGGCGTTGACAAAGCTGATCACATTGTCGGTATCGACGAGGTCTTGTCTCATGCCTTGCACGAGCTTCAAAGCCTCTTGACGGTCTTCCAACGAAGGTTTGATTTCGAACACCACATACTCGATGTCGCGTCTTTCGTCCGTCTCGTAGCGGTATTTGTTCTCTTCATAGAAAGCCTTGTTGTCGGCATCAGTAACAGTGATCGTCGAATCCGGGATGGTCGTATAACGCAGAGCAACCACGTCGGCAGAAGCCTTCATGTTCTTTCTCTCATAATACTTCTGGGCCAAAGCGGTAGGAAGGAAATAGGAAGCCTTCACCAGATTGTTGAACTTGGTCTCCAAACGGTTTTGTTTCAAGGCTTTCTCGAAATCCAACCAACGATTGTAATAATCAGCCGGAAGGTCACTCAAGTTTTGGAGATATTGGGTCACGCGCTGGGGGTCGAAACCGTTGGCGTCGCTGAAGCTCTGCACCACCCATTCATGCGGATGCTCACCCGTCAATTGGTCCATAAGCTCTTCAGAGGTGATGCCGATACCCGTAGCCTCGTATTCCTTGCCCATGATGTTGTCCTTAATCATCTCTTCCAACGTGTTGTTGTAGATGCTATAAGTCTCAGCGGAAGTGAGGTTGTTGCTGTTGGATGAAGACCTTTTGCTTTCAAGATTCTTTTCCTTGACCAATTCATAGTCTCTCACAGAAATCTTCTCACCATCAATGACGGCCACCGATGGGCCCGTGTTTCTTCCCTGACTTTGGAAAAGGTCTTGTAAGACAAACGCTAACAATGCGATACCGATGATTGCAATCAACAATCCGGAACGTCTTCTGATTTTTTCAATTGCTGCCATAATGCTATTTTCTAATTACTATTAAACTTCAATTTTGAGCGTGCAAATTTAGTAAAGATTTCAACTCAAAGGGAGAATTGTTCGATTTTTATTTTTCAATACCCTTGATTACCAATTTTATAGTTTATATAAAACTGGAAATCAGTTATTTATCTTTAATCTGCAATTCCACCTCGTCCAATTTCATGTCGGAGGCTTTCAGGATTTTGACCCTATAATTGCCGATTTCGAGCATTTGTCCTTGCTCAGGAATGCTCTCACAATAATGCAAAATCATGCCCGCCAAGGTCTCATAATCGTCGGAAACGGGCAGGTCAAGCTTGTAGGTGTCGTTAAGATAATCGATTTCAAGGCGGGCTGAGAAGACGAAGGTGTTGTCGTCCACCACCTTTTCAGTCTCATCCTCCACATCGTATTCGTCGTCAATCTCGCCAAAAATCTCTTCCACCACATCCTCCATGGTGACGATGCCTGCTGTGCCGCCAAATTCGTCCACAACGGCGGCCACGCCCTGCCTGTGCTGGATGAAATGCTTCAAGAGCCGGTCGGCAGTGTAGGTCTCGGGAAAGAAGTCAATCTTGCGGATGAGGTCGGTCAAGGCCACATCACGATGTTCGGCAACGGCACGCACCACGTCGTTCAAATGGACATAACCCACAATATCGTCAATGCTCTCGCCGATGACAATCAGTTTGGAATGCTTGGTCTCTTCGAAACGGGCTTTCACGGCTTCGATGCTGTCGGTCAGTTTCACCGACTGGATTTCGTTGCGCGGCCCCATGCATTCACGAAGCTTCACCGAACGAAATTCCATCACATTTTGGAACAACTGTATCTCCTGCTGCATGTCTTCGTCGGCTTCCGCTGGATCGGCATATTCTGCAATGTAATCGTTTAAGTCGACAGTACTAAATCGGTATTCTTCCCTATCCACTTTTAGGCGTAGGATATACTTGATAATAAATTCGGATATGCCTGTGTAGATGAGAATCAGCGGATAGAGCAGGCAATAGCAGATGAAGGTCGGCAAAGCAAAAAACGAAAGAATGGCATTGGGGTCGATACGAAACAGTACCTTGGGCAAGAACTCGCCAACCAACAACACGAGCAAGGTCGCAAGTATGGTCTTCACCAACAGCACCATGAAATCGTTGTTGAGCGAAATGTATTGCAACCAATGCACGACAGGTCCATCCAACAGTTGCGACATGCTCATGCCATAGATGATAAGAGCGATATTGTTGCCCAACAGCAGCGAGGTCATGAAACGCGACTGGTCCTTCAGAAACAGCCTAATGGTTTTGGCAGAGAAAGTATTCTTGGTCAGTTCCACCTCAAGCTGCAAACGGTTGATACTGTTGAAGGCAATCTCAAGCCCCGAACACAGGGCCGAAAAAAACAAGGTGATGGCTACGACAATCCAGCTGTTCATGGCTCAATCCTCCTCATCCACATCAAGCAGGGCGCTTCCCGAATACATGGTGTATTCCGAAAAGTCTTCACGTGCCACAAGGCTGTCGGCTTCGATTTGTTTGTCGGGCGTGACAATCTTCACATGCGAGCGAGTATATATCATCTTCAGGTCTTGATACCAGAATAGTTTATCAGAATACATGGTCTCGTTGCTGCCGAAGTTTTGTACAATCACGTTACCTTGTGCCTCAATCAATCGCATCTTGCCGTAATTTTTGCCATAATCGGCATGGAGTTCCGTGGTCTTTTCCCCTTTGTCGTACATATAGACATCGAAACCGAGAGGAAATTCCATGATATCATCCTCAGTCTCCATGCGTATCATTCGTGGCGTGTGCAATTCCAGATTGACAATGCCCGAGTCGCTGCGGTAGAAAACCACGCTGTCGGCCATAATACCCGACAATGTGTCGTCAGACCCCATGGCCTGCACGATGGCATCGGGGTTTGAACACGAAAACAACATCACAGCCACAAAGGCTGTGATGTTGAGTATGATTCCTATTTTCAGGAGGTGTTTCAATTACTTTCTAGCTCTGATGGTGGTCGATTCACCAATCCAGCCACCAACCTGGAAGGACTGGCCTTCGCTATAGTCGTTGAAGAAGATGGTCTCCATCGACGGGAAGGCTGACGTGTAGGAGCGGATCAAGCTGTTGGCTCTGTCAGCGATGCTGGGATCGATAGACTTGGCCTTTACGCACTTGTCGACAGCTGCCCAGTACACGGCCTTGCTTTCAATATCGCCACTGAACTGCTTGGAACTACCAGCGTACAGCATAGCGATGAGGAGGTAAGGCTCGCCATTGGTCGGGTCAACTTGTGCAGCTCTTCTGTAGATGTCACGAGCGCGTGAGAGGCTACCCATGTTTTCGTAGCACATACCCAGGTTACGGTAGGCACGATACTTACGGTCGTTGTTCTCGGTCTTCGTAGCTTGCTCGAAGAAGGTAGCGGCATCGCTATACTTCTTGTCCTTGAAGAACTTCACACCCAAGCTGTAGGAAGCCTCCGGGCTGGGCTCCAGTTCGTTGAGTCTGACGGCAGCATCGAGGAAGAGCTTCGAATCGGTGCAGTCTTTCTTATCAAGGATGGTGGTGATGCGCTTCAGCAGGGCCACATCGTCAGGCGTCTCCTTCATCTTGGCACTGAATACCTTGATCAGGTCTTCGCATGAGGCAAACGGTTGGAAGAGGTTGTCGAGGTTGTTCTTCACACCCTTGTTGATGTTGATGTTCTTCTCGTTCTTCTCAAGTTGCTTGTCGAAGCCAGCCACAGCATCGGCATCGCCTGCAGTCTCGGCCTCTTCCTTGGCAGTGATGAGTTCGGTCTCGGTCTCAGCAAGGGCACCGATGTTGTTATCAAGCACCTCGGAAAGCTCCTGATAGACATTGATGATGGTCATCTTTTCGGCCTTTTCGTTGTTCACCATGTCGATGGTGGCCTTGAAGTAGGCGTCGATGTAGGCACCTTGCAGCTGTGAGGGGTCAAGAGCAACGGCATCTTTCAGCACGTTGTAGGCCTCTTCATAACGGTTCTTGTTATAGGTATAGATGAGCAAGCCCTTACGACCCATGATGTTGGCCACCTGCGAAGCTCCCGTCTTCGGGTCGGTCGGGAAATACTGGGCTCTCGTGTCCATCAACATGCAGAGGGTGTCGATATAGGCATCTTTTTGCTGCGGGTTGGTACGAATGAAGTACTCCATGATCTTCTCACCGTTCGTGTAGACGAACTGGCTGGCACGCGGACAGTTGAGGAAAACCGACCTCCAAGCGTTGACCATCTCCATGCTGATGGATTCTGGAGCATACTTGGCGGCCTCCCATTGCTTGAAGTATTCACGATACATCGAAAGGTTGGTCACGCAGGCAACACTATCGGTGCCGTACTTCGACTCTTTCACCTCTTGGGCGGATACGCTCATTGCCATTCCAAAGATAACGGCAATCATCATTAATCTTTTCGTTTTCATCTCTTCTTATTTTTAGTGTTTAACTTGTTTGTCTCTTGTTCAAATATCATTCCAAAAATTCCAGGCGGCGTTCATTATCTGTATTTGCGCTTCATGAACCAATGCTCAAACACTGAAATGCCTACATTCATCTTGGCATAACGTTCTTCTATCAAACCACCCTCGCGGGTGCCGTATTGTCCAATTTCAAAGGCCACATTGACCTTCGATGGTGTCTTGGGCAACGGCAACGACAATCCAACCGTAGCACCCACCTTATTAATATTATGGTCCATTCCATCGTTGCCCGGCAAGCTGATGAAACCATGCTCATAGAAACCGCCAAAACGATAGGCAACACGCGAGAAATAGCCCGAAACAGATGTGTGCCTCGGTGTGAATTCAGCACCTACCGACACCGACCACGAGTTCTGCAATGACTCGGTTACACCTTCTCGGGCAAACTTCGACCATTGCATCCAGTTGAAATCGGCGCCCACGGCCCAGTCGCTGCCCTTCTGCAAAGCCACACCCACACCAAAGCCTTGCGGCATGGTGATATGGGTCGGACCAGAAATATGCGCAACGGTATCGATGACATATTCTATTTCGGTATCCTGGTCTTCCTCAATGGATCGGATAAACAAAGTCTGATCAGCTTTCAATTTGACTCTCTGGGTGTACGTGAGGCCGACGCTCAAATCCATATCGTTACCTACATTCGTATTGAAAAGCATACCGTAATCGAACATGAAAGAGCTGACCATCACGTCGACGCTACGTCTTGAACCGATATAATAAATCGAGTCGGGGAAAAAGAGCGAAGTCTCGGTTTGGGTGTTGCCAAACATGTAGTAAACATTGGCACCCAAAGCAAAATGCTTGCCCAATTTGAAGGCATTGCCAATAAAAGCCTGATTAAGCCCTCCTTTGCCTTGGAAGCGCGTGGTTGTGTTGCCCACTTCAGGAATTTCCTTGTTGACTTTCATGGTGTAACCAGTGGTACTATAAGGTTGCACACCAAAAGCCATCTTCCACCACGATGTCAGGCCGAAGGCCATTGAAACGTAGTCGAAGGAAGCGTTGTTGGCACGCTCAGAGAGACTCGCCGTACTGAAGGTGGAGGTCTTGAAATAAAAACCGGCGTCAAAGAGGAAGGCCAATGAATCAATTTTGGCGTATGTAGCAGGATTCTCGGCATTAATCATGCCGCCGCCAAACATGGCATTGGCCACACCACCCATCCCTTTCAACCTTACGTTCATCGACTTGTCGCGCACCTGACCAACTCCAAACAAGGAATAAGGAGAGTCGGCATCAGCCTGCGCAACAGCTTCAAAGCCAAAACATGCCAACAGGCAAACGAGCATTATGTATTTTAAAATTCGTGTTTTCATAACCAGTGAAGTCTTTAGCACGCTCACCCCCCTCGTTCCCCCCTTGCAGGGGGGAGGGGGGATAAGCGCGTGCAAATATCCGATTTTTTAACTCGTTGAGCAAGTATTTATTGCTTTTATTGCAGCCCGATTTTGTTATATCATTGAATATCAACGTAAAACTTTTCCAAAAATAAAAAAATCTCAATTTTTGAAGTTTTTTTCTTGTCGTATGGGAAAAATGTCGTATTTTTGCAGCCACAAACCGAGAGGTTCAACGTAGTCAAAACGGAGGTACCGTAGCTCAGTTGGTAGAGCAGAGGACTGAAAATCCTCGTGTCACTGGTTCGATTCCCGTCGGTACCACCAAAAATGTAGAGACGCAATGTATTGCGTCTCTTTTTTTTGTTTCATTTATTCCTGCTTTAGGGGTGTCCCATTGACTTGCATCGCGTCGTCAAATCTTACAATTTGTGGCAGCCATTTTTGTCCGTAGTCTTTTTCACGATTATTGAATCGTATCAACTGCCGCGGTGGACAGCCCCTACGAACAAAAAAAGCGCCTCCGAATGGAAGCGCTTTTTGTAATAGTTTAGCTTAAGCTTAATTACCAATTGGTAATATTAAATCCATGATGCTTGATCACATTAGGAGCAACCATATGATTACTGGTCACTTCTCTTGTCTTCACTGTACCATCCGCGAAGGTAACAGTGATGGTGTAGCCATTAGAACAAGCCAAAGGACGCAAGATCATGTAGAAATGAGTGGCAGTAGCTTGAGTCGTACCAATCTGCACACCTTCTTCAGGCATAGTCAAAGTAATGGTGTTGCCTTTGTCAGGACCGGTAACATTGTAACCCACTCTGTTAATGTACTGAGACAAGGACTGCATGTAAGCCGCGTTGTCCGGATTATAGTGGTTGAAGAGGCTCTGCATCTCTACAGGATCAACTTCGGGGATAATCAGCTCAACCCAACCAGAAAGATTGAGAGTATTATCAGTGATAGAGATCTCTTTGACAACACTGGGGCCATTGGCATCGAAAAGCATCAAGTCATAAACACCGCAAATGTTTCTGAAGAAGAAAGCACTTTCGGGATTCTCGGTTTGGCTCAAATGCTCAACATTGTCCACCTTGGCAGCCATATACATAGCATCTGCCGGAACTCTGTTGGGGCGATACTCCTGAGTGGGAGCAACGAAGAACTTGCTCTTGTTCTGACCTTGACTCAATTCGGTATAGACGTGTTCACGGCCACCGGGATAAAATGCATAATAAGCATCCAAGATATCTTCGGCAACCTCGCCAGTTCCACAATTCTGCATTGTAACAAAATTGCCAGATTGAACGGCCTCATACTGGGCGCAATGGCTATGGGTAGGAACCTCTTCGTCAATGTTGAAAATCATGACTACATCACCACGCTCAAATATGATTTGGTTAGTACCAGGAGTCATATATGCCCTATTCTCATCCACTTCATCGACAAGCTCTTGGGTCATAATCATAACAGTGGACTTTTGTTCGTTTTTCTTGCACGAGGTGAAAGCCAAAGCCACTATCGCCACCATGCAAATGCATCTAATTACTCTTTTCATTTTTTCAATTCTCTTTTTTAGTTAGCAATCAGTTAATTGACAAATTACAATTATTGCGGATCACTCTTCATCCCAATCCGTTCCACCGTCAATTCCAGAACCAGCAGTTGCTCCCTGCATGAAATCCTTGTTCACGTCAAGATTGATCAGCTCGGCTTTAGGAGCCTCGTAGATTTTGTTCATTTTTTTCATTTTGTTTAGTTTTTAATTTGACTTATTGTTGTTAATTAATTGTATTCGTGTTTCCTTTTCACACTTTTGACGCTGCAAAAATATATAATTAATTCATACGATGAGCAAAAAATTCATTTTTTTTGAAATTTTTTCCAAAACCTATCTTCAAAGACGTAATCATCTTACGAAAAGCCTGGCCTGGAAAGATAGCTGCCAGTTGGAAAAAACTGACAAAAATACCGATAAAGGAATGTAGATGATTTATACTCGCCCCCTTTTGCTTGTTGTGTTTGAAGCGGTTAGTACGTCTGAAATTGCCTTCAGCCATAACCCGACAATAGAGTTTATTGGCGCGACGACGACAAGATGGCTCATAAAAAGGCATTTCATCCACAGGCATGCCAAGATTGTCTACTATAAGGAAACCAAAAGTTTGCCAGGGTTTCAACAGATGCATGGAGATAATCCAATTGTACAACTTGTTGAGATCAAGTTGCCCTTGATAAGCATGGAGAGTTACCGCTAAGTCGGAAATTTGTCTCCAACCTACTCCGGTGGTTAGGAAATGATTCCAAGCATGGAAGAAAGTATAAAACACCATAAACTCCTTGGAAGGGATCAACAATTGGAGACTTTCAAAATCGACTCGTTGCGGTTCTTCGAATAGACCATTGCGTTCAATAGATTCGTAAACAGACTTTTCCTTATGCCCTTTTAAATCGGCACTAACGCGATGTACTTCCATAGGATAATGGCCAAACTCAATATTATAATGCCTGCCAGAATCTTCTTCTTCTCTCCAGTTGTACCCACCGGGAAGAGTACACAAAAGCTTACACGCTTTATGGAAGTTTTCGAGACCCACATATAAATCTATATCACCGAATTGTCGAAGACTAGGGTTAGGATAAAGCATGGCCAAACTAAAACCCTTGAGCAACACTGGCTCGATGTCGTGACCTTGCAATAATTTCACAGCCGAAGTCAAGATACGCCGCAACTGCAACTGGTTCATCAAGTTGAGGCGCATAGCCGATTGCATTTCACCGAGCATGGGGTCAGATGGACGATTGTTCCCCGTTATCTGAGATGCTACGCCGCTCAACAATACATTTGTAGTGTGATGCTTCGCGAGCTGCATTACAGCATCCCAGTCCACCTCCCCTTCGATGACGACAGGGGTGTCCCATAAAGCAGAACGCAACAAAGCGAAATACTGGGCTTCGGTAACAGACATTTTCTACACCTTAATTATATTAATAGCTTTACTCAATCAGATCGGCCTCTTTCCAGGTTTGCAACAAAGATGCCACATCTTTCTCAGCAACTTCACGGGCAATATCGTACTCTTCCAACAGAAGATCCACTAAGGTCTCTGCTTCAAAATCCTTATCCTCAACCGATCTCCAAAGGAAAGCTGCCGATTCGTTCATCGAAATCATGCGGCTGAAATCAACCGCTTCAAGTCCTTCAGCGACAAGGACAAACTCCTTGCCCAAAGAACGAAGTGTATAACCCTTTCTAGTCTTCATATCAAATTGTATTATAATTGTTTACTTGTTAATTTAACCCATTTTCTATATATCTTCAACAAATATTTTCTAAGAAACAAAGTATGTCGCCACAGCCATGCTTTCCGAGGTTTGTGCTGACGATCATCAGGAGTTATGATTTCAACCACCTTACCAATCACATCCGACCGATTACCCTGTTCGGTATCTTTCAGGTTGCCATCACCCATCAAAACGAACTCTTCCCCATTAATGGCAACAACACGATGTAAGATATATCGGTTCCCGAAATATGCCAACACAATGTCACCCACACTTAATTTGTCAGGTTGCCGTAATTTGATGCGATCGACCTCCCCTCGTATGAAAGGAAGCATACTTCTACCTTTCGGCGTCATCACCACTTCGCGACCTTCACCAAGCAACCGTGCAACTTCACCCAGAAGCACTTCATTCGGCAAGACGACTTTCTCCATGTTGTTGTGTAACTGTATTATAACATAAGAAAGCGGCCTTATCATTAGGCAAACAATCCAATGAATAACATGGCACCGAGTTGATTATCTTCACAATGGTGGAATGAAGTCCATCTGCCATCTCTTTGATGAACCGTAAGCCTGAGCAGGAAACGACCATTGAAGCATAAGCTTGAACCATCGGCTGTTGACGAATCTCATTTACTTTGGCTTGATGCAAATCGACAATGGCACCCACAGGATAGTCCAAATTCCGATAACAAGGGGTCTTGCCACTCCAAGGAGAACCATAGACTCGCACCTCACCATCCGGCTCAATCCGAAGTACTGGATTATCGTCATTCAGTAACTCACAACCTTCTATATTATCAATCCACAATTGACTATGTGTACTTTTCCCTGTGCCGCTTTTGCCTAAGAACAGATAGCCCTTGCCATCCTTTATCGTAACTGATGAATGCATCAGCAAAGTATCTTTTCTTGCTGTGGCGAAAGCATACATCACCATAATCACAGTATTGATTGTGAACCTCAAACTCCCTAACACACGAAACTGAGCCTCGGTAAAAGACTTGTCAGCAACAATATATACACGAATGGGCGCTTCCAACATTGGAGCAATTTCCATCAACCATTGTCCTTTCCAATCATAAATATCATAACGAGGCATATTCGGAGCAGTGCAACACACCGTCACCTTCTGTTTTTGGGAAGTATCTGGCATTAAATCAATCATCCTAGCTGTAAAGACCAAGTCGCTGTCATCTTCCACCTCAAAAGGTTCATAAGGCCTCATCTCATTCCAGGCGACATCGTTGTCAGGCATGACAACAGCAAACTTGTGACCCGCAACTTTATATACTTTCTTCATTTAGCGAAAATTTGTGCAAAGATAGTTTTTTTCTTGATATGATAGGTTAATTGGGTGAAAATAGTCAACAAAAAGGGCTTTACCGCCAAAAAATCGTACCTTTGCCCGTTTTTTGTGAAGCACATTGACACAATGAAAAGAAAGAAAGAGAAAAAGAAGAATGCGACCCTTCGACAGGCTCAAGGAGCGAAGTCAAGGAATATTATGTTGGCTTTATTGACAGGCGGACTACTCACTGCAGCATGGCCAACATGGGGCATTGCGCCTTTGATATTTATCGGATTTGTTCCTTTGTTGTTGCTTGAAGACCGTATCGCGCATGGCGAAAATGGAAGGCTGTTTTGGCTCTCGTTCCTTGCCTTCTTTATTTGGAATGTGGCAACCACTTGGTGGGTTTGGAATGCTACGCCAGCCGCTACATTGGCCTGGATATTGAATGCTTTATTCATGACCATTGTGTTTCATGTGTTCCACCTCACAAAGAAAAAAGTGTGCAACAAACCTTGGGGCAACTTCATCCTCATCCCCTACTGGATGGCTTTCGAGCTGCTTACTTATTGGTGGTCCATCAAATGGCCCTGGCTCAACCTTGGTCATGCTTTTTCCACACGACATGAAAGGATACAATGGTATGAATACACGGGCGTGGCAGGCGGAACATTTTGGATACTACTTGTCAACATATTGATAACCAACACTATCCTTTACTTTAAATCAAAAGAAACAAAACCTCTGTTTATTAGTATTGGTGCAGAAGTAGTAATACTCCTCTTGCCTATTCTAATCAGCACACATATCTACAAACATTACGAAGACCAAGGTGAGGACACTGAAGTCATTGTCGTCCAACAGAATTGTGACCCATGGAACGAACAGTTCGACAGCCAGTTTTACGACCAAGTCATCCAGAACAACATTAATCTTTCATTGCCTTTGGTCACACCCCAAACGCGGTTCATTGTTAGCAGTGAGTCGGCCATCCAAGAAGGCATCTGGTTACAAGAGATTGATAAAGCAAAGGCTGTCAATACATTGCGCGACTATGTCAAGAGATTTCCACAGTTGGCTTTCGTCATTGGTGGCACCACCTACGAATGGGTACCAAAAGGCATGGAAGACGATTTCCCGGCACGCGAAGCTGGACTCAACCGCTATTATTATTGTCACAATTCTGCCCTACTTATCGACGATATTAACATCCAACACCGCAACAAATCACAACTCACTCCAGCAGTGGAAGCTATTCCCGAGTGGATGGGCTTCTTGAAGAACTACAGCCTGACCATGGGTATCGCACGCGGCACTTTGAAAACCGATCCCGAATCGAAAGTGATGACATTTGGCGGACATAAAGTGGCTGTGCCTATCTGTTATGAGTCTGCTTTTGGTGAATATGTCAGTTCCTTCTGCAAAAAGGGTGCCGACCTGATTTTCGTCATCACCAACGATGGCTGGTGGGGCGACACACCAGGTTATAAGCAGCACTTCGAGTTCTCGAAGCTGCGCGCCATCGAGAACCGACGTTGCATCGCACGTTCAGCCAACACGGGGCGATCGGGGTTCTTCAACCAGCGTGGCGATGTACTGCAACAAACCAACTATTGGGAGCCCGATGCCATTCGTGACACCCTAAAGGCCAACGACAAAATAACTTTCTACGCAAAACATGGCGACTACCTCAGCCGTATCGCTGTCTATCTCACCTTCGTGCTACTCATCACATGGATTGCCATAAGCCTCATCCGCTGGAACCGATCGGGTGAGAGAACTGTCAAGAAAGCCACCAAGCGCAAGAAGAAATGAGCAGCCCGTTGCTTTCCTTAGGTCCCTTCCAAGGCATCACCGATGCACCGTTTCGCAATGTGTTCAAGCGGCATTTTGGTGGTATCGACAAGTTTTACACGCCTTTTTTCACGGGTATTCATAAAGAAGATCACGCCAAAAACCTACAAGGCGAGGAAATCGACCCAAAATGCAACAACGTAGAAACCCTTACACCGCAAATCCTCAGCACTGACGCAGAGGAGATATTGCGTTTTGCCAAACAATGTCAACAGCTGGGTTATAAGGAAATCAACCTGAATATGGGTTGCCCGTTTCCACGTGTAGCCAACAAGAAACGCGGCTGTGGACTTCTACCCTATCCTGACAAGGTGGAGGCCATGCTTGAGCGGGTTTTCGAACAGATTGACATCAAATTCAGCATAAAATGCCGCTTGGGATATTTCAGCCCTGAGGAAATAGACGCCATCATTCCGATTTTCAACAAGTTTCCTTTGAGCGAATTAATCATCCATCCGCGCATCGGGAAGCAGCTATACAAGGGTGAGGCTGACATAGAGCGGTTCAAGGCTTTAATACCTTTAATTAATGCGCCGTTGGTTTATAACGGGGATATTTTTTCGGTGGAAAGTTTTGGACGTATTTGTAAAGTAGTGCAGCCTGTCGAACAGTTCATGCTGGGTCGGGGATTGCTGGCCAATCCGTTTTTGGCGGAACAAATATCGGACACACGCGGTATGTCCCTACAGGACGAACCCGTAGGGACGCATCGCATGCGTCCGCAAATCCACGACAAAACCGATCGTCTACACAATTATGTCCTCGACCTATACGAAGACCGCCTACGTCATGCAGGAGGTAGCCCGAAAGTGTTGGGGCGCATGAAAGAACTTTGGTCGTATCTGATGAACAGTTTCGAGGAACCACAGGTGGTTTGGCGGAGAATCAAGAAGATTAATGCATTGAAAGAATACGAAGACGCTGTTGAGAGCATCTTCAAAGAGATAGCAATCAAATGAAAAAGCCTCCCTTTCGAGAGGCTTTTTTCATTGATCCATCATCAGAATCATTCAAACGAGGCGATGGCTTTCTTGATGATTTCGATGGCTTCGCGGAGCTCAGCCTCGGTGATGACCAAGGGCGGAGCGAAGCGGATGATGTGCTGATGGGTGGGCTTAGCCAGCAGGCCGAGGTCGCGCATCTTGAGGCATACATCCCAAGCTTCCTTACCGTCTTTGGGTTTAATGATTACGGCGTTGAGCAAACCTTTACCACGGACTTTCTCAATCATCGGGCTCTTGATCTTGCTAATCTCCTCGCGGAAAATCTTACCGAGACGCTCGGCGTTCTCCATCAGGTGCTCTTCCTTGATGACCTCAAGAGCGGCGATGGACACGCGGGCAGCAATCGGGTTGCCACCAAAGGTCGATCCGTGCTCACCGGGCTTGATGTTCAGCATGATGTCGTCGTCGGCCAACACGCAGGACACCGGCACCACACCACCACCGAGGGCCTTACCCAGGATGAGGATGTCGGGGCGAACGCCTTCGTGGTCACAGGCCAACATCTTACCTGTACGGGCGATACCGCACTGCACCTCGTCGGCCATGAACAACACGTTGTACTTCTTGCAGATGTCATAGCACTTCTTCAGGTAGCCTTCGTCCGGCACATAAACGCCAGCCTCGCCTTGGATGGGTTCCAGCAGGAAACCAGCGATTTCGTTGCCTTCCTTAGCCAGCACTTGTTCCAGTGCGTCGGGGTCATTGTAAGGGATGCGGATGAAACCAGGAGTCATGGGGCCATAATTGGCATACGACTCGGGATCGTTACTCATCGTGATGATGGTGATGGTACGGCCGTGGAAGTTGCCTTCGCAGCACACAATCTTCACCTTATCGTTCGGGATACCCTTCTTGACGACACCCCAACGGCGGGCCAACTTCAGACCCGTCTCGTCGGCCTCGGCGCCCGAGTTCATGGGCAGCACCTTGTCATAGCCGAAGTATTCGGTCACATATTTCTCCCACACACCGAGTGCGTCGTTATAGAAGGCACGGCTGCTGAGGGTGAGGCGTTCGGCCTGGTCGGTCATAGCCTTGATGATTTTCGGGTGGCAATGGCCTTGGTTGACAGCGGAATAAGCCGACAGGAAGTCGAAATACTCTTTGCCTTCGACGTCCCACACCTTGGCGCCCTTACCCTTGGCGAGGACGACCGGCAGCGGGTGATAGTTATGGGCACCGTACTTGGCTTCCAGGTCCATAGCTTGTTGTGATGATGTGATTTTCTCGATCATGATTTGATATTTAAAGATTTAAGATTTAAAGATTCAAATTTCGTAAACGGGTGCAAAGGTAGGGTTTTATTTTCAAGGTTTTACACTTTTGCTCGTTTTTTCCGAACAATTTTGTAGACCACAAACAAAACCACAGCGAAAAGCACTATGGCCAAGAGGCCGAAGAAGGCTAAACGGTAGTGGTTTCGTTGGGTTTGGAGGGTTCGAATTTGGTTGTTTTGGGATTCGTTTTGCTGGAGTAGACCTTGCGTTTCTTCTTGGATTGTGCTTAACTGGTCATATAAATCACTGTTTTCACGTTGCAGGGTCTGCTTTTGCTCATCAAGTGCATCAAGTTCTGCAGCCATTTCATTGAAACATCCTAAACGAGCATAGTCAAGGATAAGTGGTTTCTTTGCAGCTGACTCCATCATGGTAATGCCCGATTTCTTTGCTTCCTCAGCATAGATATCAAGATAATGCAACGAAAGGGTCGCTTCCCCTTGATAGGCATACAACTGGCCCAGGCTTAATGCAGCTTGCATTAAACCAAAATGGTATTTGTTTTTTTCTGCCAAAGCAAAAGCCTCTTTAAAATAGTTCATCGCTAACAAATCATCGTGGCGGTTAACAGCCACATTGCCCATTTCAACTAGCACATCTGACTTTGCATTCGATACATCAACCATGTTTTCAGCTGGCCATTCCACCTGCTCGATGCATGTCATTGCCTTGTCAAAATAATAGCTGGCAGAATCATAGTTCACAAATTGCTTCTCAAACAACAAGCCATAATTTTTGAATGTAAGCAACTGATAATCAAATCTATCAAATTGTTCTAACACAGGAATAGCAAGTTGAAACAATTTCCTTGATTCGGCATACCTTCCCCACTCCATATAAAGATTGGCCAGGTTTGCATTATTTTTTGCCTCTTCTACAATAGTATTTATAGACTTATAATATGCGCAACTCTTCTTGAAATTCGCTTCGGAACGTTCAAAATCATGCTTTTGATATTGGATGATGGCCATATTGGCGCATGTCTGAGCCATAGCCAACGTGTCGCGACGTTGTTCAGCAAAAGGCAAGACCTCTTGATAAACACTAATTGCCGAGTCCATATTGCCCCAAATCTGTTCGAAATAAGCTTGATTCCAAAGGTCCTCAAAAGCACGGTCATGATTGCCAACAGACATGTGCAAGTCGAAGGACCGCTTCAGATAAACCTGTGCCAAATCGAGGTCGGCATGATAGCCATATTGCATTGCTAACGCAAAAGTGGCATCCGCCTCCAAATCAGTCAAGCCTAGCTTCTGTGCTTCTTTGATGGCTTTTTCGCCCCAATTTAGGCAGTCATCGTAAGAAATATCGTAAAACTCCCACGTCAACTCAATCATAGTCAGCACCTTCTCTCGCCCTTCCTGCTTGGCCATAACGTTTTCAAGGCTATCTATAACCCGCATCTCATCCTGTGCAAAGGTCAAAGTAGTCAAGAGCAAAAGAATCAATGTGCCAAGAGATCTTTTCATCAAAGAAACATGTTATACCTTCTTTCGTCAAAGATGGTCGTGCTTTGGTCGTGGCCTGCATAGACCTCTGTGTCATCGGGCAAATGGAACAGGCGTTCGATGATATTTGTTCGGAGTTGTTCGTAATTGCCTCCTGGCAGGTCGGTGCGCCCGATGCTGCGGCAGAAGAGCGCATCACCAGTGAAGACCCAACCTTCGATTTCAGCATAGAGGCTGATGCTACCCATGGCATGGCCTGGTGTGCTGATGACCTCAAGGGTGCTCTCCCCTACCTTGATGATCTCGCCATCTTCCAAATCGACATCGGGAAGATCGCAATCACCCATAAACGGTAGCCCAAACATAGCAGCCTGTTGTCGCGAGCGAAGAAAGTCGTTTTTCACGTTGGGATGCGCCGCCACTTTGATGCCATATTTCTTCTTCGCAGCAGTGTTACCCATGATATGATCAATGTGGCCGTGTGTATTGATGACCATCAGCGGCTTGAGGTGATGGCTATCGATGAAGTCGAAAAGTTCATTTTCCTCGCCTGCATTGGAGCAGCCCGGGTCAATGATGACGCATTCCTTGGTGTTCTCGTCGTAAACGACGTAGGTGTTTTCCGAAAAGGGATTAAATACGAATTGTTCTAGTTTGAGCATCTTTATGATTTTGCTGGCAAAGATAGTGCAATTTTGGAAGCATTACAAAGAAAATACCTATCTTTGTCCGCTAATTTGTTTTTATGTTGTCGAAAAAACGAAATGCGATTCTTTTGGTCCTGCTCATGGCGATGATTCTGCCCGTCCAAGCCCAGTTCTATAACGGCATGAACATGCCCTTCGGGAAGAACCGCGTACAGTGGGCCGACTTTCATTGGTCGTACTTCATGAACAACAACTTCGACGTGTATTTCTACCAAGGTGGCGATGACCTTGCCCGCTATGCTCAAGCCTATGCCAAAGAGCAGATTCCTCAACTTGAAAACCGTCTCAATAGCCGATTCGGGAAAAAGATCCAATTCATCGTCTTCAACAGCAAGGGAGACTTCAAGCAGAGCAACATCAACCTTGAGGAAGAGGAATACGGCAACACAGGCGGCATCACCAAAATTATCGGAACAAAGGTAATTCTTTACTTCGACGGAGACTACACCCATTTCGAGGCGCAAATCCGTGAAGGCATCGCTCGGCTGTTATTCAGTCAGGTGATGAACGGCACCAGCATCGGCTCCCAAATCCGCAATTCCTATCGTTACGACATCCCGCAATGGTTCCAAGACGGACTGGTGGCTTTCATCGCTGGCAACTGGGACTGCCACAAGGAAGCCCAACTGCAACGCGGCATCACTTCTGGCAACTACAAAAAAATCAATCATCTCCGCGACGACGACGCTTTGATTGCAGGCTATTCGTTTTGGAACTTCATTGATGAAAAATATGGCAACAAATCGTTCAACGATATTCTTACTTTAGCTGAAAACACACAAAACGTCAGAAAGGCGCTACTCTACGTCACGGGCAAGGAATACAAAGCATTGATTGAGGAATGGTATGAGTTTTACAAGGCACGTTACGAGAGCCTTTTGGCCAATCAGCCCACCAACCCGCTGAAGCTGAAATACAAGAAATACCGCACTTTCACCCAACCCAGCATCAGCCCGAACGGGAAATATATTGCCTATGTCAGCAATGATGAGGGCAAGATCCGCCTCTGGTTGGAAGACCTACAAAGCGGTAAGCGGCAACAACTTTTCAAAGCGGGATACCGCTCTGATGAAAACATTGATACTTCATTTCCATTGTTGGCTTGGCATCCCAATGGCGAGATTCTGTCGTTCATCCTCGAGGAAGAAGGCAAAATTCAGCTCTACAATTTAGACATTAATTCGGGCAAGAAAGCTAGCACCTATCTGTTCGACTTCCAAAAGGTCAGCTCGTTCTCCTACGCCCATAAGAGTCGCAAGATTGTTTTGGCAGCCACCCGCATGGGCAAGCCTGACATTTATGTCTACAACCTGTTTTCCAACACTTTGGAACAAATCACGAATGACTACCACACCGACTTGAATCCCGTCTTCACTTTCGACGACCGACAGATTGTGTTTAGTTCAAACCGCGACAACGACACTTTGAAGGTCGACGAGAAAATTGGTTTCCAAAGCAAACAATTCGACCTTTTCGCCTACAACTATATTAATAAAGGTGCAGTGCTCCAAAACCTGACCCAACAACATTACTCCAACAGTATCTTGCCCGAGCCCCTCAAGGACGGCAGTCTGCTCTATCTGAACGACACCAGTGGCTTTTATAACTTATACCAGATTCGTTTCGACAGTGCCATTAGCCATATCGACACCATCGTGCACTACCGCTATTTCGGCAAAAAAGAACAACTTACGGACTATTCTTCCAATATCATCGACTACAGCTACCAACCACGCGACCACAAAGCCGCCATGTTGATGGCCGACCAAAAAGGCGAGAAGTTTTTTATGTCATCCATCCTCCGAGGCCAAGAGCAAAACATCAGTCAGATGAGCCCTTATGCACAAAAAAGATTGATTGAAGAATGGATCAAGAAGGAAAAGGATACGGTTGTGGAGCCCATTTCAAAGCACCGTTTCTCGGCCAGTTACCGCTACCCTCGACGCAAACGACAAATCGGCGGTGCCTTGGGAGCTGACTCCCTGCAAGTGGTACAGGACAACCGTCCTGCTCCTAAGCCAAGGCAAAAAGACACTATCCAGCGGCCCAATAACTATTATGTGGAACTCTTCGCCGACCAGCTGATGAGCCAAATCGACTTCACCAGCATGAACTACAGCTACCAGCCCTTCAGCGGCGGTGGCACGCCTATCTACCTCAACTCGGGCTTCAATATCTTCCTCGGCACCAAGATGAAAGACCTGATGGAAGACTACAAAATCGAACTCGGCGTGAAACTCAACACCAGCCTCACCAACAACGAATACATGATGCGCTTCAGCAACCTCAGCAAACGCATCGACAAGAGCATCACTCTGCATCGTTATGTCACCGACGACTATTCCAGCTACTACTACCGAACCTTCACTAATGAAGCTTTCTACACACTGAGCTATCCTTTCAGTGAAATCCTAAGTTTGCGAGGCACAGCCATTTACAGGTTAGACCATAAAGTCAACCTCGCCATTGATGACTATAGCCTTGGCGACAAAGACGTTTATGAAAACTGGGGCGGATTACGGGCTGAGCTCGTCTACGATAACTCAAAGAAACTCGGGACCAACCTACTTGTCGGAGCAAGGGGAAAGGTGTTTGCCGAATATTACCAACGCATCGCCCGTAACACCAACAACATGGTCGTTGTCGGATTCGATTACAGACATTACACCCGCATCAGCCGTAATTTCATCTGGGCCAACCGCATCGCGGGAAGCAGTTCGTTTGGACAGCAGAAGCTCATCTATTACATGGGGGGCGTTGACAATTGGATTTTGGCCTCTTTCGACCAGGGCGCACCCGTCGACTACTCGCAAAACTATGCTTATCAGACCCTCGCCACCAACATGCGCGGCTTCAGCCAGAATATCCGCAACGGCAACAACTTTGTCGTCCTGAATAGCGAGTTGCGCTTCCCCGTGTTCAGCTACTTCACCAACCGTCCCATCAACATGAATTTCATCAAGGACTTCCAAATCGTCGCTTTTGGCGACATAGGCACCGCTTGGACGGGCTGGAATCCTTACAGTCCGAGCAATTCACTCTACAACACACATATTACCGATGGTAACCTGAACATCACCGTTACAGAGATGAAAGAGCCTTTGGTGGGTGGCATCGGCTTTGGACTGCGGACCACCCTGTTCGGCTATTTTATCAGAGGCGATATGGCTTGGGGTATACAGGACGGACAAATCGCGAAGAAACCGCGTTATTATCTGTCGTTCAATCTGGATTTCTGAGCACTGGACTTGCGCATCGCGTGACGCACAGTAAGGAAAGCCGAGGTGCAGCCCACCACCAGAATCGTGGCGAAAATCAACAACACATCCTTGAGTTTCAATAGCACCGGATAGGCATCCACGACATAGTTGCCGCCCGTGCCAAACTTCACGAAACCGAACTGCTGCTGCAACAGCACCAAAATGATACCCAACAACAATCCGATGATGCCTCCCGCCACAGAGATGAGCAGACCCTCGTTCATGAAAATCTTTTGAATCAAGTGGTTGTCGGCACCCATAGCTTTGAGGATTTCAGTGTCCTTCCGTTTGTCAATCATCAGCATGGAAAGCGAGCCGACCACATTGAAGGTAGCCAAAATCAAGATAAAGGTAAGGATGACATAAACCGCCCATTTTTCGGAGCGCATGATTTTAAATAGCGTCTCCTGCTGTTCCTGTTGGTTTTTCACAGTGTAGTCAGCACCAAGGATGGAAGCGACCGATTTTTTCACCTTATTAATATCCGCATTTGGAGCGGTAAAGAGCTCTACATTGGTTGCTTTGTTTTCATATTCAAGCAGCTCCGACAGCATTTCAAAAGGCACAAGCACCAATTTCTCATCTTGTTCCTGCTCGGTGGAGAACACGCTACGCACAGTCAGCACATCGGAGTTGAAACTATTTTCAAGGCTCATCAGCGAGGCGTTGCCGCGTTTAGGCACATAGATGCGCACCATCGCGTAAGGGTTGTAGGCATTGATGCCCAAATACCAAGCCACACCTGCTCCAGGCACTGCAAACTCATGCTCGTCTTCATCGGAGAGCACCAAATCACCGCCTCCGAAAACAATTTCATTCAAACGGTCAATCTTCTGGTATTCCAGTCCAACACCCTTTACCTGACCGATGTGTTGCTTGTCGTTGGCACGAAACAGAGCATCCTCGGTAATGGTAGGAATCACATAATCAACACCTTGAATTGCTTTAAGTTGGCCTAATGGAAAAGCCGTCAAATCAATGGTCTTGCCTTTTATTAGGGCGATTTGCAAGTCAGGCGTGAGGCGGTTGTTCATGGAGGAAATCACCTTTTCTAGTCCATTGAAGGCCGACAGCACCACAATGAGCGCAAACGAACCCACACTAATACCCAAAATGGAGATCCATGTGATGATATTAATGAGGTTGTGACTCTTTTTGGCCACCAAGTAACGGTTTGCTATGAACAGCGGCAGTCTCACTTGTCGGGATGCAGCAGGTTGTCAATGTTTTCGATATAATCCAGCGAGTCGTCCTCGATGAAACGAAGCTCCGGCACCACACGCATCTGATGACGGATACGGTTGCCGAGCAAGCCGCGGATGGCCTTGGCGTTTTGGCCTACCTCTTCCACGACCTTCTTCTTCTCATCCACGCCGAACACACTCAAATACACACGCGCATACGACAAGTCAGATGTGACATTGACGCGCGTCACGGTAATCATCAGTGAGGGCACCTTGGGTTTAAGCTCTTTTTGGAAAATATCGCCTAATTCTTTCAGTAACAACTTGTTTACTTTTTCTAATCGCTTTCCTTCCATCTTTTTTTAGTTATCAGTTTGCAGTTGTTCAGTTGTTCAGTTTGCAAAAATAGGCAATTCTTTTGAAATCGGCTGGAAAAGTGGCGGTTAAACTGAAAATGATTATTTTTGCTAACTGAAACATAAATAATAACATTCCCATGAAATCAATCATTAAACCACTATTCATCTTGGCCATAATGGCTTTGTCCGTGTTTTCATACGCACAGGAGCCACAGCAAAGCCAAGGATCAACCACATATGTGGAGAACGAATTCATCATTTGGTTGGAACAAGATGTAGACGCCACGACCTTTGCGGCCAATTCCAATGTCGGTATTGTGCCCAAAAGACTGTTATCCAAACGACTGAATATCTGGCTTTTTGAAATCTCTGACAGCAAAGGGTCAAGAGAGGACAAGATGCGCCGCCTAACCACAAACAACGATGTCCGAGTCGTTCAAAACAACCATACCAACATCGTGATGCGCGAGGTAATCCCAGATGATCCATACTATTCATCACAATGGGCACCCAACATCATGAGCCTGCCGCAAGCCTGGGAGGAATTTACCACAGGCGGTGTCACGGCAACTGGCGACACCATCGTGGTTGCAGTCATCGACGGAGGTGCTGATTGGACCCACGAAGACCTGAATTGCTGGATAAACACCCGCGAAATCCCAAATAACGGCATCGATGACGATGATAACGGCTATATCGATGACTTTCACGGTTGGAATGCTTACAACCACAACGGCTATGTCGGCAGCAACAACCATGGCACTCATGTTTCAGGCATCATCGGTGCTGTCGGAAACAATGGAAAAGGCGTTTGCGGCGTGAATTGGAATGTGAAAGTCATGCCCATCGGCGGTAGTTCAGGCGAAGAGTCTATTGTCGTGGAAGCCTATGCCTACGTTTTGGAAATGCGAGCGCGGTACAATGAAACTGATGGAGAAGAAGGTGCTTTCATCGTAGCTACTAATTCTTCTTTCGGGGTCGATTACGGGAATCCAGACGATTATCCCATCTGGTGTTCGATGTATGATGAGATGGGCAATGTCGGCATATTGAGTTGCGGTGCCGGTCCCAACATGAATGTGAATGTTGATGTGGTGGGTGATGTCCCATCCGCCTGTCCTGGAAATTATCTCATAGGCATCACCAACACCACTTCTTCCGACGAAAAATATGGAAGCGCTGGCTATGGTATCAACAACATTGACATTGGTGCACCCGGCACATCCATCTATTCTACACTTCCTAACAACAATTACGGCAATATGACTGGAACCTCAATGGCCACTCCACAAGTCTCTGGAACCATCGCATTGATGTATGCGGCCTTGCCCGAGGAGATGATGATAGCTTGCAAAAACGACCCAGCAAATTTCTGTCTTTCAGTGAGGCATCACCTTCTTAACGGTGCCGACCACTTGCCTTCGCTCGATGGTTTGGTTGCCGCAGGAAGGCGATTGAATGCCTACGGTGCAATCGAAAGTGTTTTATATGACAGCATTATACCCACTTTAACAGGCGAAGTCAATATTTCTGGAGAACCTTTCTTCGGAGAAACCTTGACCGCCGAAACAAATTTGGGTTCTACGCCATCCATTCCTGATTTAGGAGAGTTGCATTACCAATGGCGAAGAGACACAACAGCTATCGAAGGAGCTGTCTATTCAACCTACACTTTGACCGAAGATGACATTTTCGAGAAAGTCTGTGTGCAAGTCACGGCCGAAAACTGCACAGGAGCCATAACTTCACCTCTTTTTGGCCCTATCAAAAAAGCGGAACAGCCCATGCCCGAAGCTCCACAAATGGAGAGCAACACCGACACAAGCATAACTCTTGTTGCTATAGAAGATGGTGAATATAACATCAATGGCAGCGAGTGGCAACCCTCTCCAGTATTTGAAGGCTTAATGCCAAGCACTTCCTATATTTTCACTCAACGCAAGAAGGAAACAAGATCGCATTATGCTTCGCCAGTGAGTCCTGAAGCGGTATATTGCACGATGCCCTATGATCATCTTTGCGAGAACCATAGAAGCACCTTCAAAGTCTATCCTAATCCTGCCAAGGGATATATTATCATTGAAGGCACAGGCAATATGACCGTCACAAATGCCCTCGGCCAAACCATCATGACCAAGGAAATCAAGGGCAAGGAAAAGTTAGAACTACCAAAAGGAATGTATTTTGTGACTATGGGCAACGAAACGCGGAAGGTCGTGGTGGAATAAGATTATTCCCGTCGCTTCGAGTCCATTATTATCGTCACAGGCCCATCGTTAAGCAGCTCCACGGCCATCATGGCACCGAATTCGCCGCTTAGCACTTCGCGACCTGAGATTTCTGCGAGGCGTTTCAAAAACAATTCATACAGCGGTATTGCTTGCTCAGGTCGAGCGGCACGGATGAAACTCGGGCGGTTGCCTTTTTTGGTCAAGGCGTGGAGTGTGAACTGGCTCACCACTAGGAATGAGCCTTCTACCTGGTTAATGTCTAAGTTCATCGAATCATTGCCGTCGTCGAAAATGCGGAGTTTGCTGAGTTTGGCGCAGAGCCAATCCACGTCTTCTTCGTTGTCGGCTTCCTCAATGCCGAGCAAAACCAACATACCAAGCCCGATTTCAGACTTCACCTTGCCGTCGATGGTGACAGATGCGTGGGTTACTCGTTGTGCTACAATTCTCATAATTATGATAGACGGGCCCTTCGACAGGCTCAGGGACCCTAAATTAATGCATTAATTTGAAAATCATCTCTCTATACAAATCCTTCTCACTCACCTCACCGCTCTCGTAGCCCTTCGACTTCAAATCGAACTCACGAAGGATGGAGATGCAGCGAATGCAAGTGCCAGGCGGATAATTGCGAGCAGCCAGTTGGTAGTCTTTCACGAAAAACGGATTCACACCCAACATACTCGCCAAAGCCCCTTGCGACTTGTCGGTGGCAAAATGCAACTTCAGGATCTTGGAGAAATAGCCATACAGCGTTATCGCCGTGACCAACAGCGGATTATCCTTCCCATTATCGCCAAAATAGTTCACGATACGGTTGGCTTTCAGCACATCACGGTTGCCTATGGCATTCTGCAATTCGAAGACATTGTAATCCTTCGAGATGCCGATATTGCGCTCCACATCCGCATCGTCGATGCTCTTGTTTTTGGGCAAGGCAATGGTGAGTTTTTTCAATTCGTTGGCGATTTTATGGAGGTCAGTGCCGAGGAAATCGGCCAACATCTGCGTGGCCTTGGGCGTGATGGAATAGCCATCGGCTTTCAGATAATTCTGAATCCAACCAGGGATATTGCTGTCGTACAGCTTCTTCGACTCGAACCACACACCCAGCTTGTCAATTTTCTTGGCTAATGTCTTGCGCTTGTCGAACTTCTTGTATTTGTAAGCGAAAACAAGAAGCGTAGTCTCGGGAATAGTTTCGAGATAAGCCTCAAATTTCTCCAAGTCTTTCACGTCCTGGGCCTCTTTGACAATGACCACCATGCGCTCGCCCATCATCGGGAAACTGCGGGCGTGGTTGGCGATGGTCTCTACATCCACGTCACGGCCATAGAGCACAATTTGGTTGAAGGCGCGGTCGGCCTCATCCAAGGCTTCGTTCTCGATGGTGTCCGAAATCATATCGATGAAATAAGGCTCCTCGCCCGTCAGGAAATAAATGGGCGCGAAGTTCTTTTTGTGGATGTCGGAGAGAATCTGGTCGTAAGTCATCAGAACTTCAAGTGCTTGACGGTGATACCGTTATTAATGAGTTGCCTTAGTGAGTCGATGCCGATGCGGAGATGCTCGCCGACAAAGTTCTTGCTGACCACCTTGTCACTTTCCTCGGTCTTGACACCTTCAGGCACCATGGGGTTGTCGGACACCAGCAGCAGCGCGCCCGTCGGGATTTCGTTGTGGAAGCCGACTGAGAAAATGGTTGCCGTTTCCATGTCGACGGCCATGCAGCGGATTTTGCGCAGGTAGTCCTTGAACTCTTCATCGTGCTCCCAAACGCGGCGGTTGGTGGTGTAGACCGTTCCCGTCCAGTAATCGCGGCCATAGTCACGGATGGTGGTGGAGATGGCTTTTTCGAGGCTGAATGCAGGCAACGCAGGCACCTCGGGTGGAAAGTAGTCGTTGGAGGTACCTTCGCCACGGATGGCGGCAATAGGCAAAATAAGGTCGCCAACTTTATTGATTTTCTTCACGCCACCGCATTTGCCAAGAAACAGCACCGCCTTGGGCTTGACAGCACTCAGCAGGTCCATAATGGTAGCGGCATTGGCGCTGCCCATGCTGAAGTTGATGATGGTGATTTCGCCATCGGTGGCGCAAGGCATAGAGCGGTCACGCCCAACGACTTCAACACCTTGCCATTCGGCAAAGCGATCCACATAATTCTGAAAATTGGTCAGCAGGATATACTTTCCAAACTTCTCCAGCGGCAGGCCCGTATAGCGTGGCAGCCAGTTTTCAACTATTTCTTTTTTGGTTTTCATTTTCTTTCAATTATTTGTGCAAAGGTAAGAAATCTATTTGAATTGTTGTATCTTTGCTGCGAAATCAAAAGATTTAACGGAATTAAATGACCCACTACCCCGTAAAAATACTGATGGCCTTCGGCTGCACTTTTGAGCCTGAGGGCGAAGAATTCTTCGAGTGGCTAATGCGCAACGGCTACCCCGAACTGGGCGCGCTGAGTCATACCATTCAAGGTGATACCAAGGCCAAGGACTGGTTGATGGAACATGGTTTCCCCCATTTGGCCGCTATCGACAGCGTCATTGACAAGGAAGCCAAAGCCGAAGAATGGCTACTGAAAAACCACTTTGAAGTCAATCTCGCCTTTGCAAAAGCCATCAACCGAGACGACGATGCTACCGATTGGCTGGAAAAAAACGAACTCCAAATTTTCATTGTGCTTGCTGACAGAATTCGCAAATATCTGGATGACAAATATTTAAACTTCCATAAAATCCATTTTTAATTTCAAACGAAATTTTTTGACCTACATAACGGAAAAAATCCTAACTTTGCCGCCAATCAGACATAGAATAATAATTAGAAAATTCATACAACAATGAAAAAAGGATTATCAATTCTCATCAACATCCTGCTGTTTGCAGTTATCGTGTTCTTAGCATGGCAAGTCGTGAAGAGCATTCAGGCTCCCATCAAGTTCAACACCGAGCAGAAAGCCCGTGAGACCAAAGTGGTCGAACGCCTCATCGACATCCGTAATGCCGAAGTGCTTTACAAAAATGCCAACAACAAGTACACGGCCGATTTTGACTCTTTGATTCAATTCTGCCAGACGGCTGAAATTCCGATCGTGAAAATCGTTCCCGACCCGACCGACACCACCTTTACCCGTACCATCAACGACACTATCGGTTACGTAAAGGTGATGGACTCCCTCAAGAGTGGCCGCGACAATTTCAACATTAGCGACTTGAAATGGGTGCCTTTCAGCCAGCCTCAACAGAACTTCGAAATCGAAGCTGGAACCATCCAACGTAACGGTATCAATATCCCGGTCTTCGAAGTCCGCACGCCTTATGAGGTCTATCTGGCCAATCCGGGTGCTGCTTTCACCGAGAAAGAATGGAAACAGCGCGTTGACAACACCAAGGCCGAAAAGGAAAGCATCAACCGTTATGCCGGTCTGAAGGTCGGCTCGATGGAAGAAGCCACTACCGACGGTAACTGGGAGAAACTCTAAACCGTTAGGATGAATGACGGCATCATTGAATCCTTATATCTCACAATTCGGTGAGACGTTTGATGCCGAGAAGTCATCGCAATACAGAATGGCCATCCAATGCACATTGGGTGGTCTTTCTTTTGCCCTTCTCGACACTGAAACCCAAGCTCTTGTCGGCTTGGAGTTTTACCAATCGGAACTGCTGACCGACAGTAACGACCTCGTCAGAACCTTGGAACGGGCTTTAGAGTCCAAAGGCTTGAACAACAAAGCCTTCCAATCGGTGACTTGTCTTATTGACAATCGCTTTTGCACTCTTGTTCCTGAACCCTTGTTCAACGAGGTCGACCAAGCCAAGTACCTTGACTTTGGTTTCCAACTCCCTGAAAGCTATACCATCGTGTCGGAACTATTGGCATCTATCCAATGCCATATTGTCTTTGCTTATCCAAAAGCTTTGCAAGACAAGCTATTGGCCAAATGGAAAGACGCCAAAATCACCCATTCCAGCAGCGTCTTCATCAACAGCGTGATGAAAAACGACCTTGAAACAGCTGCGTTTGTTCAAGTCCGCAACCGCGACTTTGATATGCTCATCAAGAAAGAAGGGAAGTTGTTCTTTTTCAACAACTTCAAGTTCAACACCAAGGAAGACTTCGCTTATTTCCTGCTGTTTGCGATGGAGCAAAACGGCTGCTCGGGACAAGATATACCCGTTTGTTTTTCCGGCCTCATTCGTCCTGCCTCTGAGATTATCGACCTTTGCGGACGTTATGTGAAGGACATCCGTTTTGTAGAAGACCCACACTCTCTACACATAAACAAGGCTTTAGAAGAAGTGCCCTACCCATACTATTTCACCCATTACCAAGCACTAAAATGAGAATCATCAGAGGAAGATACCAACGGCGGCAAATCATGGCTCCTACCAACCTGCCCGTGCGTCCCACCACCGACATGGCCAAGGAAAGCCTGTTCAATATCATCGAGAACCATTTCGATTTTGAGGAGACCGAGGCTATGGATTTATTTGCAGGCACAGGCAATATCTCCTACGAATTAGTGTCGAGAGGTTGCCCGAAAGTCGTTTCCGTCGACCAAGACTTCGGTTGCGTGAAATTTATCCGTGAAACTGCCAACAAGCTTGACATGAAAGAGTTACTCGTCGTCCGTTCCGATGTGTTCCGTTTCCTCGAAAAGCATAAGATGCAGTACAACCTCATTTTTGCCGACCCGCCTTACGATTGCGAACATTACCAAACTTTGGTCAACCTCATATTCGAGCACAACCTGTTGCGCGAAGGCGGCATGTTCGTCTTGGAGCACGACAAATACCAAAACTTTGAAGAGCATCCCCACTTCATGGAGCAAAGGCATTACGGCAAAGTGAATTTCACTTTCTTTGCCCAAACCATCGAGGAAGAAGAAACGGAATAGTTACACCTTATTTAATATACCCAAAACGTTTTCTGACGATTTCCTTCTCTTCATCGCTGCTGTCGCGGAAAAGCGGCATGACTTCGTCCTCAGGAAAATCGGTGAAAGTCAGGAAAAGAAGTGAATCCAAGGTGTCGTTGAAGTCAGGATCGACATTGAAACAGAGGAACTTGGCATTCAGTTTCAGGTATTTCTTGTATAAAGTAGGCAGTCGGTACTCACCATTGCTGAGACGGAACAGGAACTTGTCGAACTTGTCGACGCCGTTCATATTGTTTTTCAGCAACACATCCGAATCCACCTTCAGATAATCGGGAACAAAAGGCGTCTTGGGCGTCACCTTGTCCTTCAATTCGTCTTCGACAGCATGATTTTCGGAAACAAATCGTGCAATCAGACTGAGGTAGAATTTCGGATACCACGAACTGATACTCACAGGGCCGATGAAATGGTTGATTTCGGGGTAACGCACCACCACATCAGAGAGGCCGCGCAGTAACAACATCAGAGGCAGCACCTCCTTTTGATACTCAAGGGAAACAAAAGAACGGCCCAGTTCTATCGTATGGCTCAGTTTGTCGGAAAACGACTCATCGATATTCACTAAAGTACTGACATAGAAGCCTTTGATACCGAATTTGGGGACAATCTCACTGCCAATGCCAAGTCGATAGCAACCCGCTATCTTTTGTTTGACCTTGTCCCAAAGAATCATCTGCTTGAAATGCTTGTCAAACTCATCCTGGTCAAGGCTCTTGCCTGTGCCTTCGCCAATGGCGCGGAACGTCTCTTCGCGCAGACGAGCAATCTCATGCATCAAGTTCGGAATATCCTCATAATCTGCCAGATAGCAGTCATAATCAGAGGCCGAATACAAGAAGGATTTCTCACGGATGGCATCCAATTCCGCCAACATGAGCGACAAATCCGCAGGAGCGTCAATCTCGTCCTGCTTCACCTCCTTTTTCTCAACTGGCTTTGCGGGAATATTGGCTTCAAGGGCATACGAACGGCTACGTAGATAGGCCGCCAAATCGGCAGGTTTCTCGTAGAGAGCAACCTCAGCTGGCAGAATCGGTTTGCCAATTTGAAGGTTGAAGCATTGGTCATGTTTGTTGATTAACTCCTTCGTCAAACGAGCCGTGCCCAACATAGGATGGATCTTGTCGACCAGGTAAAACCACTTAGAATTGCGGCCCTCCCAAAACACAGGAATCACGGGGACATTTGCGTTCTTGATGATTCGAGCTATGGAAGTAGACCAGGGCAAGTCTTCAGGATAATCGTGGCCATGGTAACGAGAAACCTCACCAGCAGGAAACACGCCCAAGCCATTACCCTCCGCAATATGCTGAATGGCACCTTTAATGCCGCCCACGCTACTCTTCCATTCGGGGTTTTTCTCGAACGGGTTGACGGCAAAGAAACATTCCTTTAGGTTAGGGATATGCGAAAGAATAAAGTTTGCCATAACCTTAAAATCGGGACGTACCTTGGCGATGGCACTCAACAGCATCACGCCCTCGATGCCACCAAAGGGATGGTTACTCACCACTATAAAACCACCTTCCTTAGGGATGTTTTCCAACTGTTCCGGACTGACATCAATAGTGATGTTCATGTTTTGGAGCAGATGGTCGGCAAATTCACGGCCTTGATAATCAGCGGCTCCGTCGAACAAACGGTTGATTTTGCCCAAACGGAGGTATCCATAAGCCAATCCTGCGACACAAGTGCCGAAGAAGCCTTTCAGGCCAAGTGCATTCTTGAGATCCGAATTGGTTACTACTTTTCGCATGGTGATTGAGACTATCAAAGTATAGGTTTCAAACGGCAAAGATAAGGATTTTATCAATTAAAACACATTTTTTACGACAAAAACAAACCGACGGCCTTTCAACCCAACCAGAAAAACGTATTTTTGCCCTTGATTTTCTTTGCAATAAAGTGCTATGGTTATTCTTTTCAACAAGCCTTTTGGTGTACTCAGCCAGTTCACTCCCGAGGCCGGACATCGTGCCCTCGATGAATTCGGTTTCCCGCCTAATGTGTATGCCGCAGGCCGCCTTGACCACGACAGCGAGGGTGCCTTGCTCCTCACCGACAATGGTCCGCTCATCAAGAAACTGCTTGACCCGAAATTTGAGCATCCACGCACCTATTTGGCACAAGTGGACGGACAAATCACGCAAGAGGCCGTCTATCAGTTGAAAAGAGGTGTGACCATCAAAGGCTATCGCACCAAGCCTTGTCAAGCGGAAATCGTCAGTCCGCCTGAAAACCTTTGGGAGCGGGTGCCGCCTATCCGTTACCGCGCCAACATCCCGACCAGTTGGGTGCGCCTCACCCTCATCGAAGGCAAGAACCGGCAGGTTCGCCACATGACTGCCGCTGTGGGGTTTCCCACGTTGCGTCTTATCCGCGTCCAAATTGGCAACATCGTATTGGCCGACTTACAACCTGGCGAGTGGAGGGTTGTGAACGAAAAGGTGATTTAAACTATTAAGCCAAATTCTCGGTAGGATAACCAGACTCATTCCAAGCAATACTGTAATGCTTGCCGAAGTACTTTTTGGCATGACTGTTAGCCCTGAGTTCCGTCCAAAAACCGTTATGGTCGCCTTTGCCAAGGGCACTCACCAAACTGGGCAGCCCGATGAGAGGCAGATAGAACCAACCAAAAAGTTGGCTATCAGCTGTATGTCCAAACTCGTGCATACAGATTTGATTGCCGAGGATATACGCCTCTCCTTCGCCATGCATCCATGGACCAGCCCACAGGTCGACGAAAGTACCCAACGATACGCCCATACCATAGCCACATCCCAATTTCGTCGCGAAGGTGATGCCGCCTAAGGTATCGACGCGGTCGACCTGACCAGCCAAAGCCCTTCCTACAGAATAAAGCCATCCCACAAGGGTCTGCGGTAGTTCCCAAGTGAACCTTGAAAGGACTTGCCACACGCGGCCCAGTGGCGAACGATTATTGTCGGTCAGGAAGAGGCCTCGGGTGAGTTGGGCGATAAGGCGAAGGCGATGGAAAAAGGATGTTTGCATAAATACAAAAATACATCATTTTTTGCAAATAATTATAGATTTTGCCAAAAATTTGACAACAAAAACATCAAGCTACTCCTTTCCTTTCTTCAGCTCTTCTATCCGTGCAAATTGCGCATCATATCGAGTTGACTTGGTACACTCTTTCTTGGTTGCGTCTAATTCAGAAGCATCCATTTCGGCTGAGGTGTCGATGTCAACAATTAAATATAGTTCTGTCGTGTCAATATTTTTGTATCGCTCATCCTCAATAGTCTCCGAAGACACCACCTTGCATACACCCTTCACCGCAAACAGATGTTGCCCAATAGCACTGCGATGATGGAACAACACATATCCGATAAAAGACAGTTTTTCCACTATCTCCATCGAATCAGTCGTGTACTTGATACCGACCGCAAGTTTTCCTGAAGACATGAAACTTTGGCTCTTGCTGCCGTAGTTCTCCATCATCACCATAAGAACGCCATCTTTCCCTGGTGCTGGCGATGCGCCGTTGTCCGTTCTTTTTGCAGACTCAATAATAGGTTCAGGATTTTCTCCCAACCCGCAAGGCTCCACAAAGAAATATTGGCGCAACTCTGCAAGCAAAGCTTCATTGTCGCCTTCTGGGTCTTTCCTGTCTAATGCCAGCGAATAGACCTCTTCCGAGTTGTAGGGCGTGTATGTCTTTCCCAAAATGTCTTGGAAATGCGCCTTGAAGTATTGTCGGGCATCTACACCCGGACGTGCTTTCATGGCATAGAATGCAAAACCCTCTTTTTCGTCTTGGAGCCAGGTCTGTATCTCCGTGCGGAACTTTTTTCTCACTTCCTGCTTCCACGCAGCTTTCTGCAAAGCATTGTTTCTGGCATACAGCGACAACACGAAGAGGAAGTTCACATCATAATGGAACAACAGCAGCGTGTCACGGTCGAATAAACGATTTTTGAACTGCTCTTTGCGGTGCCTGTTTTTCTTTCTGTCGGTCTTCTCTATGCCGTCGTTGGTATAGCTAAAGGCCTCATCCATCTTAGCCGACACAAAGAAATTGGGAATGATGTTGTAACCTTCAGTCACATCGTCACGGAGCCTGACGCCCGACTTTGGCTCTTCGTCTCTATTGAAGATGTCCAGGTTCCATTGGATGACGTTTCGGGCGTACGTGTATTGCTTGTAGATGGATTCATCCCCAATGGGATGTCCCATCTTGTAATACTTTGAGTCGCCTATGTAATAGGTCTGAGCCGCTTCATTCTCGATGAGGCTCTTCGCCGTATAGAGGTGGTCGACAATTTTGCCGTCTTCCTGCTTTTTCTCCATGTCATCGGGCAAAGGATTATCGCCTATCAATTCGTCGATAATGGCCTCAAAGACAATGTAGAAACTCTTTACCAGCAGGTGCTCTTTCTTCTCCGTGCTGACAAACACTTGCCGCGCTTCGTCGAAGAAAGCATAGCAGAGGTTCCATAGCTCCAAGGCTTTGTCCGAGAAATACTTGTATTTGATTTGCCGTAGTCGCGTCAGACCGTAGCCGTTGAGATAGGTTTGGAATTTTGGCCCTTTGATGAGGTCAAACTGGCATTTGATGTCCTTCGCAAACCCGTATGTGTCGCCAATGTAGTTTAAGATGGAGAAAAAGATAATCAACAGTTCTTCGTCAAAATTGATTTGCCGTTTCTTGTTCACAGGCTTCAAGTAAACAGGCTGCCCGCTTTGCACGATGGCCGTCTCACGGCTGATGGTGCGAGTCCAATTGATTTTATTGTAGCCAGAGTGCAGGTTCTTCACAATGAAGAAAAAGAAACTTTGGTTGTCTTTGTTGAACTGCAATAATTGCAGTAAAATGTCAAGATAGGTATTGCTTAGCCTTCGTACGCCTTTACCTATCTGCGCTATCTTCGTGTGATACACGATGTCGGTGTCGTTTCGTTTGTCGTTTTTATACACAACAATGGCACGGTATATCCACACGGCAAACTTATAAAGGAAGTCTTTCTCCTTGGCTTCCATCTCCTTGTTTTTGTCAGGCGAAACGATGTCCTCGGGCCTATATTTGCCAAACGCCAATTCCTGCCCACCTACATCTTTGAGCAGCACCTTCGGAAGAATAAATACGCAGTCCTTCAGCAGGGTGTTGTAGTAATACCCCACATAGTGAATGGAAACTTTGCCCTCCACATTCTCCAAAGCATCAATGCCGTGAAGAATGTCCTTCACATCGACTACGTTGTATTGATATTCTTCGATGAGGATACGCATGAAAATCAGTTGTTATCGGTCATCCCTTCGTTTTCGGTTTCTTCAACGTCGATGGTTTCGCCTTCAGCGACCACCCCGAGATTTCCGAGAAGCCGTTCAACCTTGTCTTCAACAACCTTCGCCTTACCATCTTCGCCAACAGTATAGAACTTGCTAAACGAAAGCACTGTACCATCCACATCCAAGAACAAGTCACCTGCTTCTTCTGCAAAGTCCTTATAAACGTCATTCCAAATATAGAACAACACCTTGCCCACAAAAGTTTCGGCATCAATAACGCCGTCCTTTGACTTGCAGAAGAAGTAGCCCAACTTTTTGTCTTCTGAATTGGTGGTAGTGCCAATTCTGTCGTTTATCTTTTGAAGGAACTGCCACCAGTCGTAACGCTTGCCGTTGACTTCAATCTTCCAACCTTTCTTCCCATCAGTAATAGGCATGTATTGCCAATCCCAACGACGTTTGAAGGCTGAGTCAATTGGGAATAGGCTTTGGTCGCTGGTGTTCATCGTCGCCCAAATGTATAGGTTATTGGGTAATACCAACTCCTCGCCTTTAAGTACTTTTTCAACCACATCCTTCCCATTGAAATATTGGTTGATCGCCTTTTTGTTGACGATGTCGAGTCCCTTGAAGGCTTTTACTAACTGATTCTTCATATCAGCATCAGCCTTAATGGGGTATTCGGAAAAACCTGCATAATTACGGTCAAGCAATTGGAACAAGTCGCCGAATATCTGGGCACAATTTCCTCGGTTGATTTCCTCAATAATGAGATATTGTTTCTCAGGTTCACCTTCGGTGCTTTCGGCATACAGTTTCCATGCATTGATGTAGGCTTGCAGGAAAGCCTGATTAACAAACTCGTAAATAATTCTATCTTCGGTAACATCTTGACCATTTTCTTTGATGACCTTTCCTGTAACATCACGCATAGGCACTTGTTTTGTAGTCGGTTTATAAGCACCTACGAAAGTGGAATAGTCGCTATCGGGATGAAAAGTGGTGCGAACAATGTTATCGCTGTTCTTAGTTAGATCTTTTATGCAGTGAGACTTGCCAGTACCTGGAGCACCATAGAAGATTTGCTGGAGAGTTGTTATAGTCTTTTTATACTCATTGTTTTTAGAAAAATTATCAAAGAAATCTTTCTTATTACTTCTATCCATAAAACTAAATGTTTGTAAAGGGTTTTCTTTTGTGATGGTCAAATAACCGTTTGAATCGAAATAAAGAACTTTTGAATAATTATTGATATAATTCTTTACAATGTCATTATTGTTAGTCGGTTCTTCATGAAAAACAGCTTTATACGCTTCTTTATAAGTACAATTTGGATGGCGTGTTGCATATTTGTAGAGTTCGTACAAAACATACGTGGGACACATTATGTCATTAAAGCCATTTCGACCAACATACGGATTTGGAACATAATATCTCGGCATCCAATACTCTAAGTATTCTCTTGCTTCATCTTCATTAATGTCATGGTCAAATCTTGGATAATACAATCCGTCTTCTGCTTCACAGTAAAGCCCCAATTGACAAGCTAATTGATATGGGGTGTGAAAAAACTCTGACCCCCAAACACTGTTTTGCATAAACAATCTAAACTCCTCGTTTGGCATAGTCTTATGCGGCAAAGAGTTTACAAGTTCTACCACTGTTTTTGGGGTTCCATTTCGCCATCTACAAATGATGTCTGCCATATTATTCGATTATTCCATATTTAGTAATATCCATTTGTTTAAGAATAGCTATCAGCACATCAACAACAATGCTGTTGCCTGCTTGTTGATACATAGGCGTATCAGAAACTACTATTTTGAATGAATCTTTAAACCCCATTAATCGCAAACATTCTCTTGGGGTGAGTTTCCTTATTCTGCCTTTGTGGGTAACATAATTATCAACTCCAGCCCTGTGCATTTTGTGCATAGATTGGAGTAATGGTCTAGCAACATCTAAATCAGTTTCCTTTGAAGTTTTGAAATTCTTCGTTCCTCCCGCAAGAACATATCTTGCTACTTTCTCTGATAAATAATACTTCTCTTCAACGTCCCTAACATCAAATATGAATTCATCGAAAGCCTCATCGGAGATAGTAAGTTCTGAATCAGGGTGATAAACAAAATCGCCATGCCAATTGAATTGTTGATTTCTCTTTTGGCAGAGTTGTATGTCACCATTAATTTGAGTGTAACTTTTTTCTCTGTTTTTGTGACTAGTAACAAACTTTACACCTTTTTCTTTTAGAAAGTATTTGCTATCAATATAATCTTCGAGAAAATCGTACATCTTATATTCAAGCTCTATTGGGGCAGGGTATTTGAAATCTGTTTTCTTTTTAAATCCTAAACAGTAAACACGTTCTCTGTGTTGAGGTATGCCATAGTCACAACTATTCAACACCCTGAATTTCACATCGTATCCTAACTCTTCGAAAATGTCGTAAATTACATGCCAAGTTCTGCCTTTGTCGTGGTTTAATAATCCTCGAACATTTTCAAATAAAAACACTTTTGGTTGGGTTTCTTTAACCACTCTGGCAAACTCATAGAACAATGTGCCTCTTGCATCTTCAAATCCCAATCTGTGTCCTACCATTGAAAAAGCTTGACAAGGAGCACCACCAACAATAAAATCGACTTTACCTTTATATTTTCTTGCATCAAAATCCCTAATATCCGAAAACCAATCCTCTTCATCTATTTGATAATTGGCAAAATAGCTTTTCTTGCAATTAGGTTCAATATCACCAGCAAAAACTATTTTGTGTTTTAATCCTAATCTTTGAAAAGCATGTTCAATTGCACCAATACCACTAAAAACGGTTCCTAATCTCACAGTTCTATTGGGATATTGAAATGCAAGTTCTTTCCATGAAATGCCTTCCGATATAGGTGTTGGAACAAGTGCTTTATCTTCTAACTCCTCTGCTCGTTTTTTTACGAGCTTCTTTACTTTTGAAATCTTTTCAGATTCTTCTTTTATCTCTTTCTCTACCGTAGCCATCCTTTTAGCCTTTCCTCGGAGGGCCACGAAAAAGCCCTCTCTTCGATTTCGAAAAGGGGGCGTGGAAGAGATGTGTTTAACCAAGGCTTAGCACAGCCCACATCAGACAACAATCCATCAGTCCACGCCCTGTTGAGCGCAAACATCCAGTTGCTTGTCCGACTGATGTGTTCCGTAGAGTGCTAATTCTGGTTAATCAGTCAATCAAGGATGTCAAAGACTCATTATTTCCTTATTCGTTGTTCATTTTATTTGCAATCTCTCTTTCAGCAAGTCACAGCCAACCTCATACACCATATCCTCATCGCCGCAAACCTCGAAAGCCTCATCCATTAGACGGTTATAGAGTTCAGCTTGCTTGTCATCCATGCTTCGCTCTCCCGTCGTGGTATTTACATAGTCCTTGAAATCATCGTCGGGATGAAAGTTGATGTCAAGGTCAAAAACGATGTGTCGAAAAAAGGCTTTCACTTCTTCGACGGTGGTAATGTGTGAATCGCTTGTGTACTTAGCCATTACGATAAGATTGTTGCCCGCAAACACCCAAAGCGAACAGGTTGATAACTATGGCTAACTACAAAAAGAAAAGCGTGGGTGCTCAACTTCTGCCTGCTTGATGTTCTGGCCTACCACAGCCAAAGTAGTAAACAGACAGATAAACACCCACGTTTAGAGTATATGATACATCCGTAAAGTGTGCTTGGAGGTACTTGTACCCCCAGCACACTACGGAGAGCATATACAACACTCCGTGGCAGTTACCCAACTTTTGTTTTAGACTACTTTTCGATTGTGGTAGTTCGAACATCCAAAAACAAAGCGTCAGTAACGCCTTTAATTATGTAGTGCCCTGCCCATCGGTGGTATACTTTTGCGAGTTACACTCTAAGGGCAGATGCAAGCGCAAAATTACAAAAACTTGGCAACTCAGCGGGAAAATTGAACAAAAAAGAAGTTTTGATCAAAGACAACGCGTGTAACAAAAAGTGTCAATAAACAAAAAAAACTCCCAGAAAATTCTGGGAGTTTTTCTATTTTACTGATTATCAATTTATTAATACTCATCCTCGTGGAAGAAAAAGTCATCCTTGGTAGGATAATCCGGCCAAAGGTCTTCAATGCGTTCGTATATCTCACCTTCGTCTTCGATTTCCTGAAGGTTCTCTATGATTTCTTCTTGTGCGCCCGTACGCAAGGCCCAATCCAACAATTCGTCACGGGTTGCCGGCCACGGGGCGTCTTCCAATTTTGAGGCTAATTCTAGTGTCCAATACATAGTCTTTTTTCGTTTCGATTTGAGCGCGCAAAAGTACAAGTATTTTTTGGACTAGCAAGGGGTTTTCTATAAAAATATGAAATTTTTATTCTACTGATTTCCAGCTATTTTCATCAACTTTGTCTAAAAAACCAAAAAACCTTGCCAAAACAAAGAAGTAATCCGACAGCCGATTGAGGTATTTCAAATCAAGCGAATCAACGGGATGCTGTGCAGCCAAACGCCAGCCTTGACGCTCAGCGCGACGGCATACCGTACGGCACACATGGGCATAGGATGCTTTCAGATTGCCGCCTGGGATGACAAAACTCTTCAACTCAGGCAGTTGCTCATTCATCACATCGATTTCATGCTCCACAAAGGCCACATCCTCAAGCGTCAACACGGGAATCATCTTTTTCACTTCGGAGTTTTCGTCCAAAGCAAAATGTG
>CAMYXV010000007.1 GCA_947303055.1 uncultured Bacteroidales bacterium
TTTGGAAGCCATAGTTGAATACGTATTCGATGTTCTCCACGCAGGCAAAGCCTAACCCAATGAAAGAGGCGTAGACAATACCGTCGAAGTATTCATCGAAGTTCTTGTCATTCCAGATGAAAATCATGAAAATGAGTAACTTGGACAACTCTTCTGGGATGCCAGCCTCCAAAAACGCGGAGAAAAACACTGTGTTTGCAAGGGTTGTCCCTCCTAAAACTTTATTTATGCCTAAAACGATAATGATGTCCAAGGGGATGGCAATCATGCCGCCGATAAAAGCCTTGATGAGCGATTTGATGGGCTCTTGTTGGTATTTGTCCTTACGGTAGATGAAAATCATCAGAAGGACGACGGGCAGAATTGCGATAGCGAAGAGAAGGAGATAATAAAGCATACTTTGATTCTTTTTGGCAAAAATACGGACTTTTGTTGAGAAAAAGTCTTATTTTTGCCAAAATTTTCGTTTATGCAAGAAATGATCCTCATTCTTGATTTTGGCTCGCAGGTGACGCAGCTTATCGGTCGTCGCCTCCGCGAACTGAATGTGTATTGCGAAATCCATCCTTTTAATAAAATCCCTGCCATCGGTCCCAACGTCAAGGGCGTGATCCTTAGCGGTAGTCCATTCTCCGTGCGTGATGAGAAGGCGCCTTTTGCCAACCTTGAAGGCATCAAGGGTAAACTGCCCCTGTTGGGCATTTGCTATGGCGCGCAGTTCATCTCTCAGCACTTCGGTGGCGAGGTCAATGGCTCCATTGCCCGTGAATATGGTCGGGCCATGCTGACGGTGGTGGATGAGACTTCTCCTTTGTTTAAAGGGGTTAGCAAGACCAGCCAGGTGTGGATGAGCCACGGCGACACGATTGCCAAACTGCCCACCAACGCGAAAATTATCGCCTCGACCGATGATGTAGTAAATGCCGCCTATAAGATTGACGGAGAGGAGACTTATGCCGTGCAGTTCCATCCTGAAGTGTTCCATACTAAGGAAGGACCAAAGATGCTGGCCAACTTTGCCTTGGGCATCTGTGGCTGCAAAGGCGACTGGACCCCCGACTCCTTTATCGACAACACCGTGGCAAGCTTGAAACAGAAATTGGGCGACGACAAGGTCATCTTGGGCCTCTCGGGCGGCGTTGACAGCACCGTGGCTGCTGTGTTGCTCAACAAGGCGATAGGGCAGAACCTGACTTGTATCTTCGTCGATAACGGCTTGCTGCGCAAAAACGAGTTTGAGGAAGTGCTTGATTCCTACAAGGAGATGGGCTTGAATGTCATAGGTGTGCATTCAGGGAAGTTGTTCCTTGAGAAACTGAAAGGCGTCACTGACCCTGAGGCCAAACGTAAAGCCATCGGCTCCACGTTTATCGACGTGTTTGACGCCGAGGCACAGAAGATTGAAGGCGCACGCTGGTTGGCGCAAGGTACCATCTATCCCGATGTCATTGAGAGCGTGAGCGTCAACGGTCCGAGCTGCAAAATCAAGTCGCACCACAACGTGGGTGGCCTGCCTGAGAAGATGAACCTGAAGATTGTGGAACCGTTGCGTTCCTTGTTCAAGGACGAGGTGCGTCGCGTGGGTCGCGCCTTGGGCATCAAGCGCGAGTTGATTGGCCGTCATCCTTTCCCGGGACCGAGTCTGGGCATTCGCATTTTGGGTGAAGTCACGGAAGAGAAACTCCGCATCCTCCGCGATGCAGACGACATCTTCATCAAAGGTTTGCGCAATTGGCCTTGTGAGTTGCCGAGCGCATCCTACCCGAACGAAATGGCCGACAACCTTTACGACAGCATCTGGCAAGCAGGCACAATACTGCTGCCCGTGAAGTCGGTCGGCGTGATGGGTGACGAGAGAAGCTACGAATACACTATCGCCTTGCGTGCAGTCATCTCAACCGACGGCATGACCGCCGACTGGGTGCATCTGCCATACGAGTTCATGGCCAAGGTGTCGAACGATATTATTAATAAGGTAAAAGGTGTCAACCGCGTGTGCTACGACATTTCGTCGAAGCCGCCGGCGACCATCGAATGGGAATAATTGGGTATCAAATAAAAACACTATATCATGAAGAATAAGCTTTTTGTCGTATTCATTTTCTTTTTCGGATTACTGGTGTTTTCTCCTTCTATTCAGGCTCAAAAGAAGACAACCGTAAGTTATAAAACGGTTACTGTCAAAGGGAAGAAGTATTATAAGCACCATGTAACTAAAGGCGAGACTCTTATTGGCATTGCAAAAGCTTATAAGGTGTCGGTTGAAGAATTGACAAGACTGAATCCTTCTGTCGAAAAGGGCTTACAGGCGGAACAATATCTTATCGTTCCTATAAAAGTGAAGCCGAAACCAAAACCAGAGGTGAAACCAAAAACTGAGCCTAAAGCGGATACTGTCCCTTTACCTAAAGAAGATCCTAAGTTTGAATCAGGTCCTAAAGAAGAGCCTAAATCTGAACCGAATTTGAAGCAGGATGAGGTTGCTGCAAAGGAAAAAGAGGAAGAACAAATAAAAGAGCCTGGTAATGTGGTTGAGGATGAATCCAATACGGTTCAAGTAAAAGCAATCAATCCTGAAGACACCCCGAAGATAAGATTCAATGACAAGGATTATTATCTGCATGATGTGAAAGCGGGCGAGACGCTGGAACAGATTTCAGAGGCTTATCAGATTTCAGCAGATGAAATCATGTTGTATAATCCTGACCTGAAAAACGGCATGAAAGTCGGGATGGTGTTGGGTATCCCAGTCGGTGGCTCTAAAGATTCGAAGGATGAAAAAGGTGATGGAAACACACCTCAAGGCAAAAAAGAGGAGCCGGAAAACACGCCAAAGAATTCGGATAATGGAGTTGCCCCTGAGGTTCGGACAGAAACACCCAAAGTCAATCCAACTCCAAAGCCTGGTACAAATACGACTAAGCCTTCACCTGGAGGGTATTATACGGTGCAACCCAAGGAAGATCTGTATGACATTGCCAAGAAATTTGGTGTGGATATAGCTGATTTAAAGGCTATTAATGAGGGTTTGAGCAACAATCCAAAGAGCGGAACGGTGATAGAAATACCAAAAATCGCCAATGAAAACGATTACATTGTTCACTATTGCGAGCGAAATGAACGTGTGACATCCCTTTTGAAGCGTTGGAAAGTAGATGAAAGTGCTTTTAGGGCCAAGAATATTTCGGTTGGTTCTCATGTTTTTGAAAATCAAGTTGTTCTGATTCCCATTCAACCGATTACGGATTTTTATTGGATGGATGAGGAACAGGAAGCGGTGGTTGCGGAGAAAATCCAAGAAGAGGGAATAGGGGAAGAAGTAGAAGCTCCTAAGCCTCCTGTTGATTTGCCTCAATTGGATTTCGATTTTGAAGCGAATGATATTCCTGTTTGCGTTGCCAACCCGGCAAATGCCCAAAAACGCTATCATGTGGCTTTGATGGTGCCTCTTTATCTGTATGATATTGATAACTTGAGCATCTCAAAGGAAAGATCAAAAAAGACGCAGAAGTCGCGTTCGATGTCTTTCCTGCAGTTCTATGAAGGTTTTATGATTGCGGCCGAAACGCTTGAAAAGCAAGGTCTGAAGTTGGATTTGACGGTCATGGATGTGACCGACAACGTGTCATCGGCAGAGAGGGCTCTGGAGCAGATTCGTGGCAAGGACTTTGACTTGATAGTTGGGCCTTTCTTTGGCAGGTCGTTTGACGTCATAGAAGAGTATGCCAAAGCTAATGGCATTGTCATGGTCAATCCTTTATCAACCCGCGAGTCGGTCATTGAAAACAGCCCGAATGTGGTGAAGGTGAAGCCTGGCGACATAGGCATGATTCTCTCCATTTCAAGTTTGGTGAAGAATTCCTATTCTAATGCCAATGTGTTCATTGTCAGCCGTGAAAAAGCTGCAGATACGGTTTTTTTGAATCAATTGGAGCATCATCTGAATCTGGCAGTGAACGAAGAGGTTACCGTGTCGGGTGACGAGTTTTTGAACTTTGCCCGCGATGAAAGTGAGCGTTTGGAAATGGGTAGCCGTTTGGTGCCTACACTTGATGTGGAAGGTCAGGTGTATTCGACCGATGATTTCCAAAACGGCAGCATGGATAAAGTGGTGATGCCCAACTCCGTCAGACGCTATTCCTATAGCGAAATGGGCACGCTGAAATCGCATCTTTCCGGTGTGCGCCCCAACTTGATTATCGCTTATGGCGACGATAACGTGTTTGCAACCCAAATCTTGAACGCTTTGACCAAAAGTGCCGACCGTTTCCCCATCACTTTGGTTTGCGTCTCGGATTGGCAGAAGCATGAAAAGCTTTTGGTTGATAACTTGCTGAAAATGAATGCTATCTATGTTAGCGACTTTTTCGTTGATTATCAAGACGAAGACGTAAAGCGTTTTGTGCGTCGTTTCAGAAGCAAGTATGTCACCGAACCGCAGAACTATGCATTTGAGGGCTACGATGTGGGCTATTATTTTCTCAATGGTCTCATGCAGTATGGCAATGAGGACTTGATAGGTTGCCTGCATTGTTATGAAGCCTCGCTCTTGCATACCCATTACCGTTTCTATTACAAAAACTATCTGAAATCGGGTGAAGAATATGGCAAGGAGAATCTGTATTGGAGTCTCTATCAATATGACAAAGAGAATATTGAACTGGTGCCCATCGACCCGTTCAAGAAGATTTCCGACCATGAGTAAGTCGTGTTGGGTGGTTCTTTTTTTCGTCGTCTTAGTGTTGACTGCCTGCGACAATGGCATAAAAAAGGCCTATTGGGAAAACGGTCAACTGAAATCTGAGCTGCGTTATGACGGCGACAAGCTCAATGGTGAAAGCGTGTGGTACACCTCCGATGGACGTGTGATGACGCGCGCTTTTTATCAAAATGACACCCTCAACGGTCGCTATCAACGTTTTTATTCTAACGGTGCACTCGAAATAGAGTGCTGGTATAAAAATGGTCTGCGCGACAGTATCTATCGTTCCTATTCCGAGAAGGGCAATCTGGCCTCGGAAGACTATTATTTGGCTGGCAAGCTCAACGGCGAGTCAAAGAAATGGTACGACAACGGGCAGATTTTCCAAGAAGGCCAGTATGTCGACGGCATGATGAACGGTTCATGGTTTATCTTCTATCCCAGTGGTGCCTTGGCGGGTAAGGCTGAGTACAAAATGGGCACAGGGAAACAGATTGGTTATGAGGAATCAGGCTACAAATGCTTGGAAGTCCCGTATGTTGACAACCTCAAGCACGGAAAGGAAATCTATTTTAATCCCGACGGTACCGTGACGAAAATCGTTGAATATGAGCGAGGAAAGATGGCTTTTGAAAACGATAATCCATAAAAAAACAAATTACGGTGCGAAGTGAAGAAAATATTTCAACAAAATTTGAAATTGTTTAAATAAAAGTCCTAAATTTGCACCGATTTATAAATGAAACAAGCTTTCTAACACAAATAACAAACCTTTAATTAAAGTCAAAAAAATGAAAGTAAAAGAAATCATGAAGGCTCTTGAAGCCAAACATCCTGGCGAAAAAGAGTATTTGCAGGCCGTCGAAGAGGTCCTGGTTTCCATTGAGAAAGTGTACAACGAGCACCCCGAATTCGAAAAAGCGAAGATCGTCGAGCGCCTTGTGGAGCCCGATCGTATTTTCACTTTCCGTGTGACCTGGGTCAACGATAAGGGTGAAGTCTGCACTAACTTAGGTTATCGTGTGCAGTTCAACGCCGCTCTTGGCGCTTACAAAGGTGGTCTCCGCTTCCACCCGGCTGTCAATGTCTCCATGCTGAAGTTCTTGGGCTTCGAACAGATCTTCAAGAACTCCCTGACCAACCTGCCTCTCGGCGGTGGTAAGGGCGGTGCCGACTTCGACCCGACGGGCAAGTCCGACGCTGAAATCATGCGTTTCTGCCAGGCCTTCATGTATGAGCTTTGGAGAAACATCGGTCCTGACCAAGACTCACCTGCTGGTGACGTCGGCGTTGGCGGCCGTGAGATCGGTTACCTCTATGGCGCTTACAAGAAGCTCGCCCGTGAACACAGCACTGGCGCTCTGACTGGTAAGAGCTATGGCTGGGGTGGCTCACTCATCCGTCCTGAAGCTACAGGTTTCGGTGCCATGTACTATGTTGAGCGCATGGTGAAGGAAAAGAAAGAAACCATGAAGGGTAAGAAGATTGCTCTGTCTGGCTTCGGTAATGTGGCTTGGGGCGCTGCCACCAAGGCCGTTGAAATGGGTGCCAAGGTCGTGGCTATCTCCGGTCCCGATGGCGTCTGCGAAATCAAGGACGGTATCACCAAGGAGATGATCGACTACATGCTTGACATGCGTGCCTCTAACCGTAACAAGGTTGAAGACATGGCCACCAAGTTCCCGAAGGCCGCTAAGTTCACTGCCGGCAAGAAGGCTTGGAGCGTCAAGTGCGACATCGCTATGCCTTGCGCTTTCCAGAACGAGCTTAGCGAAGACGACGCCAACATGCTGATCAAGAACGGTGTGAAGTTCGTCGCCGAAGTGTCGAACATGGGTTGCCAGCCCGGTGCTATTGCAGCTTTCCAGAAAGCCAAGCTGCCGTTTGCTCCTGGTAAGGCTGTCAACGCCGGTGGTGTTGCCACCTCTGGCCTTGAGATCTGCCAAAACGCTGGTCACATCAACTGGACTGCCGAAGAGGTCGATGTCAAGTTGCACAAGATCATGAACGACATCTATGACATGTGCGTTGAGTACGGTAAGAATGGCAAGACCATTGACTACGTCAAGGGTGCCAATATCGCTGGCTTCATGCGCGTTGCCAAGGCTATGCTCGCTCAGGGTATCATCTAATCCAGAGTTAAAAAAGGTTTTGCAAGGCGGCTCACAAGGCCGCCTTGCTTTTTTTCTGCTTTTTTCAAAAATATTATGTAAAAACCGTTACGTAAAATACGTAATATTGGAAAAATGTCTATTTTTGAGCTATGAAACAAACCACCCAATGCTATTTGGAGTGCGGCAGCCAATACCTCATGCTGCACCGCACCAAAAAGGAAAACGACGAAAACCACGACAAATGGATTGGCGTGGGCGGCAAGTTCGAGGAAGGTGAGAGCCCTGAGGACTGCATGAGGCGCGAAATCCGCGAAGAGACGGGCTTTGAAGTCACGGCATGGCGCTATTGCGGCATTGTGACCTTTGTGCACAACATCTGGCCTGCCGAACAGATGCACATCTTCGTCTGCACCGACTGGATGGGCGAACAAATCGACTGCAACGAGGGTGATTTGGAATGGATTGAAAAACAAAAGCTTCTCGAGCTTCCATCTTGGGAAGGCGACAAGATTTTCCTTCGCCTTATTGATGAACACAGGTCATTTTTTTCGTTGAAACTGACCTACGAAAACGACACGCTGAAAGAGGCGGTTTTGGACGGAAAACCGCTGTAAATGAACTTTTTTCTTGCATAATTGGTACGTTTTTTGCATTTTTATACGTTTGTGTTTTTAGAAACAAAGTCAAATTACAATGAATAATCGAATGAAATGGCTTTTTAAAACTTTGGCGATGCTGTTGATGCTTTCGTCACCTCGACTTTTTGCCCAAACGATTGCCAATGCAGATTTCGAAAGTGGAAACACTGGTTTCCAATCAGATTATACTTATGTAAATCCGCAAAACAATGGCCAAAATGTGGGTATAGAAAACGGAAAGTACACCGTTGACAATACTTCGAACGGACATGGAATCGGTAGTATTGGATGGCCGACAATTCAAGGTTATGGTGGCTCTGGTAAATACATGTTGGTCAATGGTTTTGGTGGCAATACAAATCCCACTAAAGCGGCATGGAAACAGACTGTCACAGTTACTCCTAATACCGATTACATCTTCTCTTGTCAAGTGGTGAATTTGGCACAGTCGGTTTTCGGATATAGCCCCAATCCAGCCATATTGAGGTTGAAAATCAATGGCTCGACGGTAGGAAGTGATTATACTGTTGCACAAAACAACAATTGGCATGAATGGTCGATCTCGTGGAGCAACGGAAATGCCACACAAGTAGAGATTGCGATATACGATGTCTATACTGGTGATTCTGGTCTTGGCGACGACTTTGGCCTTGACCATCTTTCGCTTACTTCACAGGCTACCTATAGCGTGAACGCTGTGGATGATGATGTCCCGCTATGTGTCGAATACTATCAAACCTATCAGATAGATGTGTTGGCCAATGACATCATCACACCGAGCGGTCAAATTTCAGGTGCAACGGTTCAAGTGATACAGGCACCGGTGCATGGTACCGCAAACTGGAACAATAATACACACAAGATCAATTATACATTTTTGGATCAAGGCTATTACGGTGGCATTGACCAATTCAAGTATAGGGTCACGATTCCACATGGCGAGTCTTCTGATGCTTGGGTATATGTCAATACAGGTAGGACACCTAATGTTGGCTGGATTGACCCTCCTGGGCCGATTTGTGCAGGCGGTCCCTTGGGCATTCCCCTCCCATCCGTTGAACCCGACCAGGGCAGTGGGCAATGGGTGGCTAGCCAAACACAAAATGGCACTTATTCGTCTTTTGATGCTAACAATGTTCCGCTCTCGATGAATGGTTGGTATGTGAAGTTTAAAGCAACTAATGATTGCGGTGACGGTTACAGCAACACGGTGCAGATTACGGTAACCAATGGTCCGAGTTGGGCATCGGGGCAGGCCGGACAAACGCCTCAGATTCAGCCTATTTGCGCAGGTGGTAACTTGAATTTGACACCTCCAAGTTTCAATGCCAATGGTTTACCCATCATAAGCCAAGGTTGGGTGATTTCCCAAACGGAAAACGGAACCTACAACTCATTCAACCTGAACAACGTTCCGTCATCATATAACGGCTGGTACATCTGTTACATGGTGGAAAGCAGCTGTGGCCCCATCTACAGCAGCCCCAAGCGGCAGTTGGTGGTGAACGTTGCACCCGATGTCACGGGGACATTGCAAGCACCCGAGGCCATTTGCGCAGGCGATGACCTTGAACTTACCGTACCGAGTTATACTGGGAATGGGACAGGCGCATGGGAAATCAGTCAGAATGCAAATGGTACTTACCAATCCTTTACTCCTCAGAATGTTCCAGCGACATACAACAATTGGTATATCCATTACAAGGTGAGCAACGATTGCGGCAACGATGTCAGCAATGCGGTGCAAATCCATGTGTATGATGCTCCGACGATTTCCACACCTGCAACACCTCAAGCCATTTGTGCTGGCAATAGTTTCAACCTTACCACGCCGACGATTCAAAACAATGGCTCGACCGTCACCAACCAAGGTTGGCAGATTGCGGCCAATCAGAACGGCACCTATAATGCTTTCAATAACAACAATGTGCCCTATACTTACAACGGCTATTGGATTCGTTATTTCGCTGAGAATGATTGCGGAATGACTTATAGTGCGCCTGTCCAGATTACAGTGAACGACGAACCTGTTGTCGGCGACATTACCACACCAGCAGGTATTTGTGCAGGCCAATCCTTCAACTTGACCACGCCCCAAGTCAACTGGAGACACACTAACCAAGGCACGGGCAGCTGGGAAATCCAGATCAATGGTGTGTGGCAACCCCTGAACAACAGTAACATCCCATTCGACTATAATGGATGCAATATCCGCTATAAGGCTGTCAACGGATGTGGCACAAGCTATTCCTCCAACTTGGTGCAGGTTACAGTGTATTCTACTGAGCCGACTTATGAGACTATCACAGCATGCGATACGTATATATGGAATGGCATCCAATGCGATCACACGGGCGACTATCAGGCGCAAGTTCAAAATGAAAATGGTTGCACCATCACTGCCCACCTGCATTTCATTCTGAGCGATGCTTACACCGAAACGCAAACGTTCTCTGAATGTGGCTCGTTTACATGGCCAGTGAATGGGCATAACTATACTGCCTCATGTAGCGATACCTGCTGGATTGAAAGCAGCAATCCTTTGATTTGTGACAGTATCTTCATTCTAGACTTGACCATCAACAATGCTCCTCAGATAACGAGTAATATCTCTGCGCCGTCTGCCATTTGTGCGGGAAGTCCCATGAGTGTTACGGCACCCCAATATGTAATGAACCATGTAGAAGGTGGAGATGCCCATTGGGAATATGCCTTCTCGGCCAATGGCCCCTTCACGCCTTTTGACCCATCGGCTAACACTTTGACCATTGGCACTTACTATCTGCGTTTTGCAGTCATCAATGCTTGCGGCAATGCTTATAGCAATGTGGTTTCCTTCCATGTGGACGAAGCCCCCGAGGCGTTGATGCAGCTTTCGGGGCAGCAGGTATGTGAAGGACAAAGCCTCGATTTGCCAGAGATTAGTGTCAACTGGAACAACGAAAACCCAAACGACCGTGTGGCTCAATGGCAGATGGCCTCTACCCAAAATGGCACATACGCCCAGATTGACCCGACCATGCCCATGCAGATGAGCTATAATGGCTATTGGTTGCGTTTTTGGGCGCATAATTCCTGCGGCGATGACATCGTTGGCCCTGTTCAGATAACCGTGCTTACAGCGGAAGACCAATGGCTGGATACCATCACGGCATGTGACATCTATATACTTCCTTCTGGAGAAGAAATTACGGAGAGTCTGGATGTTGAATATGAAGAATACGAACCTTGTTTCCATATCGTTCACCAGCATATTGAGATTAACCATAGCGACCATGTGGTGGAGCCCATCACTTCATGTCATGAGACTTTTGAATGGCATGGGATGACTTTCTATTATTCCGACCAAACTCAATATGCGACAGTTACGCTGACCAATATGGCAAACTGTGACAGTATTGTGGATTTGCAACTTGATTTCGACGAGTTTTCTTCCTATACGCACAATAGAATTGCTTGTGACTCCTATGAGTGGGAGATGAATCCAGGTCATATTTACTATGAGACCCAACGTGATTCGGTGTTTGTGCCAGCCGTCGATCCAGACGATTGCGATACGTGGTATTTCCTTAACCTCACTTTGGGACACAATAGTCTTAATGATGGCGGCACCATGACGGAATGCAGCGGTTTCGTCTGGCATGGCGTTCCCTATTACCAGAATGCCGTAGTGTATGACACCTTGTTTACAGCGGTGACTCATTGTGACAGTATTATTTCCTACGACCTTACCATTATCCCGCCGCTTTCAGGCGAGGAGAGCATCGTTTCGTGCCAACCCATTTGGTGGCAGGAACACTATTGCGAGGAAGAAGGTGATTATCAGCATATCTTCGAATCCCAACAAGGTTGCGACAGCATTGTCACCATGCACTTCAGCTTGGCGGACGAGATTGTCAACGAGTTCGACACAATAGCATGTGAGCCTTTCACCTGGTTTGAATACGAATGCAACCAAGACGGCATGACCTGCTTCCACAGCTTCGTGACCTCTATGGGTTGCGACAGCACCGTCATCAAGCACGTGTATATGAACCATTTCGAGATGAACACCCAGTTTATCTCCGCTTGCGACTGGTATGAATATAATGGCATTGTCTATGATGAGCCGGGTGTCACCTATATCGAAGTCGACACCATCTTCAATCAGTATGGTTGCGACAGCATTGTCAGCAGGATTCACCTCGAAATCAAGGACTCGGAAATGATTGGGTTGATTGACGGTCTGTCAAATGTATATGTGGCTTCCAATCTGATCAACGGCATCTACCGTTATGAAATCAATCCTGACGAGGTGCAAGGTGAAATCACTTGGAGCCTTTCGAATCCCGATTGGTTGATTGTGGAAGATCAAGACAACTATTGCCGCGTCTTTGTCGGTACGCCTGGATCAGCCACATTGACCGCCAATTTCAGGACGCCCGATTGTGGCGAGATTGAGCGTGAATTTATCATCAACGCAGGCTTCTTCGGTGTTGGGGAACAGACCATGGAAGTCAATGTGTACCCCAATCCTACCAAGGGAACGGTGACCATTGAGGCTGAAGGTATAGAAAGCGTTCGCTTGATTAACATGATGGGGCAGGTGCTTGAAGACCGTCATGGTATTCATACCAATAGTCTTGATTGGAATCTTTCTGGCTATGCACCTTCGGTATATCTTATTGAGATCCATACGGTCTATGGCACGGTGAAGAAACGTGTGACGGTTTGCAGATAAAGGTTGGGCCGTTTTGTGACGAACGAGAATAATTGTTATTTTTGCGCAACCAACTAACTGAATTGACTATGAAAAGAAGGTTGTTTTTGTCGGCTTTGATGATTCTTTTGGCGTATATGGCTATGGCTCAGCCAGTCACTATCACGCCCCCTTCGGCTAATATCGAACTAGGTCAGTCGGTGACGCTGACGGCCTCGGGGGCCACCTATTACACATGGTCTCCTGCTACAGGACTATCGACAACCGAAGGGCCAGTAGTTGTGGCATCGCCTATGGTGACTACCACTTACACCTGCTCGGGTTATGCCCCAGGTGCCGAGAGTGTTGTCAATGGTAACTTTGATCAAGGCAATGTGGGGTTTACCTCAGCATACCAATACAATACCAATCTTTTTGGGGAAGGAACCTATTATGTGGATTACGATGCCAGTCTTCATCATGAGAATTTTGTCGGTCTTGGCCATGGCGGTACGGGTAATTTCATGATTGTCAACGGGGCGACTACTCCCGGGATAAATGTATGGACAGAACAGATTACAGTCGTTCCCAACACCTACTATGCTTTCTCCACATGGGTGTGTACGCTTGCTGGTACTCCCGACCAGGTGGCATTGCTTCAATTCAGCATTAATGGTAATCAAATCGGCGGCATTTTTTCGGCGCCTGCACAATTCAACACATGGCAGCAGTTTTATGAGCTATGGTACAGCGGCAGTTCCACTTCGGCTACCATTACTATCCTGAACCAAAACACGGGTGTTGCCGGAAACGACTTTGGCTTGGATGATATTTCGTTCTGTGAGATTGTGTTGGTCGGTGCGCCCCAATGCACAGTCTATGTGGGCAGCATGAGCGCGACAGCCACTGCCGATGATACCGAACTCTGCGAAGGTGAGTTGACCACGCTGCACGCCCTGCCGACTGGCGGTTCGGGTAACTACTCCTATAGCTGGACACCCGCCAACAGCTTGAACAATGCCACCATCCAGCATCCGGTGGCGACGCCGCCTGTCGGTACCACAACCTACACTTGTCATATCACTGACAACAGCTGGGGCAGTTCACAGGACGTGAGCGTCACCATCGTGGTGCATCCCAATGAAGTGGCGCATGAGTACGATACCATTTGTGAAGGCGATACTTACGACTTCTATGGCCAAATGGTCAGCGTTCCAGCCCTGTATGAGCATCACACGCAAACCCAATATGGTTGCGACAAGACCATCTACCTGCATTTGGACAACTGGCCAACTTATGACGAGACAACCATCACTGATTACATCTGTGACGGTGAGAGTTATTTGTTTTATGGTACCTCATACAACCACTCTTGCCAAGAAGCCTATACTGACCACAGCATCCACGGCTGCGACAGTATTGTCAGGCTTAACTTGACCGTCTATCCGCCTAATGATACCTTGGTTATTGATCCGAGCATCTGTGTTGGAGACACTTACAATTTCCATGGAACATTGTATGACCAGGACGGCCAAATCGCCTATTTCGACACCATCGACAATCATGGCTGTTTGAAAGTGGAGAAGCTGGTACTTACCGTTGACCAATACCAGATGCCTCCTGTGCTCAACCAATATGAATGCTATACGCATGGGTCGACTCCGAGTTGGTATTGGGACAAGACGGGAATTACCTATCATGAGGACACCTACGACGAAATCATCCTTGATGACCCGAATGGGGGTTGCCCTATTAAGCATCGTCTGGATCTGAAATTCCATGAGGAATTCTACGACGAGCAGACGAAAGTGGCATGTGACTATTATTATTGGCCTATTACTGGTGTGACCTATTACGAAAGCCAGGATAGGATTGAGAAGACTTTCCATACAACATTCGGTAATATCGAATGCGACAGCACTTATGTGCTTCATCTTGAGATTAGTGATTATGAAACGTTTGAATTTACTGTACCGCCAGAGGAAAGCTGCGATAGTTATTTCTGGGATCCTCAAGGGCTAGAATACACTACGGAAGACCCATTTGATCCTGAGAACCATATCTTTACAGAGTCTGACGAGTATCACAGGAGGTATAAGAACACACTCGGCTGCGATAGCGTCGTTACGATGCATGTCGAATTCGACTATACGCCAGTGCCCACGGAGATTTATCCTATGGATCCGGCCAATACCGCTCCGCATTGGGTGGTCACGGCAACGGAGTTTCAGATCAACTCATACGATTTCCATTTGTGGGACACCAACCCGCACTGTTATTGGGACAGTGTCACCTGGAGTTTTGAAGAGCCCTTGTCATGGGTGCTTGAACCTTTCGGTGAAAAAAACCAGTGCTGTAAGGTGTATGTGCTGAGTCAGGTGGAGGATACTGTATGGCTATCAGCTCGGGCTTTTAACCGTTGCGCTCAGGATGGCATCGAACAAAGATACTGGTTTGTCTGTTCTTTCTATGGGGTAGAAGAGGACGGCCCTTCGACAGGCTCAGGGTCCTCGAACTTTGAGGTTGTCCCGAACCCCAACAACGGACAGATGACGCTTCATTTTGAGCGGCTCACAGGTAAAATAGATGTCAAGGTTTATGACATGAGGGGCGCCCTGATTGATAATGTTCAGACGTATAATGAAGTAGGATCAAACTCTATGGCATACAATTTGAAAGGCAGTTGTGGCGTTTATTTCTTTGTGGTCACAGGAAAAGAAGGTGTGGTGGCGAAAAAAGTGATTGTCAGATAAATGTTTGAATGATGAAAAACAGAATAATCATATGGGTTTCAGGCTTGCTTATGTTGGGTAGCTTGGCTCTGAGTTCCTGCACAAAAAACGACGACAACACAATCGCGCTTATCGGTACGGAATACTACATTGACGATATCCTTTCTGTGATTCCGAGTTCGGTGCAGACACGGTTTTTTGCTGATTTTGGGGGCATCCCGGAAGGACCTGTGCCACCCAAGGTGGAAGGCAGTTATGTGATGAGTCCCAAACAACGTGTGAGCTCCAATGTGGCTGTGGTGGACTGGCCTATTAATGTTGTTGAAAACAATACATGGTTACGGTTTTCAAACCAGCATAATGGCATCGTCAAGATGGATTTGAACGAGGCCACGGAAACGAAGACGGACACCGTGTTTGTTTGTGGCAATGGCAATGCCTTTACGGTTTATTTCATTGAGAATAAGGAATATGAGATGGGAATGGGCGGGCAGACCTATCATGCGCGAGTGAAACGAGGCATTGTCATGAAAGGTCAAGTGACCAGTGACGGGCTTTCCGATTTCCGTTATGCAACGGTCATCATGGAAACAGAAGACGATTCTAATGGCATCTTTACTCAGTATCCCCCAGGTTCTTATTTCATCTATAAGGACGGTGATGGTGTGGCAAGGAATGAGGAATGGTAAATAGTAAAGCAATGAAAAGGTACTTGATAATCATATTGTTGACTGTTTTTGTTGGCGGTGTTTCCTTCGCTCAGTCGGGTAACAACCCGCCTGTGGAGAAGTCCGTTTCCATCGGGCTCAAAGGCGGTATGAATATGCCTCGAATGTACTATTTCAATAATACGGCCTTGCAGCAATTGCCTCAGGCTTACGCTTTCACTCCGATGGGAGGCCTGTTTGTAGACATCCCCATGGGCAATGTTCTTGTTTTGTCGCCTGAGGTGGTGTATCTGCAACGCGGCACCGACATCAGCTATGAGCACTATTCAAGTGCGCAGGTTCACTACGCTATGTCTGTGCATTATGTGGATTTCCGTCTGCCCTTAGAAATACGTCTGCCCATCAAACCTTATTTACAGCCTTTTCTTTCAATAGGTGCTGAGGCAGGGATGCGTTTAGGTGGCCAAATCCACATTGACCGTACCGCACCCATTGAATTTGACCAGACCATCGATGTAGGCGATGCCAACATGAACTTGATACACGCAGGAGCCTTTGCTGGTGTGGGCATCCGTAGCCGTATAGGTTTGGGAGGCCGACATATCCTGCTCAAGCTTAATGCTACGGTGCATCAAGGGCTGCTCGACAATTATGGAACTGCTGAGAAGGAGGGAAGTGTGCCCGCTGTCAATGTCAATGCCTATCAGGTGACGGGCTGGCGTTTGCCGCAAGGTCTGGAGGTTACATTAGGCGTGGCTATTCCTTTGGAGAAGCATCTTGAGGACGCTTGTGCTACTTTTGCAAAGGACCGTTACCGTCGTCACGGCAAAAGAGGGCATTTGTTCGGGTATTGATTAAGATTTTGTATCTTTGCCGCCTGTTTTTAGCTTATGCGTTTCCTTTATCCACAAATGCTTTGGGGCCTGTTTGCCCTGCTGATTCCCATTCTCATCCACCTGTTTAATTTCAGGCGGCATAAGTTGGTGTATTTCAGTAATACCGCCGTGCTGCGGTCTATCCAACAGGAGAACGCCAAGACGCGGAAACTGAAATATCTTGTCACTTTGTTGTTGCGCTGCCTGTTTATTGCGGCCTTGGTGTTGGCTTTTGCCTTCCCCTATCATCCTGAGAAACAGTTGAATGTCAATACGGCAGACAACCTTATTGGTGTTTACATCGACAACTCGATGAGTATGAAGGGACAGTCGCAGCGCACCACCTTGATTGAGGATGCGCGGCAGTCGGCACGGGATTTGGTGCACAAGCTCAATCCCTCCAACCGTTACCTGCTGATGACCAACAGCTTCGAGATCCAGAACGAATACCCGATGAACCAAGAGGAGATGCTTGACCAGCTCGACCGCATGAGTCCCGACGGGGCACCCGTGCCGATGGGCGAGGTGATGGACCGTTTTGAAATGTTGGCCAAGCAGCATGGATTTGCCACTTCGACTATGTTCGTCTATTCTGATTTCCAAAGGAATACCTTCGACTTGTCGGCAGCCAAGGCCGACACGGCCATGCAAGTGGTGGTGATACCGATGACGCCCGAGTTCAAGACCAACCTTTACATTGATTCCGTGTGGTTGGCTTCGCCCGTGGTACAGCCTGGCTTGACCAACGACCTCAATGTCCGCATTGTCAACCAAGGCGACAAGGAGGTAAAGGGCTTGCCCATTACCTTCAACATGAACGGCACGATGGCGGCTTCCACGACTGTCGACTTGGAGAAAAATGGTAAACAGGAAGTCGTCATGCAGTTTGTGGTGGACGGCACTGGCGACCAACGTTGCAGTGTGTCGCTGAACGACCATCCCATCACTTTTGACGACTCTTACGACTTCGTCTTAGGCGTAAGGCCAAGCCTTTCCGTGATTGAGTTGGGCAGCGAGACCACGAGTTGCGCCCTGCTTTTTGAGGACGATGAGCAGTTCCGCTACACCTTGATGGAGCCTTCGCGCTTCGATTTGGACCAATTGGCCAAAGCCCAGTTCATCATCGTCAACGAGACTGCTAACCTAAACGAGACCTTACAGCAGACGCTATTGAATTGTGTCGCCGACGGTGCCGCTTTATTAGTGTTTCCTTCGAAATCAGACCCGAAGAATGATGCTTACCTTTTGAATAAGTTGGGCCTCTCGGTCATGGAACTCGACACCAACACCACTGTAGCGCAGGACTTGGCGCTGCGGCATGAGTTCTTCAGCGATGTCATCCTCGACATGCCCCAACATGCCGATCTGCCCAAGGTGAAGAAACACCTGCGTTTGAGAAGCAATGGCATCCCTAATACTTTGTTGATTTTGCAGAATGGCGACCCGATGCTGTTCTCCGAGGCAGTGGGTCAAGGACAGGCTTTCGTCATGGCCACCGCTCTTGATCCGAAGTGGAGCGACCTTGCCGACCATTCAATCTTTGTCCCGATGTTAGTCAAAATGGCACTGCTTGGCGGGCAACTGAACAGGCTTTCCTATACCATTGGCCAAGACAGAATGCTGGTTTTGAACGATATGAGCCTTGAAGGTGACCACCAATACCTCTTCGCGAATTCAGAACGTAGCTTTGAACAAATGCCAGCCTCGGAGGTGAGGAACGGCAAGGTCTATCTCTATTTGAATGATAACCTGCCCTCGGCAGGCTTTTATGACCTGTTGGTCAATGATAGTGTCAATCGTGTGACGGCATGGAACGAAAGCCGTGTGGAGTCGCGCATGGACTTCGTGGACCGCGACGAGGTAAGCAAGGCCTTTGCCAAAGCCGGTTTCGATGTGGCCGCCGTTTTGGACACTTCCGACTTTGCCACTGCCGACCTCGTGGAGGCCATGGCGCATCAGTCCTCGCAATGGAAGTTATTCGCGCTGATAGCTTTGCTGGCTTTGCTCGGGGAAATATTAGTGCTAAGGTTTTGGAAGTAAAACACATGCATAATCAGTGTGTTGATTGACAGAATAGAGAATAATTCAATTGTTTACCAATTAATAAAATCAACTTATGGAAGAATTCAAAAACAATTTGCATTGCAATAAGATTTATAAAGGTGACAAGCTTTTTAAAAGAAAGGCTAGAAGTAAGCAGTCGGACTTTAGAGAGAAAGTTTTAAAAGTTGGTTATGACATGGAAAACCGATTTGGTCAATATGGCGCATTTCTATTGCCAGAACATGCATCAAAGGGTTTAAACTTTTGTGAGGAGTTTAGAACTGAAATACTTGATCGAATAAAGTTGCGTTACCCTACCATGTCGAATGAACAACATGACGGACTATATGCTAATATGCTGAGAAGTGAGCATATACCTTGGAATATCTTTGTTCCTATGGATGAGGACAGACATGCCGCAGCCAAAGTGCTTAATGAAATCATTGGCGATCCTTTCATAGACGAGATTACTAGAATAGAAATTGAATGGGCACCTGATAAAGCGCAAAGTCTTAATGACAACACATCATTCGACACATATATAGAATATCTTAGTAGTGGTAAGAAATGTGGTATTGGCATTGAGGTAAAATACACAGAGGAGGGTTACCATTTCGGGGAAAAAGAGTATAAAGAGGTGATGGAGAACGAGCATTCTAAGTACGCTGAAGTTACTAAAGCTTGTGGTTTATACAGTGATAGCATCGCCAATACACCACTTCGTGAGACTCCTCTTTGTCAGGATGAATACCGTCAGATTTGGCGTAATCATATCTTGGGCGAGTCAATGGTATTGAATCATATGCTTTGCAGATTCCATACTGTAACGTTATTTCCAAGTGGGAATCCTCATTTTTCAGAAGTGTTGCCAAAGTATTTGGAATTCCTTTCGGATTATGGAAAGTCCACGTTCAGATATATCACTTTTGAGGAACTATTTGAATTGTTGGGAACAAACTATAAGGAAGCCAAATATCAGAAATGGATTAATTATCTAAAAAAGCGTTATCCGTTTTAAAAGGTTGTTGTAGTGCATAGATTAAGAAGGTTTTTCTTGCTTTATAGTTTTGGATATTTACTTATCTAAACGCTTTTTTATTATTTTTGCAAGCAGTAGAAAACGCTTATGGATAACGAAGAGAATTTGGAAAACGAACCCTTGGACGAGCAGCCCGTAGACGAGAACTTTGAAGGCGTGGAAGACGCTCAGGCTCAAGAAGATGAATACCATGTGATACCGCTAAAAGGTATGTTCGAGAACTGGTTTCTCGACTATGCCTCTTATGTCATTTTGGAACGTGCCGTGCCCGCCATTGAGGACGGCTTGAAGCCCGTTCAGCGACGCATTTTGCACTCGATGGACGAACTCGATGATGGTCGCTTCAACAAGGTTGCCAATATCGTGGGTAACACGATGAAATACCACCCTCATGGTGATGCTTCTATCGGTGATGCATTGGTGCAACTTGCCCAAAAAGATCTGCTTATGGACACGCAGGGTAATTTCGGCAACATCCTCACGGGTGACGATGCTGCCGCTCCGCGTTACATCGAGGCACGCCTCTCAAAGTTCGCCAAAGAAGTCGTCTTCAACCATAAGACTACGGATTGGACCCGTTCCTATGACAACCGTAACGCCGAGCCAGTTTCCCTGCCAGTGAAGTTCCCGTTGCTGTTAGCCCAAGGCACAGAAGGTATCGCTGTGGGTTTGGCTTCCAAGTTCCTTCCGCATAACTTCAATGAGTTGATTGACGCTTCTGTTGCCTATCTGCGCGACGAGCCTTTCACGCTCTATCCTGACTTCCCGACAGGTGGTTTGATGGATGTGACCAACTACAATGACGGTCTGCGTGGCGGCAAGGTGCGTATTCGTGCGCGAATCAGCCAACAGGATAAGAAGACACTGGTTATCAGTGAAATACCTTACGGTACCACCACGGGCGGTGTCATCGACAGCATTGTGAAGTGCAACGATAAGGGCAAGATCAAGATTAAGAAAATCGATGACAACACCGCCGAGCAGTGCGAGATCGTGATTTATCTCAATCCTGGTGTTTCGCCTGACCAGACCATTGATGCGCTCTATGCCTTCACGGATTGCGAAGTGTCGATTTCGCCCAACGCCTGCGTTATTGTCAACCAGCATCCGGCCTTCATGGGAGTGAGTGAGATTTTGAAGCTTAGCACTGACCGCACCATGGAACTCCTTAGCTGGGAGCTCCGCATTCTCATCGAGGAGTTGGAAAACAGCTGGCATTGGATTTCCTTGGAGAAGATTTTCTTCGAGAAGGGCATCTATAAGGAACTGGAAAACAAGGACTACGAGACTTGGGACGACCAACTCACGGGCATCGAACGTCGCTTCGACAAATACCGCAAACTGCTGAAACGCGAGATTACCCGCGAGGATGTGGAGAAACTCTGCGAGAAGCCTGTCCGCAAGATCTCCAAGTTCGACATCAAAAAAGCTGACGAGCAATTAGCTGATATTGAGAAGCGTATGGAAGAGGCACACTACCACCTCGACCATATTGTGGACTATACTATTGACTATTTCTTGCGCATCAAAGAAAAATATGGCGAGGGCCGCGAGCGCAAGACCGAGATCCGCAACTTCGATAACATCTCTGCCGTAGCTGTGGCCGCCAACAACGAGAAACTTTATGCCAACAAGGACGAAGGTTTCGTCTGCACTGGCGAAGGCTTGAAGCGAGAGAAGAACAAGGAGGCATACGAGTATGTGTGCGACTGCTCCGACATGGACGACATCATCGTCTTCCATGAGGACGGCAAGTACATGGTGACCAAGTTGCAGCCGAAACTTTTTGTCGGTCAGAAGGTGATTCATGTACGTGTGTTCCATAAGAACGATGACCGCACGACCTATAATGTCGCATATCGTGACGGCAAAAATGGAGCGCCACATTATGTGAAGCGTTTTGCCGTGATGGGCGTCACGCGCGACAAGGAATACGACCTCACGCAAGGCAAACCCGGCTCGAAGGTGCGCTATTTCTCATGGAACCCCAATGGCGAGGCCGAGGTCGTCAAGGTGACCTTGGTGTTGTTCAACAAGAAGCAGAAGACCGTGGACTACGACTTCGCAGACTTGGCTGTGAAAGGCCGTGGCGTGCGTGGCAACCTGCTTACGAAGTATGAAGTCAAGGAAATCAAGAAGAGTGGGGAAGGCGTCTCCACCCTCAACGCCCGTGAAATTTGGTATGACGACACAGTGCGCCGTCTTAACGCCGACAAACGCGGAAAATGCCTTGGCGCTTTCAAGGGTGAAGACAAGATTTTGCAGATTTTCGCCAACGGCGAGTATAAGATTTCGGGCTATGACCTCAATACCCACTTCGACGACGACATGGTGGAAATCCGTAAGTTCGACCCGGATGAGATTTTCTCCGTCATCTACATCGAAGGCGAGACCCAAAAGATGTACCTGAAGCGTTTCTGCATTGAAGCGGAAACCAAGCTGAACGCCCGTGCTTCCTTCATTGGTGAGCATCCCGATGCTAAATATTTGGGCCGCAGTGTAGATGACATGCCGCGCTTGAGGCTGAGTTACAAAGTCAGCGACGCGGGCAACAGCTTCCCCGACGACGAAATCAATGTGGAGGAGTTCATCGGCATCAAGAGTTACAAGGCCAAGGGTAAACGCTTGTCAACGAGAGAGATTGACACTTGGGAGTTCTTGGAACCTTTCCAGCCTGAGCCAACGGAGGAAGAATCTGATGAGCCGACGGAACCTGAGGAGGGGACGGAAAAGATTGCAGTGAACCCTGATGATGTGCCATTAGAGATCGTGGAACCCAAGGGCGACGGTGTGCAGATGGACTTATTTGGAGATGATGACGTATGAAAACTAGAATAACCATAGTGATAGGTATACTGTCCGTTTTGCTGCTTTCTAGCTGTCAGACGGAAAAGAAATTGGCCAAACAATACATGGCTGAGCGCCCTGTTATTGAGGCGGCAGTTTATTTCCCCGAGCAGGCTGAGGTGAAGGTGGAATATAACACGCAATATGGCAAAAAGACTGAGGTTTTGAATGGCTTCAGCCAGGATTTGTTCCTCGATGTGATGTATAACGCCTATGCTCAAGCCATGGGTGATTATGGCGTCAATGTCTATGTGCCCGAGGATATCGACAAGGTGCCTGTCGACTCCGTACATTGGCTGGTCATGCTTTCGCGGATGGAGATTTCGGGGCGCATCACGGAGTATGAGGATTATCTCTTCAGTGACACGGACGAATTTAGCTACAAGCATCCGTTGAACACGGTGAATGTGGCATCATGGTTCGAGGTCAACGATGGTGATTGGAAGCCCGTGCTGTTTTGCGAGCACAACCTCATGGACGGATTCGATTCCCAGGCGGACTATTCGTTCTGGACACAGAACATCGACTATCGCTATACCATTGACACGCTTGATCTTCAGGATGTGTACAACTATGCCGTGTATTTGGGCAAGCTCTATGCGGGCTACACCTACGACTACATGATGAACAGCTATATCGGGGCTGAACTCAAGAAACAAGGCTACGCCTATCAGATCATGCTGCGTTATGACCCGTATAAGAAGCAGTTGCTCTATTCGGATGAGGATGATTACTTTATCGAAATAAAGGAGTAATTAGACTTTCAACTCTTTCTCAATTATTTCCTTCAATTCCAAAGGTTTAACGGTGCTGATTTGGCCGTTAATCACCATGCTGATGTTGCCCGTTTCCTCAGATACCACGAGCGCGATGCAGTCGTTGACTTCGGTCACGCCGATAGCGGCACGGTGGCGCAGACCATAATGACCAGGGATGTTGGTCTTTTGTGTCACGGGAAGGATGCAACGGGCAGCCGTGATACGGTTGTTGCGGATAATCATGGCGCCGTCATGCAGGGGACTGTTTTTGAAAAAGATGTTCTCGATGAGTGAGTGGCTAATGTCGGCATTGACCACAACACCTGTGGAGGCGATGTCATCGAGGTTGTTTTTTCGGGCGATGAGGATGAGCGCGCCTTGCTTGATGTCCGACATGTTTTGGCAGGCTTTGGTGATGGCATCCAAATCGAGGCCAGCATTTCCGGTGATTCTCAGAAACTTGAAACGTTGCACTAGTTTGCCCTCTTGTGCTTGGGTGCCGATGGTGAACAGGAACCTTCGGATTTCAGGCTGGAAGATGATGATGAGTGCGATGAAGCCTACGCTGACAAAAGCACCGAGGATGGAACTCAGCAACTCCATTTGTAAGAACTTGACCAGTTGCCAAATGAGAAAGATGGCCACGATGCCCAAGAAGATGCTGATGGCGGTGGTGCCTTTCAGGATGCGGTAGAACCAGAAGAAGAGCAAGGCCACCAGGATAATATCGATGAAGTCGAAGACTCGGAATTGAATGAAGAGGTCAATCATAGTTTTAAATTTGGTGCAAAATTACGAGGTTTTTCCGATACTTTCACGAAAAGTGCCGACCAATTCGATAGCTTCGCGTGCATTTTTCACGTCGTGAACGCGCAGGATGTCAGCACCGTTGAGCAGAGCAATGGTGTTCAAAACCGTCGTCCCGTTCTCGGCAGCCTGCGGAGTAGTGCCCAAAACCTTAAAGATTAACGACTTCCTCGAGATACCGATGAGGACAGGCAGCCCGTGGTGTCGATAGCGTTCCAAGTCGTTGAGCAACTGATAATTGGCATCAAGGCTCTTGCCGAAGCCGATGCCTGGGTCGAGGATGATTTGTTGTTCAGCGTAGGCCTCTAAAACTTCACATTGCTGCCTGAAAAAGTCCATCACAGTTTGGTGGATGTCGCCGCTGAGCGTGTATTGGTGCATGGTCTCGGGCGTGCCTACACAATGCATCAGCACGTAAGGGATGTGGTTCTGGCCAATGTAAGGCAGCATTTCCTCGTCAAACAATCCTCCAGAGATGTCGTTGATGAGGTCGGCACCTTCGCTGATGCAGGCTTCGGCTATGTTTTTCCTGAACGTGTCGATGGAAATCAATGTTACCGGGAAGGTTTTTCTGATGGCTTTCAAGATGGGGATGACGCGCTCTAATTCCTCGCTTTCTGCGGCGATGGCGTTGTTGGGTCTTGTGGAGCAGCCTCCAATGTCGATGAAATCGGCGCCATCGGTAATCATCTGCTCGCAATGTTGTAAAGCCTTGTCCATCTGGTTGTAACGGCCACCGTCTGAGAACGAGTCGGGTGTCACATTGAGGATGCCCATGAGGGCGGGACGGTCGAAAATGAGGGGTTTGTCTTGCGTTTTGAGTTGAAACATAACAAAGTGATGCTTAATTGTGCAAAAATAAGGATTTCTTCGATACCTTTTGTTTTTTCTCCTTATTTCAAAAAAACTCTTGCACAAATCAAAATTTTCCTATTTTTGCACCAATGTTTCTGAAAACGTTGTAAAACAATCACTTTTAATATTTTTCCAAAATTTAACAACTAAATCAAAACGTAATGAGAAATACCAACAAACACTATGAGGCTCCACAGGTGGAACTCATAGCCATCAAGCCCCAGGGCATGCTTTGCGCCTCGGGTGGTGCCGTTACCAACATGGGCGGCGGAACGGAATCCATGAACATGGTCGAAATCGATTGGCCGTAATGATGAGGAGGACACGACAATGAGAAAGATTACGACAATCGCAATGGCACTCATGATGGGCATGGTGATGCTCGTCTCGTGCAACAAGGACAAGGACAACGATGGTAAGGCTGTCTTCCACGCCACCATTGAGTCGCGGACGCAGGACAGGACCTACCTCGACCCCGTGAACGGCCAAGGCCAGGTGAAATGGATGGACGGCGACCAGATCCGTATCTACAACGGCAACGGCGAGGATGCTGTGTTCACCCTGACGTCGGGCGCGAACACCACCAACGGCACGTTCACCTACGCAGGCGAATTCGATATGGTGCCGCCTTATTTGGCGGTCTATCCCATCACGGCCAGATATGTGGACGGCAGATCCACCTTCAGGGTGTCCACCGTGCAGAACCTCACCGAGACCGGCACTTTCGCCAACGGCGCGAATCCCATGCTGGCCTACGGCACAGGCGACAACCTGTATTTCCAGAACCTCTGCGGCGGCTTGGGCATCCGCCTGTATGGCAACGCACATGTGAGCAGCATCGCCATCATGGACGTTGAAGGCGCTAAGCTGAACGGCCAGTTTATGGTCGAGGTCGAGGATGCAGGCTTGGAGTCTTATCCTTACGGCAAAGAGGGCAATAACTTGGTCACCTTGACCTGCGACGTGACTTTGTCGCCGACCGACACCACGGACTTCTACGCCGTGTTGCCCGTGGGCGTGCTGTGCAATGGTGTCCTTGTGGAGATTTACGACGGTGAGACCCAAGTCGGCGAAATATCGCTTCCGGATAGCCACGCGGCACAAGTGATGCGCAACACCATAAAGAGTTTCCCCCCTGTTGAAGTGACAGTTGGCGGTGGCGACGAGCACGAATACGTCGACCTCGGCCTGCCGAGCGGCCTGCTGTGGGCCACCTGCAACGTGGGAGCCGACACGCCCGAAGTTTACGGCGACTACTTCGCCTGGGGCGAGACCACGCCGAAGGACACCTACAACTGGAGCACCTACCAGTACTGCAACGGCAGCTACAACACGATGACCAAGTACTGCCAAAACTCCAGCTACGGCTACAACGGCTTCACCGACGACCTGACCACCTTGTTGCCCGAGGACGATGCCGCCACGGCCAACTGGGGCGAGGGCTGGCGCATGCCCACCAAGGCGGAGTTTGAGGAACTCTACAACAACACGACCGTGACCTGGACGCAGCAGAACGGCGTGAACGGTCGTCTCTTCACCGCCGCCAACGGCAACAGTATCTTCCTGCCCGCTGCGGGCTACCGCAACAATAGCAGTCTCTTCACTGCAGGGAGCTACGGGTACTACTGGTCGAGTTCGCTCGACACGGACGACCCGTACGACGCGTGGTACTTCTACTTCGGTTCGGACTATTGCGGCATGAGCGACGACTACCGCTACTATGGGCAGTCTGTCCGAGCAGTGCGTTCTTCTGGGCAGAACTAACCCTTGTTCCGTTACGGGCAAGACAGGCATAGGCGAAAAAGCCGTCGGGCGGGGCGCGCACAGGGTGCGCCACACGGCCCCGCGCGGCGGGTTTTTCGTAGGCAAATCATTCAACCAGCCGCGCATGTCAAAGCCCCGCTGTCCATGTCATTCCTGCAAGGGCATGTGCGGGGGCTGGAATCTATGGGCAGCGGGATGTAGAAATAGAATCTATGTGCGGCGGTTAAAGAAGTAACAAATGAAAACCTATTGGGTATATATGATGCAGAGCGCCAATGGCAGAGCCTTATACACAGGTGTTACCAATAACCTTGATAGGCGAGTTAGAGAGCATAAGGATGGTTGTGGTTCTGCTTTTACGGCTAGGTATAAGTGCCACAAGTTGGTATATTATGAAGATTTCGGGTTGATAGATCAGGCGATTGTTAGAGAAAAGGAGATCAAAAATATGACCAGAGCCTCTAAGGAAGAGCTCATTGATACTATCAATCCAGAAAGAATAGACTTATTTGAATCTTGACCATCATTGACGGCCTTGGAAAGCATAGATTCCATACGCACATATCCCTGCGAGGAATGACATGCTTTCCAATGCCTGCTTTACTCAGCGTCGGGATGACATACCTGTTGAGGCCTGCGTCATTGCCTGTCATAGGGTTTGTTCTGCGGAATGATGCGATAATGGTTTTGTAGAGACGTTGATTATCGCGTCTCTACAAACGGGCAAACGAATGGAACCACCCTTTCGGGGGTGGTTTTTTGTAAAATGTGATTGTGTCGAAAAATTATGTATCTTTGCCGCCAAAGACATAAATCATGCCCAAGAAAGATACAAAAGCCCAATTTCATGCAGTTTTGGCGCAATGCCGCAAGCTGTTTGTCGACAAGATGAAGGACTACGGCCCGGCTTGGCGCATTTTGCGCACGCCGTCCATCACGGACCAGATTTTTATCAAGGTGAAGAGAATCAGGACGTTGCAGACGACCGCTGAACAACTTGTGGATGAAGGCATAGAGCCTGAGTTCATCGGCATCGTCAACTATGCAGCGATGGGTATCATCCAGCTGCAACTTGGCGTGGTCGACCAGCCGGATTTGAGTGCAGAGGAGGCTACCGCCTTGTACGACAAAGTCACCAACGAGGCCTACGAGCTGATGACGCGCAAGAACCACGACTACGACGAGGCCTGGCGCGACATGCGTGTCAGTTCCATCACCGACCTCATCATGAGCAAGGTGCTGCGTACCAAGAGCATCGAAGACCATAATGGCAAAACCCTTGTCTCCGAAGGCCTTGATGCCAACTATTACGATATGATTAATTATGCAGTATTCGCGTTGATATTGCTTAGTGAACAAGATAAGAAATGAGAAAGAGAAACGATACGAAACTTCCTTGGATCAGCATTTTGGTGGCATTGGCCTCTGCGGTGGGGATTTATTTCTTGCCGGCCTACCATCTTTGGTTCCTGGCCATTCTACTACTTAACCTGCTGGTTGCCTTGGTGTTCAGCAAAAGATATAGTGTTTCGGCTTTAACCGTTTGTCGCCTGTTGGTGGGTGCCTTGTTCATCTTCAGCAGTTTCACCAAAGGCGTTGACCCCTTGGGCACAAAATACAAAATGCTGGACTATCTTGCCGTCTATGGCATGACCTGGCTGAACGACTTCGCTTTGGTTTTGGCCATGCTGATGATTTTGGCCGAGTTTATTGTGGGTATTTGCTTGATAACAAAAGTCTTGCCGCGATTGGCGGTGCTCGGTGCAACCTTGTTGATGCTGTTTTTCACCATTACGACTTTGTTTGATGCTTTGTACGACCTTGTGCCCGACTGCGGCTGCTTCGGCACAGCCATCAAGATGAGCAACTGGCAGACGTTTTACAAGAACCTCGTCATCGATGCGGTGCTCATTCCGCTGATCATGAATAACAAACAACTGGAAAACAAGCTGGAGAAGGGTGTGCAATGGATTATTGCGATTGCATTCGCTTTGGCTTTCCTTGGCTTCGAGATATACAACTATCGCCATCTGCCTGTTGTCGATTTCATGAACTGGAAGGTAGGCAAGCAATTGACGATGGAGACGGCGGAAGATAGCAAGGTGTATTTGACCTACAGGAACAAAGCTACTGGTGAGACGCAAGAGTACCTTTCACCGAACTATCCATGGAACGACTCGGTCTGGATGTCGCAGTGGGAGTTTGTCGACCAAAGGGCGGAAGGTGTCACCAATTTCCTTGGATTCTCCGCTTTGGACATCGATGGCAACGATGTGACGGAGAACATACTCGCTACCGAGAACCTGTTGATGTTCACTTCTCACGATTTGTCAAAAGTGACTGAAAAAGAATGGGATAAGGTGCGAGAGATCACGGAAGCCGCTGGGGAACGAGGCTATATAGTGATTTGGGTCGTGGCCAACGAGCCCGAGTATGTGGAAGAGTTGATGAAGAAATACGATTTCCTCTATGAAGTGTATTACGCTGATGAGCTGGAAATCAAGCCGATAGTGCGTTCCAATCCTGGCCTCATCTGGTTGGATAATGGTTTGGTAAAGGATAAATGGAGTGCTGTTGACTTCAAAAAGGTATTGACCGCTTTGTGATGCTATGGGTGCCTACGTCATCAGGAAGTTGCTATATGGTATCGCGGTGCTTTGGGGTGTCGCCACTTTGGTGTTTTTCCTCTTCAACATCCTGCCAGGCGACCCTGCCCAGATGATGCTTGGCCAACGTGCCGACCAGGAGTCGGTGAACGCCATCCGCGAGGAGTTGGGCATGAACCAAAGCCTTGGGAAACAGTATGTCGACTATCTCAACGACTTGGCTCCTATTTCGTTTTATGATGTTTCGCAAGGCACGCAAAAGCTGGACAAAATCGGCCGGTATGCTAAGATTACCACACTCGGTTCGACCGCTGTAGTGCTGAAAGGCCCATATCTGCGTATGTCGTACCAAAGCAAGCGCAAGGTCTCCGACATTTTGGGTGAGGCTTTTCCGAATACCTTGCTATTGGCAGCAGTGTCCATCTCCATCGCCATGCTGTTGGGCTTGGTGATAGGCATTCTAACGGCAGTCATCAACACCAAGTTTCTTAATAAATTGACGCTTTTCATTACGACCATTGGCATGTCGTTGCCCTCGTTCTTCGCCGCTATCCTTATGGCTTGGATTTTCGGCTTCTTGTTGGAACACTACACGGGCTTGGGCATGACGGGCAGCCTTTATACCGTTGACGAATACGGCAGGGGAGAGTTCCTCAGTTTGCGCAACCTTATTTTGCCTGCTCTGACACTAGGTATGCGTCCCTTGGCAGTAGTAACGGAATTGACACGCACCTCCTTGCTGGAGGCCATGACGATGGACTATGTGCGTACGGCACGGGCCAAAGGCCTGAAGCCTTGGCGTGTCATCTGTGTCCATGCTTTGCGTAATGCCTTGAACCCCGTGGTGACGGCGGTTTCGGGCTGGTTTGCTTCTCTGTTGGCGGGCGCAGTCTTCGTGGAGTATGTCTTCGACTGGAAAGGTATCGGTGTGGTGGTGGTCGACGCGTTGGATAAATACGATTTCCCGGTCATCATGGGCGCGGTACTGCTCATTGCGGTCATGTTGATTATCGTCAATATCGTGGTGGACATCATCTATGGGATTATTGACCCGAGGGTGAGGATTAGTTAGGAGTTGAGTGGTTTGAGTTATGAGGTGAGGATGGGAGTTGTTCAGTAATAACCATGAAAACAATATTTTAAAAATTTGAATATTATGAAGTTAATGAAAAACACACTAATGCTATTAGCAATGCTTCTGCTTGCCAATGTCATGTCAGCGCAAACGGGTAAGGATTTCGATCCGTATTTCGGTTATCAAAAAACGAAGGACGGACTTTATTATAAGTTCTACACGTGTGGTGAGGGTGCTCAGCCTCAAATTGCTGATTTAGTGGAAGTCAACCTCAGTTGTACGGTGGATGATACAGTAGTAATCGTACCGAGCATGGAAAACACGATGCAAATGATTGCTTCACAATTTGCTGGTGACCTGTTTGAGGGTTTGGCCATGATGCATGTTGGCGATTCCGCCTCTTTCATCGTCAACATTGACTCTACTTTCATCAAGTTGTTCGGTCAGCCAGCCTTGCCTGAAGAGTTCAATTCGACAGACGTGATGCGCTTTGAGGTGCGATTGAACGACTGCTATCCGGAAAGTGAGTATACGTTGCGCTTTAATGCAAAACTAAAGAAAGAAACGGAAAAAAGAGTTGCCCAAATGAAAGCTGACTACCCGAATGAAACCAATATTGCCGCCCAACAGCTCGCGGAATACCTTGCAAATAATAATATCAAGGTGGAACCGACAAAGTCGGGACTATATTATGTGAGAACGCAGGAAGGCAATGGCGAGAGACCTTCGGTTGGACAACAGGTAATGGTGCATTATATCGGCAAACTGCTCGATGGTACGGTGTTCGATTCGTCCTATGATAGAGGCAAGCCGATTGACATAACCATTGGTGTGGGGCAGGTCATTCCTGGCTGGGATGAAGGCATTTTATTGATGTCGAAAGGCGAGAAGGGCGTGCTCTATATTCCTTATTATCTCGGTTACGGAGACCGTGCCGCAGGTGATGACATAACTCCATTCTCTAACTTGATATTTGAAGTAGAACTTGTTGATTTTCAGTAAACGATAAACTATTGTTTGTCCATGCGCATTGTTTGCACTATTAGGTGATTGTTCTTTGCTGAAAACACCCAAAAAGATAAGATAGCACACAGAATGCAGAAAATCGGAAAATACGAATTCATGGCAGAGCCGTTCCACTGCGACTTCTCAGGACGGATGTTTCTGGGACATTTGGGCAACCAGATGCTTAATGCCGCGGATTTCCATTCCACTGATCGTGGCTTCGGGATGAAATACCTGATGACCATCAACCGCTCTTGGGTGTTGTCGCGGCTGGCCATTGAAATGGACGAGATGCCTTCGCAATATGACCATTTCATTATTGAGACTTGGGTGGAAAGTGCTATGCGTTTCTTCACCAGCCGTAATTTCTGCGTGTCGGACGGCAATGGCCGCATATACGGTTATGGTCGCTCCATTTGGGCGATGATCGACACAGAGACGCGACAACCCACCGACATCTATTCCATTGACAATGGCGCCATCAAGAATTGGATTGTGGACGACAAACCATGCCCTATCGAAAAGGGCGGTCGCGTAAAGATGTCGGAAAATGTTGAATTAGTCAGAACCTTGGGTGTCAACTACAATGATGTTGACCTCAATGGGCATGTCAACTCGGTGAAATACATAGAACACGTACTTGACCTCTGGGACATTGACTGGTATCGCAATCATCAACTGAAACGCTTTGAGATTGCCTACGTTGCCGAGGCCCACCAAGGTGACCTGCTGAAATTCTATCAAGAGCAAATCGCTGAGAATGAGTATTGTGTGCGTTTGGTCAAGACGGAAATCCAGACGGGAAATCAAGTTGAGGTTTGTCGCTGCAAGTTGCTTTTTATTTAATAATTGAAAACGCCATGAAAAAGCTGCTCTTCCTCATCATGATGCTGCTTGTGCTGCCGCTGACTTCATCTGCGCAGTTAATGGCATGTCGCGGCTTCGTTGAGGAGGGGTATGACTTTTGGCTTTATCTCCCAGATAGTTATGAGAAAGCTGAGGAGTTGCCATTGGTGATGTTTTTGCATGGGAAGAGCCTGAGTGGCGATTCGTTGGAAATGGTACTGCAATATGGTAGCATCCATGCCTTGTTCAAAGGGAGAGCCATCAATGCGATAGTGGTCGCGCCTCAAGCGCAGACTGCATGGGAACCGCAGCGTGTGATGGCCTTGTATGATTGGCTTGATGACCATTACAAGGTGGACACCAATCGCTTCTATGTGCTTGGTATGAGCATGGGGGGATATGGAACCTTGGATGTGGCGACACAGTATCCAGACCGTGTGGCGGCAGCCATGGCGATGTGTGGTGGGGCAACGGGGAAAGAACTGTGCGGCTTGTCTACCTTGCCGCTTTGGATTATCCATGGCACGTCAGATAAATCGGTATCGGTGAAGTGTTCCGACCGTGTGGTCGACTCCATACGCTCCTGCGGCGACACTACAAGGTTGATATATGATCGTCTTGATGGCGTAAACCATTCTCGTCTGGCTCGTGTGTTTTATCTCAAGCAGACTTACGATTGGCTGTTTTCCCATTCCCTAAAGGACAAAGGTCGTCCAGTCAATAGGTCATATTCTATATCGACGGACTTGTTGGATGCTGCGTATGATGGTATGGACGAAAAGTTCACCGTAAATATCGTTGAAGCGGTCTATCCGAAACTCAGGGAGAGAAAGAAGTATTATGTGGTCAAGAAAGGTGACACACTGGCTTCTATCGCGGTGGAGAACTATACGACGGTCTCCATTTTGTGCAAACTCAATAAGTTTAAGAAAACCACCAAACTTTGGAAAGGCAGAAAGATTCGGGTGAAATAAAACCGGTTTTTATTTGTAGGTGTCGCCGAAATTGCCTTATTTTGCACAAACCTTGAAATCAAGACGATAATCTTGAAATAAAATCTTAAATCTTTGAATTTTAAATCTTTAAATTGAGAATACTATGAGAAACAAAATCGTAGCCGGAAACTGGAAAATGAACCTCACTTTCGATGAGGCTGAAGAATTGGTCGACGAAATCCTTGACCGCCTTGACGAACAAGATGAACTGAATTGTGAAGTCATCATTTGTCCGCCGTTTCCTTACCTTGAGATGCTTACGGATTATGAGTTTGACGAACAGCGTTTCAATGTGGGCGCGCAGAATTGCAGCTCCTATGAGAAGGGGGCTTACACGGGCGAAGTGTCGGCCAAGATGCTGAAATCCATAGACGTGGACTATTGCATCGTCGGTCACAGCGAAAGGAGAAAATACTTTGGTGAAACCAATGAAGTGCTTGCCGAGAAGATTAACCGCCTGATTGAGAACAATATGTCGCCTATCTATTGTGTGGGTGAGGTACTGGAAGAACGCGAAGCAGGCCGTCATTTTGAGGTCGTCAAGGAACAATTGGAGAAAGGCCTGTTCCACCTCGACGGAGATGCCATCTACGACACCATTATTGCTTACGAACCCGTTTGGGCCATTGGTACAGGCAAGACCGCCACGCCCGAGCAGGCGCAAGAGATGCATGCCTACATCCGCTCATTGATTAAGGAACACTATGACGAAGCTACGGCTGACGACATCCGCATCCTTTACGGCGGCAGCTGCAATGCCAAGAATGCTACCGAGCTGTTCTCGCAGCCTGATGTCGACGGCGGCCTTATCGGTGGCGCTTCGCTCAAGGCAGAGGACTTCGTCTCCATCTGCAACCAAGCCTCACACATCGGCGAAGAGTGATGAAGACCTTTGAATACACTTTTACTGCTCCGTCATCTGACATCCAGCATGACATGCTGACCACGATGCTGGCTGAGATGGGCTTTGACTCTTTCATGGATGAGGAACATGCATTGAAGGCCTATTGCTCAGGTGAATGCCGCGATGATTTGGCGGTGGAGCATCTTCTGCTTGACCCCGCTTTTACGGATGTTCACTTGTTGAATGTGGAAGAGATGCCCGACAAGGACTGGAACGAGCTTTGGGAGGCTTCCTATCAGCCCGTGGTGGTCAATGAGCGTTGCCGCGTGCGTGCACCTTTTCATGAGCCTGACCCGAGTTTCGAGTTCGACCTTGTCATTGAGCCTAAGATGTCGTTTGGTACAGCGAATCATGAGACAACAGCGCAAATCATTCAGTTGATGTTGGAGACCGACTTCAAAGCAAAAGAGGTGCTTGACATGGGTAGCGGTACTGCTGTGTTGGCCATACTTGCCAAGAAACTTGGTGCAGCTCGTACTGTAGCCATTGACAATGATGAGTGGGCGTATCGTAATGCATTCACTAACTGTGAGTTGAACGGCATCTCCGACATTGAAATCGTGCTTGGTGACGCTTTGTCAATAAAAGGGCGTTACGATGTGGTGCTGGCTAACATCAATCGTAACATCCTTTTACGCGACATGCATTACTATGTGGAGGCCATGAACCCGAATGCTCACATCTTTTTCAGTGGCTTTTACACCGAGGATTTGTCGAGCATCCGTGAAGAGGCCGAACGCCTTGGCTTGCACTATTGCCGCCACTTGAGTCGCAACAACTGGGTGGCTGCTGAGTTTTGTAAATAATTGTTATATAACCGATTAGAAGGAATGAAAAAAGGAATCCTTATTGCCGTTTGTACGCTCTGTTTAGGTGTCGCTTCGACTTTTGCGCAGGCGTTTTTTCCTGCCGAAAAGAATGCCTTTTATGACCAATTGTCTGCCTACTTGAACTCCTCAACCTCGAAACAGGACCGTGACGAGGCAGCTGTGATGATGCAGAATTTCCGAGGAGTTTGGGATAGCTATTACGACAATCAGGAAGCTGGAATGGTCATGCGGCTTTGCGAATTGCTGCACGCCAAAAGTGGGGGCAAGGCCTATGCCAACATCTTCAATTACATTGAGGTCGTGCAAAGGATTCCTACCGCGGGGTTGACGCACAAGGATGTGAACAACTGGCTGAGTTTTACGGATGCCAAGACGCAAAAATCGTTGAATGGTGTGGACAAGTATCTGTCTTCGTGCCATAACATCTTTGTTGACAAGGTTTTATCGGCAAAAGGCAATTCTAAATGGACATTACGTGATGCCTTATGGAGTTTCCCCTCTACGGAAAAGTTTGAACTGTCCGTCGAAGGCACTTTGGCGTTGGTGTCGCAAAACGACGAGTCGGTGCTCAAAAATACCAAGGGCGTGTATTACTTGGACGGCAACCGTTGGGAGGGCATGGGCGGCACCGCCGATTGGTCGCGTTTTGACATTTCTCCTGAAAAGGTCTATGTTACGTTGCCCGATTTTTATGAACTTGACATGAGCCGTTCAGAATATGCCATTGATTCGGTAGTTTTTCACGAACGCGTTCATTTCGATCAGGATATTCTTTGCCGCTATGAGGATAAGGTTTTGGTGAACACGCCCGATGAAAAGACGATGTTCCCTCGAGTGAAGTCGTATCGGTCCGATTATGCTATTCCCGACTTCATGCGAAACATCGATTTTGAAGGCGGCATCGGCATGATGGGCAATCAGGTGGAAGTGTTTGGCGGCGTGCGGAATAAGGCAGTTTTCCGTTTCCGTCAAGGGGGAAGGGAAGTGGTCAGAGTGCAAGCTAAGCGCTTGACGATGTCAATGGACGAGTTGCTAGTGTCCGATCATGCAGCCATGCGCCTTTATCTGATTGACTCGTTGGGCACCGGAATGGATTCCCTCTATCACAATGGTTTGGGCTTCCGTTACGACAACAAGACCAGAAAGATGATGATTTACCGTTCCGAAAAAGACTTCGGCGACGGGCCTTTCCATGATTATTATCACGGTCTTGACATCTTCTTGGAGGCCATGTATTGGGATATCGATGGCAACCAAGTGGATTTCAGAAGGATGGAAGGCGTCAATCCGGTAAGTGAAGGTGATGTGGTGTCGGTGAATTATTTCCGTCACGAAGATTTCAAGCGGTTGCAAGGATATGACGCTGCACATCCCATGATTCGCATCGAGAAGTTCCTGAAGGGTTTCGACAATGTGGACCGACAGGTGAAGTTTGCCGTGGGCGACTTGGCTTCTTATCTGGGTTATCCTATCGAGCAGGTGATTTCGCTCATGCTCCGACTGCAAGCCGAAGGCTATGTGGAATATGATACTGAAACCAAATGGGCCGTAGCCCTCCCGCGTTTCTTCGATGTAGTGGATTCCTTCCGCGAGACGATTGACTACGATATCATCAAGTTGCATACGGTCACGACAAACCGTCAACCTAATATTCGTATTGACTTGAATACTAGTGATTTGCTTGTGTATGGCATCACGAGTCAGATTGATGGTTTTGATGGTCCGGCCATTTCGCTGAGCGACCGCAAACGAGTGGTCATCGTGCCCGATTTGGGCCGTGTTACCTTCACAAAAAATCAGAATTTCACATTTTCTGGCGGAATCTTGGCGGGAATGTTCGAATTCTTCACTAAAGACAGCGAGTTCAATTATGAAGACTTCTCCATCAAAATGGAAAAGGTGGATTCGCTGCGTTTTTATGCTCGTCACGACAACCATATCATCCCTGTCGATGGTACTTTGGAGAAGTTGAAGGGACGTTTGGATATTGACCATGGCGACAACAAGGCAAGCCGTTATGAGACCCCTGATTATCCAATCTTCCACAGCGATGCAGAAGGTTTTAAGTTCTATAGAAAAATCAATGGAGGTGTGTTCAATCCAGGTAGCGTCGATTCGGTGATGACTGCCGAGGACTTGGATGGCAAGTTCTATTACAGCGTGTATCCTTTTGTCATTGATAGTTTGAACGACCTCACAATGAAAAAAGTGCGTTTCGATGGCGAGTTGGTCTCGGGCGGCATCATGCCCAACATCGAGCAGCCGCTGGTGGTCATGGACGATTATTCATTGGGCTTTGTTCACCAAATTGGAGAAGACGAAACAGCATCCTATCCTTTGTATGGCGATTTAGGCCGGTTCCACAACAAAGTCTTCCTCTCGGGAAGCGGCTTCTTTGGCGAAGGTATGCTTGACTATCAGACCGCTGAATTCAAATCCGATCAGTTTATGTTCTATTTGGACTCAGTCACAGCCATCACCAATCATTTCAAGATGGTGCCTTTAGAGGATGGCACGGGTTTCCCCATGGCTTCGGCTGATGCACTTCGGCTGAAATGGGACATTCAGAAACCTGAATTGACCACGGAGACCATCGACAAACCCATCTGCATGTATGGCGACACCTACTTCTCGGGCAAGACGGCCCTTTCACCCGATGGTTATTCGGCTGACGGTAAGTTGCGCTTTGGCCTGACTGAGTTCGATTCCGACCATTTCGCTTTGGATGCCACGACTTTTGTGGCTGATTCGGCCAATTTCCTTTTGTATTCCGCCGACACAGCTAACATTGCTTTTGCAGCGACCAACTACCGTGCCAATGTCGACTTTGATGCACAAAAGGTGAAATACGACTATCTCGACCAGAATAGTAACCTCGACTTCCCGATGAACCAATACATCTGTTCTTTGAAGGAAGCCGAATGGGACATGGCCACCAACAGCTTGCACCTGTACAATCCAGTGGAGTCTTTCGGTGACTATGCCACTGCCACCACTCATGAAGAACTGCTTGCCGTGCATAACAACGCCTCCAAGTTTATCTCCTTGGTGCCCGAGCAAGACTCTCTGCAGTTCTATAGCATGAGTGCAGAATACGACATGACCAACTATGTCATCCATGCCCATGACGTGAAGATTATCCGCGTGGCTGATGCGGCGGTGTTCCCGTATATGCACGATGTGGACATTAATGCGGAGTCGAAGCTTGAGCCTGTCAACGGCGACCTTTTGGCTGACACCTTAAATCAATTCCACCTTTATAAAAATGCGGTGGTGAACATTCATAGTCGCAACTATTATGATGCACAAGGCACATGGGACTACACCAATTCTGAGGGAGCCAGTACCCCGATTCGGATGGATACTATCGTTCCCATAGAGGGCATTACGCATGGCTATGCTCATATTGCCGACACGTCGGAGTTCAAGCTGAATACGCAATTTGGTTTCCAAGGGCGACTGATTTTGGATGCCACCGAAGAGTTGGGTTATTTTGACGGTTTGTTTGCCATGTTGGCGTTTGAAGAGCCTGAGGTCGTTGAGCCTGTCGAAACGCCGACAGATTCTACGAATTTGGAAGAGGACGTTGTTCTTGATGAAACGAATGAGATAATAGATGAACAGGGCCCTTCGACAGGCTCAGGGACCCTTGTCGAGACGGCGCAAGACACCATCGCTGCCCTTAACCATTGGTTTGCCTCTGCCACCCATGTCGACCCCACATTCATTCGCGTTCCCATCGATATGGAACGTATCCGCGAGAAAGATCCAAGGATGACAAACGGCCTCTATTATGAGCTGGCCATCGATGGCGGCTATTTCGGGTCGTTCCTCACACCAAAAGAGGGCAGGAAGGAACTTGATGAGGCTGCTCCGATCAACGGTGTCTTGTGGTTTGATGCCGACAGCCTGTTGTTTGTGGTGACCGACACGACGCAGTTCGATGCCCGCCTTGAACTCGATTCGCGAGGTGTCATCGACGGCCATGGCACGACGGACTTGGGCTTTGAAACGCCTTTGGCCAAATTCATCGTACACGGTGACTATACGCAATATCCCAATGACAGTCTTACCTTGCAAGGTCTCAACGTCTTCAACGCCCCCGTTTTTGATGATAAGGCTTTGGAAGACATGGCCGAAGTCTTTGCCAATGCGGTGGGCATGTCAATTGACCTGACACAGACCAATTACTTACCCTATTTCCGCTCGGAAAATTCAGCAGAAAAGACCGAGGAACTGCGCATGAACATGGAGTTGGCAGGCGGTTATCCGCAGATGGAATCTTCTGATTTCTACAGTAATACGATTGTGATTCCGGATTTGAAAATGGTGTGGAATGACAACCTCCACGCTTTTGTTTCCGTAGGGAAGATAGGTTTGGGCAATTTTGGAAACCATATTGTCAACAAATATGTAGATGGCTGTGTGATGTTCGACCGCCGTTTGGGTAATATCACTTATTATTTCCAAAACGACATGTTCCAAACCTACATTAACTACAACACAGGTGACGGACAGTTCCAAGTGCATTGCACCTTCTCCGACATCAACCAACGATTGGCTGATACGAAAGAGAAGAGCCGTACGCGTACTAAGGATGACAAACAATTCCAATATGTTGCGGTGCCGTATGAGTCGATGCTCGACTTTCTGAACCGACTGAAATATGCGGGCTTGAGCATCGGGAGTTTCTAAAATTTGAGTTTTTTTTCGATGAAATGCCCTTGATGTTCCAATTATTTGTATTTTTACAACTTCAAAATTGAAAGATAAATAAATACCTAACTATATGAAATTCATAGTATCAAGCCTCAAACTGTTGAAGAGCCTGCAAGCCCTGAGTGGCGTCATTGGCTCGAAAAATACCTTGCCCATCTTGGACGACTTCTTGTTCCATTTGGACGAGAACCAACTGAAGATTACCTCGTCAGACCTTGACGTGACCATGACGGTCAGCCTTATTCCTGATATGGTGGATGGCACGGGCGAAGTGACGATTCCTGCCCGTCTGCTCTTGGAAATCATGAAGAACTTCCCCGATGTGCCGATTACGGTTTCGGTCGACAACAGCACTTTGGCAGTCGAGCTGATTGCCGGTGAAGGTCGTTACAAACTCGCTGGTCACAAGAGCGACGAGTTCCCGCAACTGCCTGCCATGGCTGATACTTCCGTTTGGGAGATTCCTGCCGACGTGCTGGCCAAAGGTTTTGAGAAGACCGTCTTTGCCACGGGAATGGACGAGATTCGTCCCATCATGTCAGGTGTGCTGATGGAGATGACTGAAAACTTCCTGACTTTTGTCGCCACTGATGCCCATAAGCTGGTGCGTTACAGAAGAATGGACGTGAAATCGGACGTGGTGGCCTCGTTCATCATGCCCAAGAAACCCATCAACCAGTTGAAGAGCATATTGGCTACCTTGGCTGACGAGCCCGTACGCATCGAGTTCAACAAGACCAATGCTTCGTTTACGTTTGGCGACTACATGCTGATCTGTCGCCTCATCGAAGGCCGCTATCCCAACTACGACGCCGTCATCCCGAAGCAGAACCCTAATCACCTGACCATTGACCGTCAGACCTTCCTGTCGGCTATTCGTCGTGTGGCTGTGTTCTCCAGCAAAGCCACCCATCAGGTGCGTTTCCGCATCGCGGGACAAGAACTCACGCTGACCGCCGAGGACATTGACTTCTACAACGAAGCTAAGGAACGCCTCACCTGCAGCTACGAAGGCGACGACATGGAAATTGGCTTCAACTCACGCTTCTTGCAGGAGATGCTGGCCAACTTCGATTCCGAGACAATCAAGATTGATATGTCGGCTCCGAATCGTGCTGGTATCATCACTCCCGTTGACAATGAGAACGAAGCAGAAGACCTGCTCATGTTGCTCATGCCGGTCATGCTGAACTGATCCGTTGCGGCAAGAAAAGA
>CAMYXV010000008.1 GCA_947303055.1 uncultured Bacteroidales bacterium
AGCTTTCAGAAAGAAACATCACTGAAAATCAAGTAATAAACCAAGTCGCCCAACTGAAAAGAGGCACACAATACGTCCAACTGATGCGCCCCGCCACCCTCGGCGACGGCATCCTGCGTATGGATGAAGAAAAGGTGAACATGATGACTGCCGTCTTCGACGCCGACAAGGAGTTCTACCAGTTTACGAAGTTTGTGCCCGCCTCAGGTGCGGCCTCGCGTATGTTCAAAGACCTTTTCGCTTTCGTCGAGACTGCCGAAGAGACCAAATTCACGGAGATTTTCTTCGCCCACATCCACAACTTCGCCTTCTTTGACGACCTCAACGCCGCCGCGAAACGCCTCAATGGTGCCGACATCGACAGCCTGCTTCAACAAGGCCGCAAGGTAGACGTCGTGAAAGCCCTGCTCCTCGAAGACGGATTGAACTACGGTAAGCTGCCCAAAGCCCTGCTGAAGTTCCACCACTACCCCACTTTCAACCGCCTTGCCTTGGAAGAGCATCTGGTAGAGGCCGCCCGCTATGCCACCGACAACGAAGGCGTGGCCAAGCTGCACTTCACCGTCTCGCCCGAGCATGAAGAGCCTTTCAAGAAGACCGTAAACGCGCTGAAAGCCGATTACGAAAAGAAATACGGCGTGCGCTACGACATCACCTATTCCTGCCAGAAGCCTTCCACCGACACGGTTGCCATCGACGCTGAAGGAAACTTGTTCCGAGAGGCCAACGGCAAGATTCTATTCCGTCCCGGCGGCCATGGCGCACTCATCGAAAACCTCAACGACCTCGGCGAGGAAATCGTCTTCATCAAGAACATCGACAACATCGTGCCCGAGACCAAAGCGGAAACAACCATCGTTTATAAAAAGGTATTGGCGGGTCTCCTCCTCCACCTGCAGCAGCGCACCTTTGAGTACCTTGAGATGCTCGACCAAGGTGCCGTTTCGGCAGAAGAGTTGGCCGAAGTCTATAGTTTCGCCAAAGAAGATTTGATGATTGACATCCCCGACTTCGTGAACGGTTACAATGACATCGAGAAGATTGACTATCTGTACAATAAGCTCAACCGACCGATGCGCATCTGTGGCATGGTGAAGAACGAAGGCGAGCCCGGCGGCGGTCCCTTCTGGGTGAAGAACCTGGACGATGAGGTGTCGCTGCAAATCATCGAGTCGTCGCAAATCGACCACAAGAACGCCCAACAGGAGGCCATCTTCCAAGGCTCGACGCACTTCAACCCCGTCGACCTCGTGTGCGGCTGTTGGAACTACAAGGGCGAGGCCTTCTGCCTGACCGACTACGTGGATGCCAACACAGGCTTCATCTCCAACAAGTCGAAGGACGGCCGCGAACTGAAAGCCCTCGAACTACCCGGCCTTTGGAACGGCGCCATGGCCGACTGGATCACCATCTTTGTCGAAGTGCCCATCGAGACCTTCAACCCTGTGAAGACGGTGAATGATTTGCTGAAGCCGATGCATAGTTAAGTAACGATAACATGGAAAAACAAACACAATAAACGCCTATGGGAAAAAAGAGCAACTCGGAACCGAGAAGTTTGAGTCTTCATTTCTGGCTGAAGCCGATCATCTTTCTGACACTTCTGTTGGCGTTGTGTTTGGTTCCGTTGTGCTGCGGAGTCTTCACCAAGACCGTTGAAGCGTCTTGGTTTCAAATATTGGCACTGACCTTGTTCATGTGCACTATCATTTCGGTTTGCAACAAACTGACGGACATCTTCATTCTACGCAAAAAAGAAAGCGGCATTACATGGTGCCAAATCTCCATTATCTTAGTCGCTGTATTGTGGATTATCGGATTCCTTCTCATCTTCAATATCCAAAAAGACTCCCGTTATTTCTTGGCTATAGGCATTGTGGGCACCATGCTCGGCTGGGTCTTCCAAGACACCCTGAAAGGCGTGGTAGCGTTCCTTCACGTGCGACTGAACCACTTGCTAAGCATTGACGATTGGATTCAGGTGCCTAAATATAACGTCGATGGCGAAGTGAAGCGCATCACTCTGACGACGGTCACTGTCTACAATTGGGATACAACCACCTCATCCATTCCTACCAGTGTGCTGCAATCTGACCATTTTGTCAACCTCCAAAAGATGTCGGATGGAAAAACCTACGGACGACTGATGGAAAAGGCCTTTATCCTAGACACAAGCAAAATTCATCCCATCTCCACAGATGAGGCCGAACAACTGAAACACGAAGAGGAGATGCGACATCTTGTTCCCGAAGAGGAAATCAAAGAAGGCGTCCTCAATGCCCACCTGTTTAGGCTTTACGTATATCACTGGATGATGAACAACCCACATGTGTCGCAACTTCCTCGTCTAGTAGTGCGCTGGATGGAGCAAAAAGAGACAGGGCTGCCTCTACAAGTGTATGCATTCATTCTGGACACTAGTGTCACTGCTTTTGAATGGCAGCAATCGCTAATCATAGAACACATTGTGGAATCGCTAGATTGGTTCGGACTCAGACTCTACCAAAATCCGTCAAGTTATGACATCCACAGTTGCATGGACTGCCTGGCCAACAACGAGGTAACAAAAAGAAAGGAGACCGCATCATGAGCAATCGTTTCTGCAAAGAAAAGCCTTTTGAGTATTTGAGGCGGAAAAATGGCGACAGGTTTTCGGAAGAAACAATCAAAAACTGGTATGTTGCGCGTGCATACGTCCTTGAAAAGCTGAAGAATGTAGCCATCGGTCAAGGGTCAAAAGAGCACTTACAGGTAGTGGTCACTAACGATAGTCCTTTGATGCTCTCAGTCGTCCGACATGTGGCATTATTGGCCCACTTTGCTAATTTCGACGAAACTCAGCCTAACAGAACCATAATCACCATCGTAAGCAGGGACAGGCAAATCGTTGAGGAGTTGGGAAAAGAAGAATATCTATGCAACCTTCCGACCTATTCCAAGCTTTCAGTCAACGGGTCAACGCCGATGAATACGGACTCTTACACTGACATTGAACTTCAAATAGTGGAAACATGGCAAGATAGCGACTCTGTTGAAACCATTATGATGTCAGAAGACGACATAAAAGCATTCCTCAGCAACAAAAGCGAAGGAGACATCTACAGTATCGATACTCGCAAGGCCGTCTTGTCCCAAAGAATGTATTCTTTAGGGTCGTGGATCGACAATCTACCCGCTGAAGACATCCATAACTTTGAACGATACGCCATGGCCCTTAACGTCTTCCAACGCAGCCTTATAAGAAAGCCTATGAGCCAATTGGTTGACGAAAAGACATGGGAATCCGACTTAACTACTGTCAGAAATGGTTTGTCGAGCATTTTCTGCTCCGACTGTTTTGAGTCGAGGGCAGCTGGGGTGAAACGGTATGCCCAGACTCAGGGCAAGACCGAGAAAGAAGCGTGGAAAGAATGCGTCGAAGCACTGTCAAAGAGCGAACATGCCAGATGGGTAGTTGAAAAGCTCATCATGGGTTTCAGACCTTTAGACGAAAGAGAGCGCATGAAAGATGAGTGTTTGTTCGGAGACGAAAAAAGACGGTATCGCAACCAATTGAAAAAGGACCCTCGCGATCCCGTCCATATCGACGTGTGCTCCTTTGCTGAATTGCGCCGCATCAACCCCTTCGACATGAAATACGACAGCTTTTTGATGCTAGCCATACCTGGAATCTTAAAAAACTATTCATAATCTTGGTTGGATATTTGAAATCCAATTGACAAACACCTTCCCTATGAAGAAACTTCTGCTTATCTGCGTCACATTACTTAGCCTCATGGCTACTGCCCAAACGCAGAAGGGCTATGTGAAAACCATAGGGCGTCCGGGAAAGCCAGGCATTAACTTAAGCAATGTGATGATTCAGGCAAAAGGGATGGTCAACCCTGTAATCAGCGACACCACAGGTGAGTTCAACATTTCCATACCCAATAAAAACGATGGCGATCCTATAGAATTCTTACGCATTAAAAAAAGCGGATATGAACTAAAAGACAAAGGGTTGGTTGGCCGCCAACATGTTTGTTCCTCTCGCGTACCTATCATCATACAAATGGTGGATTGTCAACAACTGGCAGCAGACAAAAAACGTATCGAAGACAATGCTTATCGTGTGGCTGAAGAAAACTATCAGAAAAAGTTGTCAAAACTTGAAAAACAGCAGCACGAGAAAGAAATTTCCGCCGAAAAATACCAGGAAGAATTATTGGGGCTGCAGAATAAATACGAGCAGTATTTGTCACTGATTTCCGAAATGGCCGACCGTTACGCACGAACTGATTATGATCAATTAGACTCCATCGACATCCAGATTAACATTTGCATTGAGAATGGCGAACTCGATAAAGCCGATTCGCTCATCCATACGGTGTTTGACCCTGAGACTGTCGTTGAACGAAACCGAGCCGCAAAGCAGGAGATACAGGAAAGGATTGCCTTTGCACAAAGCATCATCGACAAAGCCAATGCTGACAAGGAAGCCATTCTACAAGACATCGAATACGCAAAGAAAGTGACAGCCTTGTGCGAGAACCTCTCAAGAGAATACCTACTCTCGGGCCAACAGCAACGAGCCATTGATTGTCTGGAGAAAGCTTTGGAAATCAAGAAAATCCTATACGGAGAAGAAAGTGTAGAAACTTCAGAAATAATACAAACCATCAATACTATAAAACCATGAAAAAACTGATTTACATTATACTATTACTGCTATCGCTTTCTTCCCAGCCTTTGTTGGCTCAGACCCAAAAAGGTTATGTGAAGACATTAGGCCGTCCCGAAAAAAAAGGAGAAGCCCTTGCTGGAGTATCCATCAGAGTAAAAGGAGAGCACAATCCCGTTTTAAGTGATAATGACGGTACATTTTCTTTACTGTTGCCCGGTTTAAAAAACGGTGACGCATACACCCTTCAGCAAGTGCAAAAACCAGGATACGAGCTGAACGAGACAAACTTAATAGGACAGCCAAATGCTTTTTCCGACAAAGTGCCGCTAACGATTGTCATGGTTTCATCCCTACAACTGCAAGCCGACAAACAACGTATCGAAAACAACGCCTTCAAAGTTGCGGAAAAAAACTACACCGCCAAATTACAGCAACTGGAAAACCAAATCAACAGCAATTCGATTTCTATCGAGCAATATCAAGAAGAGCAGAAAAAACTACTAAGCAAGTTCGAAAATTATCAGTCGCTCATCGACGGCCTTGCCGAACATTTTGCCCATACCGATTATGACGGACTAGATGAAAAAGACAAAGAAATCAATCTCTGTATTGAGAATGGCGACCTTGAGCGTGCCGACTCGCTCATCAACCTTCTTTTTGACCCTCTCGACGTGCTCAAGCGCAACAAAGACGCTCTTGCCAAAATTGATCGACAAATCGCTCAAGCCAAAGGCATGCTAAAAAAGGCCAATGAAGACATGGCTGCTATTCAAAAACAACAGCAGAAAGATGCAGAATACCTTTATCAGCTTTACACCATCGCGTTGGCAACACTTGACGATGAAAAAGCGCAATATTACATTGAAACAAGAGCGGAACTCGACACTACCAACGGAAGATGGCAAATCGATGCTGCTACATTCTTTTCCAGTCACTTATTGTACCAAAAATCAATAGTCTATTTCTCAAGAGCTGTAAACATCTTCCGCAGTGAGAACCGAGAATATGACCTTTCATACGCACTTTATGGCTTAGGTTCCCAATTGCAAGCGGCAGACCATAACCATAAGGAGAAAAACCCTGCAGCAGAAAACGCCCTAAATGAAGCTGTGGAAATACAACGGCGGTTGGCCGAAACCTATCCTTACGTTGAGCAAAGTCTTGCCGTCATGATGATTAACCTTGGCGAACAATATCTTGCCACAGAGCGATATGAGGAAAGCAAACGTATCTTGGAAGAAGCCGTGGAAATACTACGCCGTGTAGATGAGAACAACCCGTCCGACCAATTCATTTATCGGTTAAGTCATGCCTTGAATATCCTTGGCGAGCTAAACCTTACCTTAAAACAATACAAGAAGAGCGAGGACTGTTTTACGGATGCATATAAATACAGCATTAAGGTGTCCAACAACAATCCTGACTATGAATATGCCGTAGCGGAAGTATTGACAAAGATGGCAGCCCTTTATGACGAGACCAAAAGAAGCGAAAAATGCAAGGAAGTATCCAAAAACGCCATAAACATCTATCGTCGACTTGCCGAAACAAAACCGCGTTTCTACGAGCCGTATCTCGCCAGCGCACTCGTCACATTAGGAACGCGAATGGTCAATTCCATTGATTTCAATAAAATAGACAACAAAACCAATAAAAATAATAAAGAGATGGCATTATTAGTTGAAGCGATTGGTTATATTGACGAGGGAACAAAAATCTATAAACAAAACATTTCACTTGGTCCTATGTATGAAGAGCAATACGAGATGGCTTTGATAACGCTCGCCTATCTTTATATGGCTTTTGACACGGACAAGGCTTATATAACTCTAGAAGATCTCCTGCCTCTAATGAAAAAACACTATCAAGACATAGATTACGTCAACCCTCTTTTCAGCGACAGATATGAGCAAATAGAATTCTATCTGCTTGCGTTGAAATACCAATCCGTTATCGGCTTGTATAAAAACCAACCTGAAAAATCGGAGCAATACGCCAAAGAGATTCTGTCGGTAAACCCATTCATTAAAGAAATTATTCCAACTCTTGCCGCTTCACTTTTGATTCAAGGGAAATACGAAGAGGCCGAAAAATTGTGTCGTAACAATAAAGGCACGCTCAAAAATGACTTCAATCAATTGTTGAATGGTCTTAACAAAGCGAATCTCATCCCCAAGGAGCACCAAGATGAGGTAAAACGCATCAAGAAAATACTCAAAGAATGACTTGTGTAACAACAACTTAATGAAAATTCGACATGGAGCCACAATATAAATACTTTGCCTTCATCAGTTACAACTCGAAGGACACCGCTTGGGGCAAAAAGTTACAGAAGAAGCTGGAGCACTACAAACTGCCCTCCACGCTGTGTAGCGAGCATGGTTGGGAACGAAAACCTATCAAGCCTGTGTTCTTCGCCCCAACCGACATTCAACCTGGAGGCTTGTCCAACGAGTTGCAAGAACGGCTGAAAGCATCGCAACACCTCATCGTCATCTGTTCACCCAACTCAGCCAAATCGGAATGGGTAGGCAAGGAAATCGAGTTCTTCTACAACTTAGGACGGACCAACAATATCCACTTTTTCATCGTGGAAGGTTCTCCTCACAGTGGCAATCCCGATACGGAATGCTTTAACCCTGTCATCGACAAGTTGGGACTTCCCGAAATCCTTGGCGCCAACATCAATGAAAAGATTTACCGCAGACCATGGCTCAACCGGGAACGAGCTTATGTGCAATTGGTCTCCAAATTGCTTGGCGTGGAGTTTGATGCTATTTGGCAACGACATAAGCGACAACTCATTCGCAAGATTATCGCATGGAGTTTAGGGAGCATTGCGGTTATCGCTGCTCTGGTTATTGTTTGGCGAAACAGCCAACCCTTTGACGCAGAAGTGCATTTAAACGAAGCATCTCCCCATAATGCACAGCTTCCACCATTGCACAACGCCATTGTCACACTGACCTTGGATAACGAATCCAAAACCGACACTATTCCCTCTTTGGACGGCAACTGCATTTTTACCAATATCCCTCACCGGTTTTTGAACCAAAATGTTCAAATCACTTTGACATGTCCAAATTGGCTCAATACCGACACGGTTGTTGCTCTATCCCCAAACCTGACTTTGGACCTATTCAGAGACCCTGCTGTTTATGGCGACATCCGTTTTAAGTTGTGGAACATCAATGAAGAAAAAACCTTATCACAAGTAAAGGTTGACATAAATGGATTTGATGCCTTTTCTGACGAAAATGGAATAGTATCGTTGTTTATCCCCTTGGAGAAACAACAAAAGGCATACAAAATCAAGGCAGACCTTATAATGCTCAACGATTCCGTTTTCATGCCTTGTGGAGAAAACGATGTGGTACTGGTGGAATAATCTTCCCTACTTCCCCTCCCTAAACCTCACAATCGCCTCGATAATCTCATCGTTGTCATCGGAAATCGTCAGCAACAGGTTCTTGAAGACGCCACGATCGCTTAAGTCCTTGAGCATCGTATAGGCAGGCATGTATTTCGTGTAATATTCCTTGCCCATGAAGATCATCGGACTAGCATAACCTACACTCTCATAATGGTTTTGTCCTGCATCTTGGAAGATTTCCTGCATGGTACCTGCACTTCCCGGCGTATAAATGATGCCGCCCTTGGCCACCGTGACGATACCATCCTCGCGAATACTGTTGTCGAAGTATTTGGCGATGTCGGTAGCAAACGGCGTTGACGGCTCATGACCATAATACCAAGTGGGTATGGCCAGACTGCGATACTCCGATGTCAGTGGGAAAAGTTCCATTACTTCAAAGGACCGACGCAACCAACCTTCGTCTTTGTACGTTGGCGCTGAAGAGAGAATGAGCAAAGCCTCCTCCACCTCACTGTCGGGACGCCCCGCCATGTAAGCGCCGAGATGCGCTGCCTCCATGGCACCAGGCCCACCGCCCGTGACCATCAAGCGACCCATCTCAGTGAGCTTCTTGCTCAGGTACACGATTTGACGGTATTGCGCGTCATCGCGCCGCTTGGCATGACCGCCCATGACACCAATCACCATCTTTTCATCATAGTGATCCAAGAGACGATACAAGAAATGAGTGATAAAATGATCATGCAACGCCCTTGCTAGAGTCTCGCGTACACCATGTCCACGCTTTCCGTAACTGATGTAATGGTCATACACCTTAGTGTCGAAACAGGATTTGAAAGTCTCATCCTTATGATAATCATAGCCATTATAAAGTATCTTGCTATTATACAAACATTTAGGATATGTTGAAAAAGGTTTCCCCATCTCAGGGATAAACAAGCTGAGGTCGGCCTTGGATACATCCTTGAGGATACGCTGAACAATGCCAGCAGCGTCCAATCCGAACTTGTGCATCAAGGTTGCAGGCTGGCCCGACTCTCCAAATTGGTCGTTCATACCAATACGATGCACCCTGATGGGATGGTTTTCGGAAAGGTATTCTGCCACTGCACTCCCCAGTCCACCTGCAATTTGATGCTCTTCCACCGTGAAAATCATACGGGTCTCATCAGCAGCTTTTTCCAAGATTTTGCCATCCAAAGGCTTGATAGTATGCATATTAATAACACGAACAGATACACCCATTTGCTTCAGCAGGTGTGCCGCTTTGAGGCATTCCCAAACCTCATGACCCGTAGCCACAACGGTAATATCGGTTCCATCCCGCATCAGTTGGGCCTTCCCGATCTCAAAATCCTGGTTCTCATCCGTAAAATCCGGCACCGCCTCACGCCCAAAACGCACATAGACTGGACCTTCACATTCCAGAATAGCCTTTTCGGTAGCAATTTTGGCTTGTGTGGCATCGCAAGGCGAGATAACCGTCATGTTAGGGAGCACACGCATGACGGCAATATCTTCCAAAGCTTGGTGCGTGGCCCCATCAGGACCTACCGACACTCCTGCATGAGCACCTCCGATGACAACATGCACATTATTGTAACACACCGAGATACGAATCTGGTCGTTGGCACGGTGGGCTGCAAACACACCATATGTACTGAATACTGGAATCTTTCCGCTCAACGCCAATCCAGCCGCCGTTGCCACAGCATCCTGCTCGGCAATACCCATGGAGAAAAACCTTTCAGGGAAAGCCTCTGCAAAAAGATTCATTCCCACCGAGTTGGTGATGTCGGCACCCAAACCGACTACCCTATTATCTTTTTGAGCCGCAGCAAGAACGCCCTCGCCGAAACCTGATTTTGTGGGTTTGTTTCCTTTGTTCGTGTAATTCATAAGCTTAGTTGCGGCCCTTAGACTGGCTCAGAAGCCTTAGCACCTCAAAAAGCGAAGGTCGTTGAGCCTGTCGAAACGCCGACTTCAATTATTAAGTTCTTCAATAAACACTTTTAATAGTTCCTTACTCGACACCTTACCATGCCATTGGTTGTTGTCTTCAATGCTCTTCACGCCCTTGCCCATAATGGTGTCGGCAATGATAACCGTTGGTCTACCCTCTTCCTTATCAGCCAATTCCAATGCCATCTTGATTTGACTCATGTCGTGTCCATCAATCTCGATCGTATGCCACCCAAATGCGGCCCATTTGTCGCGCAACGGGTCGATGGCCATTACTTTCTCCGTTCCGCCATCGATTTGCAAACGATTACGGTCAATGATGGCGCAGAGATTGTCTACCTTGTGATGAGTCGCTGCCATGGCTGTTTCCCAAACACTCCCCTCCTGCTGCTCGCCGTCGCCCATGATGCAAAAGACACGGTTTGGCATGCCGTCTATTTTGGCCGCCAATGCCATGCCCAATGCCACACCGAGACCTTGTCCCAAACTACCAGAACAGGTTTCCAGTCCCGGCAAACGAAATTCATAGCTCGGATGCCCTTGCAGTCGGCTACCCAACTTCCGCAAAGTCAGCATCTCCTCTTCAGGGAAATAACCCGCAGCAGCCAAGGTCGCATAGAGCACTGGTGCCGTATGCCCGATGGAAAGCACCACCTTGTCGCGGCCCTCCCATTCAGGATGCTTGGGGTCGTGACGCAAATGATTGAAATACAATACGGTGAAAATATCCACCAAGTCGAGAGAGCCGCCCGTATGTCCCGAGCCAGCCTCCGCCAAAGCGGTCAATATCAACTCGCGAATATGCCGCGCCTTTTCTTCCAAATTTATCATAGAATAGCGATTAATTCTTTGACAATGAAATAAATACACACACAAGCATAAATCACTTTGATGCCTGTGCCGCACAAAAATCCGATAAACGAACCGAAGGCTGAACGCCAAGCCTTATGGTCGTCAGTGCCTGCTCTTTTCTCACCGATATAGGCTCCAATAAAAGGGCCTAATAAAATGGCGATGAAACCAATGGGCATGGCCAAAGTGACCAGCAAGCCCATGAAAAGGCCTATCGTGCTGCCCCGAACGCCTGCCTGTGTACCACCAAAATGCTTCGTACCCCAAACGGGAACGATATAATCCACGGTAAAGACGATAGCGCCAATCACACCCATGATAATCAAAAACCTGGGCGAGAAATTGGCCCCTTCAGCAAACGACAGGGCCAACAAGGCAAGAAAGCTGAACGGCGTCCCCGCAATGCCTGGCACGACCGCCCCTACAAGGCCAACCAAAGCCAAAATGATAGTCAAAGCAATAAGAAAGTACAACATAATGTCGTCGATGATTAGTGAGAATAACAAGCTATTTGCCTGCGAAAATAGGAAAAATGTTTTGTTTTTATTAAAAACGCCCTTACATTTGCACGATAAAACCTCCTCATCATGAAGAAACTCCTATTTCTACTCATACTAATCCTTTCAACCTCAAGCATTTTCGCGTACGACATCGTCCACCCCATCGGAGGCCGTGCTGCTGCCATGGGCGGTTCCTCGGTGGCCTCGCAGGGATTGTGGGCCATGCAGAATAACCCTGCTGGGATGGCCAATTTGGAGAAAATCAGCCTTGGCTTGTATTATGAAAACCGTTGGTTGCTGCCTGAAACAGCCTATAAATGCGGTGCCTTTGCCCTGCCCACTAAATTCGGCACTTTAGGTCTGAGCTTCAATCAGTTCGGCTCTTCAAAATACAACGAAAACAAGTTTGGTCTCGCCTATGCTAAGGACTTCGGACGCTATCTGCAAATCGGCTTACAACTCGACTACCTCCTGCTCAAAATCGGCAACGACTACGGCAAATTCAGCGCGGTCACTTTTGAGTTGGGTTTGCAGTCGCACATCACCGACAAGCTGACTTTAGGCACTTATATCTTTAACCCCGTCAACTTCAGTTTCGAACAAACTTTAAACCATGAGAAGTTGCCTATCGTGATGCGTTTTGGATTAGATTACCAATTTACCAAGGATTTCATTGGACAGTGCGAGATTGAAAAAGACACCGAGCGCGAAGGCGTCAGCTTACGTGGCGGATTGGAATACGAAGCCATCAAGAATCTCTATATCCGTGCAGGCGTTCAAACGAATCCTGGCATCTTGAGTTTCGGCCTTGGATATGCCATCCGCTTCGCGCAAATCAACGTTGCGGCACAACTACACAATGAGTTGGGTGCTTCCATACAAATCGGCATGATTTTCAGCATTGGAAAGTGAAATGAAACGGCTGGTTATCTTCATATTATCTTTGTTTACCCTCTCTTTTGCGAAGGCGCAAATCGCTATTGACACGCTCAGTACCGAGGCCTTGAACAATCTGCTCATCGAGCAAGTGGAAAGACTGGCCGAAGATAGCGATGAAGACATCGATTATGAAGATCTTCTGGAGAATTACATCTTCTTCAGCGAGAACCCTGTCAACCTCAACAGCGAAGAGGTCATGCAGTTAGTAGAGTTGCGATTGCTTACCGTGTTCCAATATGAGGAATTGCAGAAATACCGTCGCTATTATGGTGATTTCCTGTTTCTCGACGAGTTGGAGATGGTGGAAGGCTTCGACGAGCCGACCATAGCCATCATACGCCCCGTGGTTTGCATCGAAAAAGACCAAAGCAAGGATAAAATCACACTCAACAAAATGGCGCGCTATGGCAAACATCAGATTGTGGGTCGCTACGAACAAATCCTTGAAAAACAGCAAGGTTACTTACCCATTGACGACTCAACATTGCTGGCCAAGCCCAATTCACGTTACCTCGGCAGTCCACAGAAATACCAACTCAAATACACCTATAATTATAGGAATAAAGTGAGGGCGGGATTTGTATTGGAAAAAGATGCCGGAGAAATGTTCTTCACCGACAAGGTCAGCGACACCATCCAAAAACTTCTGGGAAGCCAATACCATCGCGGTTTCGACTTTGTCGGTTTCCATCTCTATGCCAAGGACATGGGGATCGTGAAAGCCGCTGTTTTGGGCGATTACCAGTTGGCCTACGGTCAAGGCTTAACGCTGTGGTCGGGCATGAGTTTCGGTAAGGCAGGTGCAGGCAGTAGCGTGATGAAGCAAGGACGCGGCATAACACCCAAAGGCTCTGCCAGCGAGTATGCCTTCATGCGCGGCGCGGCCGTCACCCTTGGTGCCGGGCCTTTCAGTGGCACCGTTTTCTACTCCAACCGTTTGGTCGATGCCAATGTAAGCGTGGCTGACACCTTGGAAAGCGAAGCCGAGTTCGTCAGCAGCTTGCAAGAGACGGGATATCACCGAACCATTGGCGAGTTGCAAGACCGCCACGCCATACGGCAACAAGTCGTTGGTGGGCATCTGGCTTTCGCCATCGCCCACTTCGAAGTAGGCTACACCGCCCATCACACTTGGCTCAGCGTGCCACTTGAACTCAAGCCCAGCCATTACAACCAGTTCTATTTCCAAGGACAAAGGCTTACCAATCAAGGTATTGATTTCAAGTATGTGAAAGGCAAATATGCGGTATTTGGAGAGTTAGCTATGAGTTATAACAATAAAGCTAAGGTCGTTGAGCCTGTCGAAACGCCGACACTGACACAGACGGCCCTTCGACGGGCTCAGGGACCTGCGTATGCTGGTTTGGTCGGCTTGACTGTAAAGCCTGCCGGCTATTTGAACTTCACCATCATGTATCGCGACTATGGCAAAGCCTACCAAAACCTCATGAGCAACGCTTTCGGTGAAGGTAGTCGCAACCAAGGACAACAGGGCATCTATCTCGGCGTGGAAGCCGCTCCTGCACCTTATTGGAACATCCTCGCCTATGCCGACCAGTTCCAGTTCACTTGGCTGACCTCACAAGTCAACGCACCAAGCCGAGGACACGACTATTACCTGCGCATCAGCCACAGCTTCAACAAACGCGCCAACGCCTACCTGCAATTCCGCTCCAAAACCAAAATGAAGAACTCGACCGATGCTTTTGTTTTCAGCCACTACCCTATTATCTACACCAAGAATGCCGTTCGTTTCAACATCAACTATCAGATTGGCCGAGACTTCCATGGCAGCAACAAAGCTGAATACGCCCACTACTATAATGAAGACGGCAGTAACGAGCACGGTTACTTCCTCTGCCAAGACATCGCCTATAAACCCGAATACAAACCTTATAGCCTCAGTTTCCGTTACGCCATCTTCGATGCCAAGGACTACAACGCCCGCATCTATGCCTATGAGAGCGACGTGCTTTATTCCTTCAGCGTGCCTGCACTTTATGGCAAAGGTATGAGGATATATCTGTTAGGTAAAGTAAAGTTATTCAACGCGCTGACCCTTTATGCACGCATAGGTCGCACTATATACAGCGACCGAGACGAAATCGGCAACGGACTGACGCTGATTGAAGAAAATCATAAGACGGATATAAAAATCGAAATGATATGGAAAATGTAGAGACGCAAAATTTTGCGTCTCAAAAACGTAAAATGCAATAATAACCAGAGACGCAAGATTTTGCGTCTCTACAACAAACGAAAAACAATGGCAGACCTATATAAAAACAAATACCGAATTCCGACCGCACGCGCCACGTGGCATGATTACAATGGCGGATCCTATTTTGTAACCATGTGTACAAAGAACCGTGAATGCTATTTCGGTCATATCTCAAATGGGGAAATGGGATATTCAGACCTTGGACAATCTGTAATCTATTGTCTCGAACAAATTCCAGCACATTTCCCACATGTGGAAATTCCTGTATTCATCGTGATGCCCAACCATATCCACGCCATAATTATCATCAATGCCCTCGACCCCAACATGGTAGAGACGCAAAATTTTGCGTCTCTACATAATGAAACCAAACAAAAATTCGGGCCACAATCCAAAAACCTTGCTTCTGTCGTGAGGGGATTCAAAATCGGCGTAACCAAATACGCCAACGACCAGAATTTTTCATTCGCATGGCAACCTCGTTTCCATGACCACATTATCCGTAATCACAATGAAATGGACCACATTGCCGATTACATTGAAAACAACATAATCCTTTGGAAAGAAGATTGCTATAATGGTCTCAGAAGTCAACCGATAAGCAATAATCCAGAAAAACCGTATCTAAAGTTTTTCTAATTCACACCATTATCGCATCCTCTTCAGTATCAATCTTCTTTGACAGTCCCTTTGTCGCACATTTTTTTGGCCTTCTCGGCAAAATACCTAGCCACCAAATCCTTGAACTCATTTAATTCAGCTTCAGAATCGATGCTGTTCAAGGCATTCATCAACTCGAGTTGCGCCAATTCACTATACGACATATTGTTTTTCTCCTTTCTCGTTGCAAAAATAAACATTTTTCTCGAAAAAGCAACATGCCTTTCCATCAAAAAAACTACATTTCCCTTCCTCCTTTGAAACAAAGTGTATCTGTGCCTTGATAATCCTCAAAAAGCAACAATACAATCATTCTACAACAATCCGATCTATCTGCTGCTTCCCGTCTACATTTGTGACCAAAGTATAAACCCCGTGTCTCAAACCCTGTGTGGATATGACAAAGGTTTGCGTGTTTGAAACATTGGAATGCACCAACCGTCCCATCATGTCATACAACCTTACGGATGCCTCGCCCGCCTCCGCAAAGCGGATGTTGATGCGGTCTTTGGCCGGATTGGGGAAAACCTCTACACATTGGTTCGGCCCTTCGACAGGCTCAGGGGCCTCTGGGGCCTCAATGCCCCAAGTGCCGCAACCTGCATTAATTTCGCCATCCAGATAGCTGAAACGGTCGTCCAACCATTCGCGCAAATAAGTGAGCTGATTCTCATCGACAGTGAAATCGGGCCAGACCTCATGCTCACGCTCGTATGCACCGCTTTCCACCAATGCATCATATTGGTTTTGAACCATTTCCATGATATGCTCAGTGGTCAGGATGTCATTGCGCAAAGCATTGTAACGGGTCTGGGCGATGGCCACAAAACCGTTCTCATTGCAGTCTTGCATCAAGCGGTCGAAGAAGCCGTTGGTCTTTAGACCAGCCGTGTTGTAAGTTTTGTTGCCATCGGTGTCCAAGCCCCAAATGGCATCCAAGTCCCAAGGCAGGTACATATAGGTGCTCGATTTCTTGTAACGGGCCAAAAACAAATTGCGTCCCATATTGTCCATAGCCATCAAGCTGTTGATAAACAGGTAGTAATTTATGGCATTGTCCGTATCGAACTGGGCGGAATACTGCGAATAAAACACATTGTCTGAAGCATTCATCACGAAATTGGTGAAGCTGTAGAGATGGTTCCAATTGATGGCCGTATCGCTCTCGTTGGGGTACACCCACTCGTAGTTGTCCCAAGTGTCTTGCGTATTGTCATAATCGGGCAAGCTGTCAAAAGTCGGTGCACCAGGGCCATTGCCCTTATACAACACGCCCCTAATATCACCGTTGTATTTGCGCAGGCCAAGTTGCTTGCGATCCATGCGCTCGGTCAAGGCATAAACGCCTAAGTACTCGTCATTGATGAACAAATCGGCATAGACCATACGGATACCAGGTCGTGCATCAGGCTCGCTCTCAGCATAAGGCAACTGATACATCTCCATCCAAAGCTCGTTGGCCACTTTGTCGCGGAGACGCAGCGGCTGTGCCCACATGGCCTCAAGATTCCAGTCGTCGTCACTACGCAAACCGAGGAAGGTAGTGTCGGCCATCAAAGTGCCGGTTTCATCTGCCCACAGCTCCACACGATACGACTTCTTGTCATATTGTTGCGAAGAAGTACCCCTGATCTTGAATCCAGCGTGCATCGTGATGACATTGCCGTCGGCATCGGCCACATTGATGATGCCATGCACCGCTGGCGAATTGACAATCGGGCCATCGGTTGTAATGGTAATCAAGGGCATCTCACTGCGATAATAAGTATAGGTCTCGCCATCAAGCTCCATCAGCTCCTTATATGGCTTCAAACCCTCAAGCAGCCGTCCCGTGACCACGATGATCTTTTTCTCATGGTCGACACCAACCATCTTCTGGTTTTTCTGCACTTCTTGTGCCATCATCACACCTGAGACACAAAGCAAAAAAACGAAAACAAAAAACTTTTTCATCAAATAAAAATCTATTTATCAACAATTTAAATATCTATTCTACGCACATCAATAATACCTTGGATAGCCTTGATCTTCCCCATCAGCTGCTCCAACGCCTCCACATCGGAAATCTGCAACACGATTTTACCCTCGAAGAAGCCTTCCTTGTCGGAGTTGAACACGATATTTTTCATGTTGACTTCCAAATCTTCAGAGATGACCTTCGTGATTTTGCCCAATAAGCCAATCACATCGCGACCATAAATACGAATGGTAGCCTGTGAACCGTCAGCCTCCACGCCATTCCATTTCACCTTGATGATGCGGTAACCGTAACGCTCCTGCAAGCCCTTGGCATTGGGACAGTTTGTGCGGTGAATGCTGATGGTGCCTTCGTTGGTGACAAAACCAAATACTCGGTCGCCCGGAATGGGATTGCAGCATTTGGCCAGTTTGTAGGTCACATTGCTGATGTCCTCACCAATGGAAAGCGATTCCTCCATCTCAGCATTCTGATCCTTCCTTGACATCCCAATAGTCTCAGGCACAACCTTCTCCCCTTTTTCAACATTCTCACCAAACTTGGAAGTCAGGAAGCGTTTTACATCGGCAATGTCGATTTTCTCGGTGGAAATCTGATGATAAAGCTGCAAGGAGTTTTCCAACTTAAACTCTTTGACCAGCATGTCGATCACAGTCTCCGAGAAAGGCAGTTTCCAATTCTTCAGTCTTCGCTGCAACATGCCCTTACCCATCTCCGACTCTTTCAACTCCTCTTCCTTGAGGTAACGACGGATTTTGTTCTTGGCCTTTTCCGTAACCACCACATTGAGCCAGTCGGCACGCGGCGACTGTTTCTTGCTCGTGATGATTTGCACCTTGTCGCCGTTAGTCAGCTCATGACGTATGGGTACCATGCGACCGTTGACACGCGCGCCATTGCAGGTCTCACCCACACGGGTGTGTACCTCGTAGGCAAAATCAAGCACCGTAGAGCCTATCGGAAGCTGTTTCAAGTCGCCTTCAGGCGTGAAAATGAATATCTTATCGGACTTATGTATCTTCTTGTACGAGTTCTCAAACGACACCATACCAGGATTTTCCAGCACTTGGCGCACATTGAGCAGCCATTCCTCAGAAGTCTCCTTTTCACCTTTATAAAGATAGTGTGCTGCCTGACCCGTCTCGGCAATCTCGTCCATGCGGGTGGTACGAATCTGTACCTCAAACCACAATTTGTCGTCATATTTCACCGTGGTGTGCAGCGACTCATACCCCGATGCTTTCGGCTTGGTGATCCAATCACGAAGGCGTTCCGGCATAGGATCGTAAATATTCGTGATGGCCGAGTACACCATCCAGCAACACTCCTGCTCGTCTTTCAAGGCACAATGGATGATGACCCTCGCCGCCATCAGGTCGTAGACCTCCTCAAAAGGCACATTCTGCGCCTTCATCTTGGCATAGATGGACGGGATGGACTTCAGTCGCCACTTGATTGTATAAGCGAACTTGTTTTTCCCGTTTTTCTTCGTCCTTTCAAGCTCAGCATCAATGCTTTCCGAGATTTTGGCGACAAACTTCTCCGCAGTCTGCCTACGGGCTTCCTGTGTAGCTTGGATTTTGCTCTCAATATCGTGAAACAAAACCGGGTTCTCAAAAAGCATCAGCTTCTCTTCCAGCTCTGCCTTCAGTTTGTACAAACCTAACCGGTGGACGATGGGAATGTAGATATATTTGATTTCATGAAAGTATTTCGCCAAACGGTCGGCATCCACATCCTGCTGATTACGAACATCATACACACGATGCACCACTTTCAGCAGCACCGAGCGCATGTCGTCAATCATGGAAAGGAATAGCACCTGGAAGTTATCCGAATTGTAGGCCACCTTTTCCGTGTCCAATTGCGAAATCTGGGTAAAGTCTTCGAGGATGATAGCCACGGTCTTGCCGAACTGGTCTTTCAACTCATTGCCACTCACACCCGTTTTGTAATCAATGCCATGGAGGAAAGCGGCCACCACAGAGATGTAGCCCAAGCCCACCTCCAGCACAGCGATACGCCCCAATTCAATCAGGTGAAACATATAGGCCTTGCCCGACAACAGGTATCGGCCGTCATATTTATCCAAACAATAACGGTAAGCCTTGTCAATCAATTCCAACTGATTGTGTGCACTGATGAAAGGCTGGATGTCTTTCAGCATCGATTCGTAGGCCTGCTGAATAGCCAATATTTCCAATGAAGTGTAACCTGCCATGATAAGTACGCTTAATCAATCTTGACCGTGAGCTGATGAGCAAGCAGGATATCGTAATAAGGCTTCAACTCCTCGAAGCTGCCATGCATGACGGCGCATTTGCCCTTGTAATGCGTTATCCAGGCGCAGGTCTCGGCCTGTTCGCGGGTATGGTGGCACACCTTCATCAAGGTTTCGATGACATATTCAAATGTATTCACGTCGTCGTTGATGAGCAGCAGACTTTTCTCATTCTCAACAAGTTCCTCTTCCAATACTTCGATATCTTCCTGTTCCTTGTTCATTTCTTGCAATCAAAATTCGGTGTAAAAATACATATAATTTCCAAAATGGAGTCCGAAAAGGGCTTCAAAGTGTTTTTTTTCCTACTTTTGCCCTCCGAACAACAACGCCTCAATGCAGAACCGCTTCATCAAGAATATCATCTTCCTATTGTTTCTCAACCTGTTGGTGAAGCCGTTCTGGATTCTCGGTATCGACCGTGAGGTGCAGAACCTGCTTGGCGACGCTTCCTACGGCACATACCAGGCCCTCTTCAATTTCTCCTACCTCTTTTATATCCTGCTCGACCTCGGCATCACCAACTTCAACAGCCGCAACATCGCGCAAGACCCGAAAAACCTCTCCAAACATTTCGGCGGACTCACCGAAATCAAGCTCTTGCTTGGAGTGCTTTATGCCGTCGTCATCTTTGTGGTCGGCTATTTTTGCGGCTACAACGAAGGTCTGAAACTCAAGCTGTTGTTCTGGTGCGGCCTCAACCAAATCCTGCTCTCCTTCATCCTCTTCCTCAGGTCGAACATACAGGGGTTGTTGCTGTTCAAGCAGGACAGCATTTTGAGTGTCTTCGACCGCGTGCTGGCCATCGTCATCATGTGCCTCGTGCTGTGGAGTGGCTGGTTCCCAAAAGAGAAGTTCAACGTCATCTGGTACCTGCAAGCCCAGACTTTGGCCTACATCGTTACCCTCGTCTTTGCTTTGACCATCGTCCTGCGCCATGCCGAGCACCTCAGCTTCAAGCTCAACTTCCAGTTTTTCAAGGAAATCCTTCGGCAAAGTCTGCCTTTCGCTGTGCTTGTCCTGCTGATGAGCGTTTACAGCCGCATTGAACCCGTGTTGCTGGAGCGCCTCTTAGACGACAAGGGCGTGCAATCCGGCATATACAGCCGCGCCTATCGTCTCTTCGACGCAGGCAACAATATCTCCAACCTCTTCGCCATCATGCTGCTGCCCATGTTTGCCGCCACACTGACGAAGAAACTGGAGTTGAACAACCTAGTCAAAACCTCGTTCAACGTGATTGTGGCCATGGCGGGCATCGTCATGATTATGTGCGTTTTCTATCGCCAAGAAATCATGCAAATGATGTATAACCCCGAAGAAGCCGAAACCGAAGCCGCCTACCTTTTGCGCCTTGGACAATACGCTAAAGTATTCCCGCTTTTGATGGGCAGTTTCTTCTGTCTTTCAACAACCTACGTTTTTGGCACACTTCTCACTGCCAACGGCAGCCTCAAACAGCTCAACCTCGTGGCAGCGGCAGGTGTGGTCATCAATATCTTGCTGAACCTCATTGTCATACCTCGGTTCAAGGCTGTCGGTGCGGCCTGCACCAGCCTTTGCGTCCAAACCGTTACGGCTTTCCTGCAATATCTGCTCGCCAAGCGCATCCTGAAACTGGAAATAAGCGGGCGATATTGGCTTCACATCCTCCTTTTCCTGGCCACCATCACTTTGGTCACCTTCCTCTTCAAGCAGTTGAATCTCAACTGGATGGTTGGTTTCGTCATCGCCTTTGCCATCAACTGCGGTGCCATCTTCTTCACCCGACTGCTCAGCCTCAAGGAAATCGTCAGCCTCGTCCTTCCCAAGGAAAAATAGGTCTAAATTGTCTTTTTTCATTGCCAATTCAGGGGAATTCCCTATTTTTGGCAACTTATTCTATACATAAATATGGACGAACAGACACATAACACCTACAGTTCCAAATACTTATGCAGACTATTGGTGGATTATAGAAAGCCCATTCTCTTTATTTTAGCGGTGGCCGCCCTCTGTGCCATCATTTTCAGCGCTCCCTTTTTTATCACGCCGCTATACAAGTCCACGACGGTCATCTACCCCACATCCAGCAATTCCATCTCCAAAGTATTGATTAGCACGACTTATCAGTCTGACAAGGATCTGATGAACATTGGCGAGGACGAGCAGACCGAACAGATGCTGCAAGTATTGAACTCGAACCGCGTGCGCGACAAGGTCATCAGCCGCTTCAACTTGATGGAGCATTACGACATCAAGGCGGACAGCAAATACCCCATCACGAAGCTCAACAAACTTTATGATGCCCGCATCAAGTTCCGCCGCACGGAATACAACGCCGTGAAAATCACTGTCTTGGACTCAGATGCTGCCCTTTCCGCCCGCATCGCCAACGAGATTGCCGAGATATTCGACAGCACCATGAACGAAATGCAGAAGGAAGTGGCTGTAGAGGCCTACCGCATCGTGGAACAGGAATACAACACCCTCGTTGCCGAGATGGACATGCTTGAAGACTCGTTGAACACCCTGCGCAAGCTTGGTGTGTTCGACTACGAATCGCAAGTCGAGATGCTCAGCCAACAGTTGGCCGTTGAATTAGGCAAAGGCAACGCACAGGGCGTCAAGAACATACAAGACCATTTGGACATCTTGGCCGAATACGGCGGTGCCTCCTACGCCATCAACGAGCGTCTGGACAACGATCGTCTACAACTCTCCTTGGTCAAGTCGAAATACGAGGAAGCCAAGGTCGACGCCACCGAGTTTATCCCGCACAAGTTCGTCGTCACCTCAGCCTTCAAAGCCGAGCGCAAGAGCTATCCCATCCGCTGGATTATTGTGGTAGTCACCCTCTTAAGCACCTTCCTGCTGCTCATCTTCTGCATCGTCTTCTACGACCGCTCGAAGGGCTTTTTTCGTCGCGAGGCCGACAAGGAAGCGGCCACGAAAGGAAAAGGAAAAACCTCTGGCAAAGAATGAGTTAAAAGCAACACCGAATATCAATTACAATACTCCGAAAACAACACAAACAACAATGGATAACAATTTCAACAACCTTTCTTTAGTGCAACTCATCCTGAAATGGAAATGGCACATCATCATCATCACCTTGGCAGCCGCCCTATGTGGTGCCATTTTCTCAAGTTCCATGTTCATCACGCCGCTCTACAAGTCGGTGGCCGTGGCCTATCCTGCCAACATCAGCCCCTACTCCGATGAAAGCGAGACCGAGCAGATGCTCGAAATCATCAACTCCAGGTCCATCATGGACTCCATCATCGAGAAATACGACCTATGGACGGACTATAAGATCGACAAGAACTACAAGTTTGCCAAGACCTATATGATCAACGAGTACCGCAGCAAGATCAAGATTGGCAAGACCCCTTACGAAGCCGTCAGCGTCACCGTGATGGACAAAGACCCCTTTGTGGCCTGCGACATCGCCAAGGACATCTTGAACTTCTACGACGAGAAAGTGCATGACTTGCACACGACAAAGGTGGCTGAAGTGGTGGCTATGTACGACATGCAGCTCCACATGAAACAACACGACATCGACTCCTTGAAGCAGGCCCTCACCGACCTTGCCACCAACTATGGCGTGCTTAACTACTCGGGTCAGCTGCGCGAAGTGACGAGAGGCTTCATCAACGGCTCCGCCAAGGCCAACGAACTCAAGCAGAACCTTGAGCAATACGGTGCCGATGCCGTCGACCTGGAGACCAAGATCATCGCCGAGGCCAACACCTACTCGCTCATCAAGAAAGACTACGAACAGAACCTGCGTTTCTTCAACTCGCACCTCACCTATTCCAACATCGTCACTGAGCCTTTCCCCGCCGACAAGAAAGCCTTCCCCGTACGCTGGGTGGTGGTCGCGCTGAGCGCCTTGGGAGCCCTGCTGCTTTCCATCGTGGTCATCTTCATCATCGAGAACAGAAAACGTTTCGTTGCCGAAAAATAACCTGTCGTGGAGAAGAAAGCGAAAATAGCCTGGCTCTATCTCATCGCGGCACTCTTCGTGGCCGTGGGGCTGTTTCTTGTGGTGAAGAAGAACACCTACCTCTTCTTTGCCCTTCCCGTCGTTTTAGGCGTGTTGCTGCTCTACATCTTCTCCCTCGACAAAGTGTTGTTGCTCACGGCTTTCACCGTACCGCTTTCGGTCAACCTGAAAGCCCTTGAGGCGGGCTTGGCCATCTCGCTGCCATCCGAGCCATTGTTGATGGGCATATTGGTTTTGTTTGTGGCCAAAATGCTCTACGACGGCCAATACGACAGGCGCATCTCGCGACATCCCATCGCCATTGTTATCTATTGTATGTTCGCTTGGATGCTGGTCACCACCATCACGAGCGAGATGCCCGTGGTGTCGCTTAAGTTCATCGCTTCGAGGCTGTGGTTTGTCGTGCCGGCTTTCTTCCTTTGCGCCATCCTCTTCAAGACCCCCAAGAACATCCACCGTTTCATTTGGCTCTACATCGCGGCATTGTGCATCGTTTGCGTCTACACCATCATCCACCATGCGCAGTTCGGCTTCGACGGCGACTCGGCCCACTGGGTGATGACACCTTTCTATAACGACCACACGGCTTATGGTGCAGCTCTGGCCATCTATCTCATCCTCGCCCTCACCTATGTCTTCGTGCCGGGCGTGAAGAAGAGCCGCAAACTCATTATCATCGGCGTGGTTGTCCTGCTCAGCGTCGCCTTGATGCTCTCCAACTGCCGTGCCGCATGGCTGAGCGTGATTGCCGCCTTGGCCGTCCTGGTTTGCGTGTTGCTGAAGATCAAGTTCCGCTGGATTGCGGCAGCCATCGTCATCCTGGTAGGCCTGTTCTTCGCCTTCCAAAACCAAATCATCGATGCCTTGGAGAAGAACAACCAAGACGCTTCGGGCGACCTTGTGGAAAACATCCAATCCATCACCAACATCTCCACCGATGCCTCCAACCTCGAGCGTATTAACCGCTGGCAGTCGGCCTTCCGTATGTTCAACGAGCGACCAGTCTTTGGTTGGGGTCCTGGCACCTATCAGTTTGTCTACGCCCCCTTCCAGATGTCGAAGGAGAAGACCATCATCAGCACCAACGCCGGCGACGGCGGCAACGCCCACTCCGAGTATTTCGGTCCCTTGGCCGAGCAGGGCTTGGTGGGCTCGCTCATCATGGTCGTGCTCGTGGTTGTCACGGTGACCTGTGGTTTCAAGACATACACCCGTTGCAAGAACAAGACGGCCAAAGTACTCGTCTTGGGAGCCACACTAGCTTTCTTCAGCTACTTCATCCACGGCTTCCTCAACAACTTCTTGGACACCGACAAGTTAGCCATCCCCGTGTGGAGCCTCGCCGCCTTGATTGTGGCGATTGACGTGTTCTATGCGGACAAGGAAGAGTTTGTTGAAGAATAACTTCTTTTTCCTATCTTTGCCAGCATGAAAGCAAGGCTTTATATATGGGTTTTGCCACTGTTGCTCGCTTTGGCTGCCTGCGACACCACCACGCGTGAGGCGCGCCGCATGGTGAAACGGGCCGAACAGCTAGCCGACACCCTACCCGACAGCACCGTGCGCTTGATTGACAGCGTGCTACGCATGCCTGCGAGCTTCAGTGAGCGGGAGCGCATGGACATGGCCCTGCTGCAGGCCGAGGCCCTTTTTGGCGACCATGGGCAGGACATCTCCCCCGTGATGGACGACGATTTCTTCGACGACCACGACAACATTTCCACCAGCCCCGAACTGGAGCGCGCCGCCGCCTATTATGCCAAGAAAAAACAATACGACAAGGCCGCCCATGCTGCACTCTACAGCGGATTTGTGCAACAACATTACAATGAAAAGGGAAATGCCATGCGGTCGTTTAAGGAGGCTGAGCAGTTTGGAGGTCTGGCGGGAGATAGCCTTACCATGGCTCTGGCGGAATACAGGATGGGGAAAACACTCTATGATGATTATATGGAAAAAGAGTCTGTTGGTTTGTTTAAATATGCAAATTCTAGTTTTGGAAACCACTATAACGAACGTGCTCTTGCATTAAACATGGAAGCTGTTGCATACATGGTATTGAAACAATTCGACAGTGCTAACTTTTGTCTGAAGAAAAGTCTTGCTTATGCAGAAAAAAGCCAATCTAACAAAGCAAAACGAAAAGTTTTGAACAATTATGCCGTGTTTTACCGACTGCAAGGGAACCATGTCCAAGCCATTGAAAGTCTAAGACAGATAGCTAGCGAACCTGATTTGACAAACACTGAAAAAACATTGCTCTATCTGAATTTGGGTAATTCATATGCCGCTTTTGGAGAAACAGACTCTGCCTCAGTATATTACGAGCGTTTAGAAGAATCTCTTTCAACTACCAATTTAAGAGATGACACCAAAGTATCCGCTTATGGTGCTTTGTCTCGATTTGCCGAAAGCCAAGGAGACACTGCTTTGGCACTTCAATACCTTAAAGTTCATGGAAACTTAATGTCAGGTATACAATCAAACATTGAAAAGAAATCAATTTTCCGCATCCAACGGCAATACGATTTTGAAAGTCTTCAAAATGAGATGAACCGAAAACTTATTCAGAGACAACATATTATTACCATATTTGGCATATTTGCTATCATTGGTTTAACGGCATTGGCAATTTCACAAATTCGTTTAGCGAAGACAAGGAAACAAGAAGCTGAAGCCAAAGCTAATTTGTTTCATTTCATGCAACAGAACAAGGAATTGGCACAAAAACATGAATCCAGCGAAAAAGCTTTGGCTGACCTTTCAATGATGCACAAAGCCGATGAAAAGGCTTATCAAGACTTGATACAAAAGAACTCCGAGATTGAATCTGCCTGCAACTCTTACGCTCAACAGCTTTCGGATGCTTTGAACAAGGAGGCACTTACCATGCGAAAACTCGACATCTTTTTGAAAAACAGAGAAGAAAAGGCCTATTTGGCAGCCTTGAAAGACGCTGTTTTCAACGATGAAGATCCTTGGGATGCATTGATGGGAATTTTTGACTTGCTTTACCCCAATGTCAGAACCAATCTGACGATGCAATATCCTGAATTGACTGAAATGGAACAGAAGGATTTCATCTTGTCCTATTTCAACGTTTCAAGAGATGAAGAAGCACGCCTGTTTCAGAAAAGCGTACACTATGTGGATAAGTTACGTTACACAGTCAGGCAAAAAATGAAACAATCTGTAACAGAACCAGCACCAAAATCAATAGAACAAGCATAGTTATTTTCTTTCATCAAAAGACAAATAGCATTTTATCTCGTATTTTGTGATAAAAAAGTTCGTAATGTGAAATTCATATTTTTCACATTAACAAATTGTTATGATTAATTTCCTTAGAAAAAGTTCGTAATGGGGTTCGTACACTGTCTTGAATCTGTTTTAAATTTTTACATTTGCATTGTGAATTCACACGAAACTACAAAGCAATATATAACAATTAAAACAATAACAACGCTAGAAAACAATATCATACAAAAGTCATTAAGTATTAGAACAACCACTTATTAACCCCAAAAAACAGAAATAATGAAAAAGTTATTAATCACCTTGATGTTGTTACTCACCGTAATTCTACCCTTTGGCTGTGGCAAAAAAGCCGAAAATTGCACCTATGATGCTTACCGTTTCCCCATACGTCTATGGCAAGCGTTTTTCCCTTATCAAACGGGCCAGAATTTGACATTTGTCAATGAAGAAAACGACACGCTGCATGCAGTTGTCACTTTTGCCAGCAATCCTCAATACAACAACGAGTATTACACTTTTGAAGAAACCTGTGGTCTTTCGAATCCTATCAACAATAAAGCGTCTTTCCATCGTGTTGTTCTTGAAATGGACAACGGCATCTCTGTTGAAATGAGAGGAGAGGACGAAGATGCTGGTGTTTCCCGTTTCACAATCGCGACGAAAGATGCTGCTGTTCACGAGATGAGGGGCATCGATTATTCGTTCAAATATTATGGCTATTCTGGTACAAGAGAGCAATTGGAATCCAGAATCCAAGAATTTGAGATTGCTTTAGGCGATACCATCAAATATGAACTAGTAGGAATGGATGATATAGTCAAAGATGTTTGCCATATAAAAAGCAGGGGGCTGCTCGGTTTTTACGATGTAAAGAGTCAATGCAGATGGGAGGCTTTAGAATAAAACGTTTTGCCATGACAAAAAAAACATCACAGCATAACAAATAATTATGACGACACAAGAGGAAATATCCGAGTTGACCACGGAGGGAGGAAATGTCTATTATAATTTGAAGACCCTCATTGTTGCCGTTTTTTTATCTTTACAGCGTGAAACGATTAAAAATACAATCATGAAAAAGTATCTATTGTTAATGGTGTTAGCACTGTTTGTCTTATCCAGTTGCAATAAAATCAAAGGCTGCCAACAGCCTTATTCCCAGGAAGAGGTACCTGAATTAACCACAGAGGGCTACAACACCTGTGAAGCAGTCATTAGAAACTACACATATAGAATTTGCGATGGAGATTTAAGAAATTATCCCCATTGGTCACACAAAGGTGACACCATTAAGGTGTGCGGTTACATCCATAAAAGTCATTGGGAAACAGGACACGGCTCATTACCTCTATATGATGGTGCGTCGGACAACCATGATCTTTTTGTATCTTATGTATTGGAGCAACTTCCTGATACGCTTGATTACACTAAGAAATGCTTTATTGAAGGGATATTAGGACTCAATCCACATTATCACACGGGATCTTATAATATAGTGCCGGTTGTTATGCCCTATAAAAAAATCGTTTTTGAATAATTACACCAAAAAAGATGCCGCCAAAGATTTAGCGGCATCTTCTTTGTTTACAAACGATTTGCGTCAGATTGGTTCCCCAACACCTTACTTCACCTCCACCAGCTCCAATTCAATCTTCAAAGGCGAATAAGGTGGCAAGGTCTCGCCCAAGTCAACCTCACCGAAAGCCAAGGCCGACGGCGTAATCAAGGTGACCTTCGCACCAGGTGCCATGGTCATCACGGCCTCCTCGATGGCGGCAATCATCTGGCCGCTGCCCACTTTGAAGTACATCGGACGCTCGTAGTCGTAGCTCGATTCCAGCTGCTCGTCATCCAGGTTCTTCAGCACATAATGGACCGCCACTTCGTCGCCCCATTGGGCCACATCGCCCTCGCCTTCTTCCTGGCGAAGGATGTAAAGGCCGGTTTCCGTCGGGGTTTCAGTGATACCTTTAGCCTTGATGTAATCGGCGATGGCCTTGCTCTCCAAAGCCAACTTGCGGTCTCTCTCGGCTTCCTTCTGGGCTTCCAAAGCAGCCTGACGCTTTTCGTAGGCCGCCTTGTCCATCACTCGGTTCATCTTCAACTTGACGACCAAAGGCGTGTAAGGAAGGATAAACTGCTCGTAACCTGTGCTGTCAAAGGCCAACGGCGATTGACGTGTTCTATGCGGACAAGGAAGAGTTTGTTGAAGAATAACTTCTTTTTCCTATCTTTGCCAGCATGAAAGCAAGGCTTTATATATGGGTTTTGCCACTGTTGCTCGCTTTGGCTGCCTGCGACACCACCACGCGTGAGGCGCGCCGCATGGTGAAACGGGCCGAACAGCTAGCCGACACCCTACCCGACAGCACCGTACGCCTGATTGACAGCGTGTTGCACATGCCCGTGTATTTCAGCGAGCGGGAGCGCATGGACATGGCCCTGTTGCAGGCCGAGGCCTTGTTTGGCGACCGTGGAACCGACCTCTCCCCCATCATGGACGACGATTTCTTCGACGACCATGCCGACCTCTCCACCAGCCCCGAGCTGGAGCGTGCCGCCACCTATTATGCCAAGAAAAAACAATACGGCAAGGCCGCCCATGCTGCACTCTACAGCGGCTTTGTGCAACAGCACTACGATGAAAAGGAAAATGCCATGCGGTCGTTTAAGGAAGCGGAGCAGTATGGAGGACTGGCCATTGATAGTCTTACAGTGGCGCGGGCGCAGTATAAAATAGGACGGTTGCTGTTTATCGACGGAATGAAAGAAGAAGCAACAACATTGTTACAAGCAGCAGATAAAGGGTTGGGGAACCGCCTTGCCGAAAAAGGCTTAGCGGAAAACATGTTGGCTGTTTGTCATATGGTTCAAGGTGATTATGAAAAAGCAGAAATCTGCCTGCAACAGAGTTTGTTGTATGCAGACAAAGGCCATTCTACCAAGGTGAAGCGAAAAGTCCTAAATAATTATGCAGTGCTTTACAGTTTACAAAAACAGCATGCCCAAGCCATCACATGTCTTAGAAAAATAGCCGAAGAACCCGATATTGACGACACAAAACTGCTGTTACTAAGCATGAATTTAGGCGATGTGTATTATGAAATGAATGAATTGGATTCTGCTGCTTTGTATTATAAACAAGTTGATACACTTCTTCCTGAAACCCAAACAAAAATGGAAACAAAAGTTTCGGCATATAAATCTCTTTCTAAGTTCGCAGAAAACCAGAATAATACAGCATTAGCTCTTCAATACTGGAAACAATACAATTATTGGCTAAATGAAGTAAGAGACATGCGTGAGCAGAATAATGCATATGCTATCCAAAAGAAATATGATTATGGTGCCTTACAAAACATGATGAACCAAAAGACCATTCGCCGTCAACGTCTTATCATTTTCTTGAGTGTTGTGGTTGTACTTGTTTTGCTGGCATTCACCATATCTCAAATCCGTTTGGCAAAAATCAGGAAGCAAGAAGCTGAAATTAAGGCAAGTCTTCTCCGCTTTATGTGCGAGAATGAGGCACTGACCAAGCAAAGCGAGATCTACAAGATAGCACATCAGGATTTGGAACAAAAACAACAAGAAACAGAAGAGGCCCGTCAAAGCCTTGCCTGTCAGGTAGAAGAGTATAGAAATGCTTACGAAGCCGTTGATAAAAAACTTTCAAAAGCATTATTAAAGGAGCAGCAGATAATGCAAAAAATGGCGGTTTATTTAGGCAACAAAGATGAAACGGCTTTGTTCGATTCGCTAAGATACAGCGTATTAGGAAATCAGGAATATTGGGATGCTATGCTTAAAATATTCGACCAACAGTTTCCTGGTATGAGGAGAGAATTGTCTGTTCAGCATCCTGATTTGACAGACGTGGAACAGAAGATTCTCCTCTTATCGTATGTGGATGCTTCTAGGGAAGACACCGCATTGTTGCTGGGCATAAGCATATTTATGGTGGACAAATTACGCACAAGCGTGAAGAAAAAAATGGCAACGAAGGCTGCAAAAACTCTCTACAAATAGGAGTAAAATGCCATTTACTCTGCCATAAATCCCACGAAATAATACAAGAATTCGGAAAAACTGAAAAATAGTTCAGAATAGGAATTGGACTATTTTTCAATATATCAGTGTTTTACAATCCATAAGAATGTAAAAAGTTCGGAATGGGGTTCGTAATCTTCATTCGGCATAGTACTTTTGTTTTTACAAAGAATTAAACATATTCAATAATTACTTTCAAAATTTATTAATTATGAGAAAAAAAGCATTTATCCTCGCAAGCCTTTGCGTCATTTGTTTCTTTATTATGGAAGCAAACGCATCAAGCAATCAACTGATTCCTATTGTTGTTGGCAATGTGGAAAACAACATTCCCAATGGAGCAGATGAAATCGAATTAATCGGCAAATTGGATTTCAATGCAGGTCCTGATGACATTGAAGCGGGTGCAACTGACAATGCCGTGTACATCCAGTTCAACCGAAGCTTTGGCAACGTGAACATTACCCTTTACAATGCAACAGGTAACATCATTTATAATTGTGTAGTGGACACTTCTATGCAGCAGTTGGTGGTTATTCCCATCACAAGTATGGTAAGTGGCACCTATACTGTAGTCCTCAGCAACGCCAACGGTATTGTCGAAGGCGATTTCAACCATTAAATCATAATATCATTCAACCCAATTATCAACAATCTAAAACTAATTCATCATGAAAAAAAATTATTTATTCTTTGCCACATTATTAGTGGTCGCAGCCGTTTCGGTTGCCGTGGTTTCCTGCAAGAAAGAAACACAGAGAGCAACAGTAAACCCAACCGAATCATTACAGGCTTTCAATCCGTTAGAGATTGAAGACATGAATGTATTCTGCCACCTATTACCACAAACTTAAAGTCATCTATTGCGAACCATACTCCAATAATTCTCACTATTGATGCCATTGTTTTATAAAAATGTGAACACCTATATCTCACTTTCACAAAAAACCATATTTTTGCAAAAAAAATCCATGTCACATGAAAAGATTACTTCTATCCTTAGCTTTTGCTCTTGCGGCCATTCATGCCCAAGCCCAAGAAGTCCATATGGACTTCATACCGTTCCATTATCCAGGCTACGAACTTCCGCAGTATGAAAATAAGATTCTGCAGCAACGCAACGGTGAACTTGTCGCCAATGTATTGATGATGAGCCCCAGCGGCGATAACCACATTCCTCCGATTATCGAAGGTCTTTGTTTTTATAAGGTTTCGCCCACTGCACTACAATTCACCGATTCTCTGTTTGTTGCCGACACCACTCCTCCGTCGTGGTATCTGTTCGCCCAAGACCCACGTGGCGAAGGCAATCTGCGTGTCAACATCGAGCCTGACAGCAATGGCGGCACAGCATTGCGCATCTCTCATTTCCCCGACAACGACCTCCGCATCAATCCCGACGAAGACGTGGTGGCTCACCTTTTCGACTCGGCGGCTGGGGATTATATCGACAGCTATATGATTGACAGCCAATACGATTTGATTCTGAAATTCTATACAGCTAAGCCCAATGGAGGTTACCTTTGTCATATTGCCCGTTGTGGTCTTGACGGAACAGTGAAACATCTCACCACGCTTCCCGGAAATATGAATTTTTTGCGTGCAATGGAAGAGTTTGAGTCGACGCCTAAGCAGTATTTCCAATTGACGAAAAACGAAGGCAATCTCTTCATCCATGTTTTCGATTCCACATTCCATGAGGATAACTCTTATGTTGTTAACAAGCAATTGTATTATGCGTGGTATGGCGAACCTTTTTTTACAGAAGTGGAGGAGATTTTCTCTTTTAGCCTCTCTAACGTCATTCCTGATGGAGGGGATGTTTTCATTGCCGCCCCTTTTGATTATGATTCAGCATGGGTTTATGACTACCGTGAAACCGGAGTTGCAGTAGCGCGATATGAACTGCGCACTATGCAACGCAAGGCTTTGGTACACTTCAACGACTATCCAGGACCCACAACCGATGCTCGCATTATGTGCTTTCAGAAATCGTCTTACGGAGACTTGTACCTTGTATACTGGGAACCTGATCCGCAACATAAAAACCCATCTATGACAGCAGTGAAAATGGATCGTGACTTGAATGTGATTTGGAAACGCTATTGCTATGAGTTGCACGAGCTTGAGACAGAACCTGATTGGAGCTGCTATTCCGATATGCTGAAAGATGAGTACGGGAACGAGATTGGCGTTTATATCGCTGGTTATAGTAACAGGGAAATCGAACCTTATAATGGGCTTTTCTTTTTCTTCCTCACCGACGAAGGTCTGGACTTCGTTGAAGAAGGAAGCATCGAAATCCGTCCCTATGCATATTACCCCAACCCCGCCCAAGACCGGCTCCGCCTACAATACTCGCCCGACGTGAAGCCCGCCAGAATCGAGCTTTACGACTTGCAAGGGCGGCTTGTGTACTTGCAGAGCCATAGCTTGGAAAGCGTGGAGATGCAAGGCCTCACTGCGGGGCAGTATCTGATGAAGGTCACTTTGGAGGACGGGAAGGTGTTTACGGATAAGGTAGTGAAGGAATAACCATATTCCAACAACCGACATAAACAAAAGAGAATGTCGTCATCAACGGCATTCTCTTTCTGCTTTATTCCACAAACGCTATACGTATGGATTTGCTTCCTATTTCACCTCAACCAGCTCCAATTCGATTTTCAAGGGAGAATAAGGCGGCAAGGTCTCGCCCAAGTCAAACTCGCCGAAAGCCAATGCCGAAGGCGTAATCAAGGTGACCTTCGCACCAGGTGCCATGGTCATCACGGCCTCCTCGATGGCGGCAATCATCTGGCCGCTGCCCACTTTGAAGTACATCGGACGCTCGTAGTCGTAGCTCGATTCCAGCTGCTCGTCATCCAGGTTCTTCAGCACATAATGGACCGCCACTTCGTCGCCCCATTGGGCCACATCGCCCTCGCCTTCTTCCTGGCGAAGGATGTAAAGGCCGGTTTCCGTCGGGGTTTCAGTGATACCTTTAGCCTTGATGTAATCGGCGATGGCCTTGCTCTCCAAAGCCAACTTGCGGTCTCTCTCGGCTTCCTTCTGGGCTTCCAAAGCAGCCTGACGCTTTTCGTAGGCCGCCTTGTCCATCACTCGGTTCATCTTCAACTTGACGACCAAAGGCGTGTAAGGAAGGATAAACTGCTCGTAACCTGTGCTGTCAAAGGCCAACTCTGAGGGAATTACGAAACGCATCGTGCCTCCTTCGGGCACCATGCCGACGGCCTCGGTGAAGCCTTCGCCCAAGAACTCTTCGCCATACTGAATCTCAACCGGTTCAACACCGAACGAGTTCATGATGGTATCGCCCTTGGGGTTGCACATCGTGAAGTCGAAGTCGACATACTCACCCATCTTGGCCACCTTGCCTTTGCCGGTCTTCTCCATGACGATGATACCTGACTCGGTCAAGCTGTTCTTGGCGTCGTTGCGCAGTGAGCTCAGGAATTCCTCTTCTTCCATTCTGAGGCTGTCCAACAGGGCCTTACGTTCTGCTTCAAGCTCTTCGAAGGGTTTCACGGAGAGGAGCTTCAGATCGTAATAGATGGGCTTGCCTGCATATTCCTCAGGGATTTCCTCCATCTGCAACATGATGGTGAACACCGAATCGGCCAACACCATGAGACGGGCGGAGTCGCCCACATGCATCATCAAAAGGGCATCGGCCACGTCACCCACAAAGTCGGGCTTGGTCAACACGATGCGCATAGGCTCATCGCCAACAGTGGTAAACAGCAGGGAGTCATCGAAATACTGAGTCATCTCGAAAGTGGCCTCGTCGTTCAAACGAGGCATCACTTCCGAGTTGCCCTTGCTGTAAAACTTCATATAGGCTCCGCTCTCCATCTTCTCAAAGCCCGAGTAAATGCCCTTATTACCACATGAGGCGAGCATCAAGAAGACGAAAAGCGTGGAAACCCATTTAAGATGATGTTTCATCTTATTTAGCTGTTTCGAAGTCAATCAATTCGACATCAAAGATCAAATTGGAGAAAGCAGGAAGTTTGTCTCCATTTTGACGGTCGCCGTAGGCCAAGTAATAAGGGATGTAAAGCATAGCCTTTTCGCCTTTCGACATCATCATAATGCCTTCGTCCCAACCAGGAATGACATTGCCAACTCCAATCGGAATGGAAATAGGCTCACCACGTTCTACTGAGGAATCGAAAACCGTTCCATCAAGCAGTTTGCCTGTGTAGTGCACTTTCACAATCTGTCCAGCTTCCGGCTTCTCGCCGTTGCCTTCCTGAGTCATCACATAGTAGAGGCCCGACGGAGTAGGTTCAACCTCGATCTTGTTCTTTACCAAATACTCTGCCAGTTGCTGAGCGGCAATGGCGGTCTCCTCAGGGTGTTCTTCCTTCAACTTGGCGCTACGCTCTTCATTGGCCTTCTTTACTTTGGCAGCATAATGCATGAGATATTCGCTCTCCGGATAGAAGTCGTTCACACGAACATTGAAACGCATCACATCTGTTGAGGTGAAGCCTTCAGGTAACTGAGGTTGTCTCATCATTTTCTTGAAAGTGGAGTCAATGTTGACGATGAACGAAGCGGAATCGCCTTTGTGCATCATGGCAAGACCCTCAAAGAGGTCGCCAGGGAACGATGATTCCTGCAACTGAATGATATTCGGCATGGCAGGAATGTACACATTGGTGTCGTTGATAATACAAGCAAAAAGCACTTCCAACAGGTCGCCGTTTTGAGGCTGGGCGCCCTCGTTCTTCTCGAAGAACTGGTAATACAATCCGTTTTGTGTTTTTTGGAATCCCGGATAAGGACTCTTCTCACCGCAAGCACACATCGTGCCTAACAGCAGCATGGCCACAACAGCCATTGATAAGATACTTCTTTTCATTGTTAGTACTATTTAAATTGTTGATTGATTTATTGATTATTATCTATAACATCCAGTAATTCAACGTCAAAGACCAAGTTGGAATAGGCAGGGATGCTGCCGTAAGGATTGGCGCCATAAGCCAAAGTGTAAGGCAACACAAACCGAGCCTTCTCTCCCACTCTCATCAAACCGACACCTTCCTCCAAGCCCTTCAACACCTTACCTTCTCCATAAACCAAATCGTATTGGCCACCCAACTGCTCGGAATCGCCCAACGGTGTGCCGTCGAGATAGGAAGCCTCAAACTTGATGCGGGCCGTCTGTCCTTTTTGAGGCTGCGCTCCCTCAGTGACCACCGACTTGGCAAAAAACAGTCCTGATGCCGTATAATCCGTGATGTCGTTGGCTTTCAAGTAATCGAAAAATGCGTGCTCAGATTCTTCCCTCAGGGCTTTCATGGCCTTTTCAGCTTCTGCCTGCAACTCAGCTGCCGTGGTGATTTTCAGCAACTTGATGTCGTAAACCAGGTTGGCATAGGCGGGAATCTCTCCCACGGAATGCTCACCGTACGCCATATCAAAGGGGATGATCGCCTTCACACGCTCGCCGAGGTGCATCTTCGGCACAATCTCTTCCCAACCAGGAATGGTATAGCCCTCGCCCAAGACAAAGGAGAACTTTTCGGGGCTGTCGAAAGTGGAACCCACCGGCTGACCGTTCAGCAGGGTAGCCGAAAAGTCGAGTTCGACCTTCTCTCCCTTCACTGGACAACGGCCCTTGCCCTTTTCCAGAGGAATGATGTAAACCCCTGAAGATTCAGGCGTTACGTTGATATTATTGTTAGCAACATAGTCCTCTAAAGCCTTCCTCGACTCCATTTTCATGGCTTCCTTCATCTTCTCGATGCTTGCCTGAAATTCCTCAGCCGTCTTCACATCCACCAATTTCACCTCATAGCGGAAATAGTCCTCAGAGGTCAATCCCACCGCATTTGGATCCTGCTCATAATACAAAGCCGCAATCGAATCCGCCTTCACATAGAACGAAGCCGAATCGCCCACATGCATCATGGCATAGGCCTCCTGCAAGTCACCCGCAAAAATAGGCTCTTGCAATTGAGTGTAGACCTCATGTTGCGTTCCTTGCCAGTCATAATACAGAGAATCATGCAGATAGCATTTCATCTCAACTCTCATGAAATCGGTCAATTGGGGCTGTGTGACCGAGACATCGCGATGATGGAACTTATAGTACAAACCACTTTGCGTCTTTTTGTAGCCAGGATACTTCTGGGTACAGGCCGTAAACAGCACCATCGCCGAGAGGCAAACCAATGCAAAAACTAAACTATGTTTCTTCATAACTTATTGATTGTCTAATATTTTTATCGTATAAACCAAAGTTGCGTATTCCGGAATGCGATTGTCGTCGCCATGCAAGCCATACGCCAAATGGAACGGCAGTATCAGTTTGGCCACATCGCCTCGATGCAGGTAATTCATGGCCTCTTCAAGTCCAGATTCCACACTGCCTTCACCCACCACAAACGACTTAACGCCATCGTTATCAGACGAATAAATCAAATCACCAGCGATGGAATGAAGCTCATATTCCAAAGTGACCTTTTCGCCTTTTTCAATCGGTTTTTCTGAACCTTGCTTTAGGATCTGATAGCGCAATCCCGTTCCCGTGGAAGTCATCTCCAATCCATGCCGTTTGATGTAATTCGCGATGTCCTCCTCCTCCTCATTCAGCAAATACCGGTTGGCTGTCTCCATGCTGTTCTTCATCTCGCTTTTCGACACGGGATTTTGCTGCTTCGGGGTCTTTTCACCACAAGCAAAAAACGCTATCAAAAGCAACAGCATCAGATATTTACAACACTTTCTCATTCCGCTTGATTCAACCTTTCCTGGTATTCGGGCAACACCGCTTTCAACTGTGCCACAGCTTCCTCAAACGAGCAAGTCAACGTGCCGCCTGCTGCGTTGGTATGTCCGCCGCCTTTAAAATACTTGTTGGCCAACTCATGCACCGAGAAATTGCCTTTCGACCTAAACGACAATCGTATCTGGTCTTGACGCTCGGTTACTAAAACGGCCATATTAATCTTCTTCATCGAAAGCGGAAAATTGACCACGCCTTCCGTGTCGCCCACTTGATAGTTGAAACGATCCAAATCTCTCTTATTCAATGCGATAATGGCCGTTGAATAAGCATCAAGTACCTCCATCCTATTGTTGATGGCAAAGCCCAACAAACGCAGACGGTCTTCCGACATCGTATCATAGACCATCTCGTGAATCATGGAATAGGGCTGCGACTTTTCCACCAAATAGCCAACCAACTCAAAGGTCCTGGGATGATAGATGGAATGCGCAAACGACCCCGTATCCGTCATGATGCCCACCATCAGATTGGTACAAATACTTTCCGTCAGGTACTCTTTCCCGTAATGAAGGATGATTTCTGTCACTATCTCGGAAGTACTTGAAACGCAAGTGCTTGAATACATGCAATAAAACTGGCTCTCCTCGGGGTCTCTATGATGGTCAATCAACACGCGCGGGCAACGCGTTTTACCAATTTCATTGTGCAGGATACCACCACGCGACAAGTTGTTGAAATCCAACATCATAATACACTCAGCTTCGGCAATAGCTTCCTTACAGCGTTCAGCATCCTTCTCGAAAACCAGAAAGTCATCCGAGCCTGGCATCCAATGCAGAAATTCAGGAAAATCGTTGGCAACCACCATCTTAACCTCTTTACCTCTGCCTTGAAGGAACTCAGCCATGGCCAAAACCGATCCAACGGCATCACCGTCCGGATTGACGTGGCAAGCCAGAACAATGCGTCTATTCTGCTGAATCACAGCATCAAAGCGTTCAAAAAAGGTATCCGTTTGCATTACTTAAATAAAAGCCTGCAAAGGTACAAATTTTTCCGATGCCACACCTATTTAAATTAATAGAAACGCGTCATCGGGGAGAAATCAGCTCAAAAGTGTTGTCGGAATACACCAAAATAATCTGTTTCAGCACCGACTCAGTCGAGGAGACAAGCTGTTTCACCGGCACATCAACATCCACTGGTTGACTGAAAAGAGAACCTTCAGACAAATGCTCTTCGCTTTTTTCTTGTTCTTCCATTGCTGGAATCTGGCCGATAGGGGCAGGTTCAACAAAAGGTTCAGACACTGTCACGGGTCCACGACCAAAAATAATCCAATCCAAATTGTACTCAGGGAAGGTCTCCTTTAGCTTTTTCACAAAGTCCAAACTCGGGTTGTTGCGCCCCGAAAGAAGGTGAGAAATATTCGACGGCTGGATGCCTAACCTTAGGGCAAACTCGGCAGCGGTCAAATTCTTCGCCCGGATGATGTGGGCAATTCTGTCTTTCATTTCCGTATTTTCCATGGTTGTATCCTCCCAAAAATATCAATTTCATGTCCAATTTTGATTCACAAAAGTAAACAATTGTTTGTTACAAAACACAAATGACAAATATTTATTTTTGTAAACTATTACAAAACTCACAACAATTTGACACAATATTTCAAATTATTGTATTTATTATTTTGGTAATCAATTATTTAAATAATACATCTAAGAATAATCTAATTATTGCCAAATAACGGCAAAACATTACTATTTTACTTGAAATATTATATTCTAAATAACTGAAAAACTATATTTTGCATCACAATGTTGAGTATTATTCCATTATTATCCATTCTTCAACTATTTACACATGTATATCAGTAAAGTTTATTTGTGTAAATTTGTTATAATCTATTGATTATTAGTTTAGTATGAAATACTTGTTTATTTCTGTAAATTTGCAACAGCTGAGACAATTGTCAAAATAAATGTCTCCAAATTCGCGTTTTTCACTGCCTGTTGGGTCTTAGATTCATCCAAAAATCAAATGCGCTCCAGCGGCCTAAAAATGCCCTCTCCTACTTTTTCGGTTTTCTCCC
>CAMYXV010000009.1 GCA_947303055.1 uncultured Bacteroidales bacterium
CGCTGTTGGTGATGCCCATATAGTCGGAAATCGTATTGATGACACTCAATTCCTCTGACGAAATCCTATTATCGGAATTGGCGATGCCAAACAAGTAGTGAAGCAGCTGCAAGCGTGAGGAATAATCCATGTAGCGTCCCACCTGTTGGCTGACTTCATAAAGATTGTAATCTTTCTCCAGAATTTCGCGCAGCATTTTGATGTAGCTTTCGGCGCGTTCCTGACCGAAATTCTGCAAGAAGAAACGCTTCACATAGTCCAACTCAGAGCGCTTTACATTGCCGTCAGCCTTCATCACGGCGGCAGAAAGCACCAACAACGTCACGTTAAAGTCACGTTTCTCCTCTGTGTTGCCGAAGGTCTCGTTCACCTCCGAGCGTATCACTCTAGGACGATTGCTGGAAAAAAGTCCACCTATGGCATACCCGATGATGGCTCCAAGAGGGCCTCCAAACGACCATCCCAAACCTGTCAAAATCAATCTAAGAAAGAAACCCATTACTTCAAAATTTGATTCAGTCGGCAAAAGTACACAAATTTCATTCCATGAAAACCGAAAAACAAACAGCCTTCAAAAATAATTCCGCCAAAAAACTTCAATGCATGAGAAAAGATTCGTAAATTTGCGCCCTTAAAAAGTCATCATTTAAACTAATTGTTCACTACAAATGAAAAAAGTTCTTTTCTCCCTCATGTTTGTGGCTTTGTCAGCAATGGCATTCGCCCAGCAATGGACCGTCATTAGCTCTAGTGTTCCTGTCGGTCCCGAGGTCAAGTTGGTATCAAGCAGCGAGCAGCAAGTCGTCGTCGACTTCTCGTTGAGCGGATTCTACCTGACCAAAGTGAGCACCCCGAACGGCATCGAGCAAGTCGTATCCGTCCCTCAGATGGCCTCTATGCTTGAAGCCGGTGCTCCTGACCTTCCTCATTTCCCTGTTCCAGCTATCATCGGCGACATGGCCGAGATGCAGGTCAGTGTTACCAAGAGTGCTTTCACCGATTATGAGAACGTTGAGATTGCTCCTTCCAAGGGCAACTTCAGCCGTCAGATCGACCCTGAGAGCGTGGCCTACACCTACGGCGAGATGTACAACCAAGATGCGTTTTATCCTGCTGCACAAGCCTATCTTGAAACGCCTTACATCATCCGTGACTTCCGTGGCCAAAACATCATGGTGCGTCCCTTCGCCTACAATCCCATGACGAAGACATTGCGCGTCTATCATGACATGACCATCGAGATGCGCAAAGTGAGCGACAACGGCATCAACCAAAAGACATCTCGCAAGAGTAGTCTCAAGATGTCGAATGAGATGAAAGACGCTTATGACCATCGTTTCATTAACTTCAAAGAAGGTGCTGCCAAGTACACCTTCATTCAAGACCGTGGCGAGATGCTGGTCATCTGCCCCGACCAGTATTTGGATGCTATGCAACCTTTCGTGGAATGGAAAAACCAGTCAGGCCGTCCCACCACGATGGTTAGCGTGTCTGAAGCCGGCGGCAACAACGACACCCAAATCAAGAACTACATCAACAACATCTACACCAACCCCGAGCGCAACCTTCAGTTCGTTCTCCTCGTTGGTGACTATGCTGACCTCACGCCTCACTCAATGAGTGGTGGCCGCTCCGACAACTGGTTCGGTCAACTGGAAGGCAACGACTACTACCTCGAAGTCCTAACAGGCCGTTTCTCGGTACAGAGCGTGACTGACGTGCAGACCCACGTCGAGAAGGTGCTCTACTACGAGCGCGACATGCCCGAAGGCCTCACTTGGGTCAATCAAGGCATCGGTATCGGTGCCAACGAAGGTGCTGGTCAAGGCCACAACGGCGGCGAAGCCGACTATGTGCACATGAACTACATCCGCGACACCCTGATGCATTACACCTATGAAAACGTGACGCAACAGTACAGCGGCGTGGGCGGTGGCACAAGTGCCAATGCCATCAGTACCGATTTCAACGAAGGCAAGAGCATCTGCAACTACTGCAACCACGGTTCTCAGACCAGTTGGGCTGTGGCTAACTACAGCAACAGCCATGTGAATGCCTTGGTAAATGATGACAAATGGCCTTACATTTGGTCCGTTGCCTGTAACAATGGCGAGTTTAACGGAACCTGCTTCGGCGAGGCTTGGCTAAGAGCCACCAACCAAACCACAGGTCGTCCTACCGGTGCTATCGGTGGCATGTTCAGCTGGATCTCACAGCCTTGGGTGCCTCCAATGACGGGTCAGGACGAGATGGTCAACATCCTCACTGGATGGAAGAGTGGTGACAAATTCTGCCACACTTTCGGTGGTGCGTCCCTCAACGGTAACATGTATATCCTTGACATGCACCCCAGCGACAATGGTTCTACCCACAACACTTGGATCCTTTTCGGTGACCCGAGCCTGATGGTCCGCACCGACAATCCTGTCAGCATGAATATCAGCTGCAACCCTGCTGTTCTGATGCTTGGCATGAACGAATTGGAAATCACCGCTGATGGCACTGCCTACGGTATCGCCACGCTGACGATGGACGGTGAAGTGGTCGCTTCCGGTTACATCGACAACGGCACTTGCACCCTCAGCTTCCCCCCAATGAGCAATGTTGGTATGGCTACATTGACCGTGATGGGCTACAACAAAGTGACCGAGGTCATGCCTATTGAAGTGCTTCCTGCTGAAGGTCCTTATATCACTATGGCCAACTACACACCCAACTTCGCTCCTGTCAATGTGGAGACAAGTTTGACCTTGAGCTTCAAGAATATTGGTGTCGACCCGACCGATGGCAACACTACTGTTACCTTGACTTGCAACGACCCGCGTTTGTCTATCCTCAATGGCACAGCTCAATTTGATGTGTTGCCCGCTGAAGAAACCGTTACGTTGCAAAACGCTTTCAGTTTCATTGTAGCCGAAGGCGTTGTAGACGGCGAGAGATTCCAAATCGATGTGGAGATGGCTGACGCCAGTCAGACATGGATTGGCAAGGCCTTCATCACCGCTGGCCAAGCCATCCTTGAATATGCCGGCACGGATTGGGCTGGTGGTTTCGTCCCAGGAGAAACGGTAACTTTCGTTGCCAACTTCAAGAATGTGGGGCACTACATGGCTACCAATGCCATCGCCACCATCGAATGCGAGAGCGAATACGTCACCCCCATCAATCCCACCATTGAGATGGGCACCATCGATCCTGAAGGCATCGGCACCTGCGTGTTCAATGTCCAAATCGACCCTGCCTGTCCCGAAAGCGAACAGATTCCTGTAAGATTCATAATGCAAGCTGACGGTGACTTGATGGCTGAAGGTTCCATCACCATGAAAAACGCCTGCAATGTCATCTTTGAATTGAGTGACTCCTACGGTGATGGCTGGAATGGGGCCAGACTGACTGTCGGTTTCAGCGACGGAACACCCTCTCAAGACCTCACCCTCACCAGTGGTGGATCTGGCACTTATACCATCGAAATCGGCAACGGTGTCCATGTCACCCTCAACTGGAGCAGCGGACAATGGGACAGCGAGTGCTCGTTCGTGGTCAAGTACGAAAATGGTGATGTGATCTACAACTGCACCTCCGTCCACAACGGCTTGCTCTATGAATTTGACTGCAACTGCGGTGGTGGACAACCTCTCGGCAGCTTCAACCCCGTCGAGAATCTGGCAGCAGAAGTTGAAATTGGCACCATCACTCTGACTTGGGATGAACCCGAGGGTGCCGTCAACTACATCATCAGCCGCAATGGCATCGAGATTGCCCAGACCACGGAGCCTACCTATGTCGACGAGCTCTTCACTGAGATCTTCTACACCTATTGTGTTGTCGCAGAGTACGCGGAAGGTATTAGCGCTCCTGAGTGCATCGTGGTCAAATCCGAACTTGGTGTTGAAGAGATCGAAACCGAGTTCTCCGTCTATCCTAACCCCGTCAACAACATCCTGTTCATCAACGGTGGCAACACCGAATACAGCTACGAGATGTACAATGGCATGGGTCAGATGGTGACCAAGGGCATTGCCAAAGGCACTGAACAAATCAGAGTCGACGACATGACCAAGGGAGTCTACTTCCTCCGCCTCACCTCAGGCACACAAGTGCACATGGAAAAGGTGGTGGTGAAGTAATAACCACCCATCCAAAACATGAAAGGCGGCCTCGTATGACGAGTCCGCCTTTCTCTTTATCGTAATCCAAAACTATTGTTGGAACATGTTCTCATGGTAAATGGCCTCGCCTTCAATGACTGAAGTAGCATTAAACCATCCGATGGCATTACAGTTTGAGAAAATGTTAGTGAACACAGCTGGGAAGGCTCCCATTACAGGGTTAACCCCAACCGCCAATTTCTGTCCAACGAGAAAATACATATAATCCTCTGAAATGCTATAAAGCTTGACCTTGATCACGTTGCCTTCATGCAAATATGACTTATTCATAATGCCGACAGGAATCTCCACATTGTCCTTTAACATCTCAGGACCATTGAAATAATAACCAGCATAGCCTTTCATAGGAAACAAATTGAACATCTTCAAAGGTCGATTATTAAACCGTTTGCCATTCAGATATAGTTCCACTTGATAGACGATATTCTCGTTGGAAAGTGTCTGGAAATAGGGGCATATACAAACCGCTGCCGATTCGTCAACAAAAGGAATGCCTTCACTGTTGAGATACGGCAACAAGCCTACGGAGTCGATACTAGAAGCATTATTGGCCATCTTGGTGTCTGCGTACATATGGAGAGGTTCTGAATAAATTGTGTTGTCTTCTACGTTGATTTCCAAATGATACCTTCTATTCTTTATCCCTGCCACCGAATCTGTGAGATAATGGCCTGGATTATCCTCTTGTTCATAATACCAAATCGTATCTCCTCCACCGACCACATATACTTCTGCGCCAGAAATCATTTCGAATCCTTCAGTATTGTACAATTCTGAGGAATAGCTAAGAATCACCTCGTGACGCTTAATTTCATTCGTTATACTTGCTTCCACTACTGGTACCTTTCGGCCTTCAGGCATATCCATTGTAATGTCCTCAGTACACGACGTAGTCAGCAAAACGAGTCCTGCCAACAGACTGAGATAATGTTTTATTCTTGCAATCATATCTTTCTATTATTTTCGGAAAACAGTTTCTGTTGAGATTGAAGAAGCAGTGAAGAACCACCCTACTCCCTCACCCTCAGGTTGAATATTGGTACTTACATTGGCAGGAGCCCCCATCATAGGATTGCTACCCAATGAAGCCATAAGACTATAGACATAGTAGAGGTAATCTGTCGTGATGCTATACATATTGGCACGAATGCTGTCGCCTTCCTTCAAATCAGACTTACGGAAATACCCAATCGGAATCTCCTTGTTGGCTTCTTGCATTTCAACACCGTTAATATAATAACCGGCATAGCCACCCACAGGTATAATCATACGCTGGGTGAGCGTATTAGACACCAACGAGTCGTTGATGGAAAGCAACGGCATATAAATAATGCTGGGGTCGGGAAGACTCTGGAAATATGGATAAACCCATTCGATAGTATCCATGAAAAACACTGTTGGCATAGAGTCGTTTTCCCCATTGAAAGGTTTTACAACAAGGCTGTCTATGCTTTCCACATTATCAGGCATCAGGCTTTCGGCAAACAGGCACTGTTTCGTTCCATCCAGCTCTGGTATCTCAACACAAAGACGGTAAACCGTATTCTTCTTTCCTGCTACAGAATCCGTAAAATAATGCCCTAATTGCTCCATGTCCTCATGATAATAGACCGTATCCATACCGTCAGTGACATAGACTGTGGCTCCGCTCACCATTTTGATTTCATCCTTGTTGTAAAAACTCGCAGTATAGCTCAAAATAGCTTCATGTTGTTTCCATTCATCGGTAAACGAAGCCTCAACACCAATCATCGGCTCTCCTTCCTGCACATCAATGACAATATCTTCCGTACACGCAGTAAGGACGACGAAAGCAGAAACCAACAATTTGTGCAGATTCCTCATGACATTCAGTATTTGAAGTTGTAGGAGATGGAAGGCACGGCAGAGAACAGATACATATTCTTGGTCACGATGCTGCCATTTTCACCTTGATCGAAAGTGATGGCCCAAGTATTATGGTGAGCATAAGCATTATATACAGAGACGTTGAGTTCATGTTGCCATCTTCTGTTTTCCAATTTGCCCAACTTGCATGTAAACGACAAATCCAAACGATGGTAATCAGGATAACGGCTTTCGTTGCGACGGCCATTATAAACCGCATAGGTATGGCCATTGATAGTGTATTGGCCATAAGGAAAAGTCACGGGCTGACCCGTATTAAAGATCCAATTGGCAGCCAAAGTGATACGTGGATTAAGTTCATAGTTACCCACAATAACGATGTTATGCGGACGATCATAGGGAGAACGATATTCCCTTCCGTGGCTGATTCCTTTGATGGTTCGGAACGTGCGCGAATAGGTATATGATATCCATCCTGTAAACTTACCCACGTTCTTCCTAACAAGAAACTCTGCACCATAAGAACGGCCTTTACCGACGCGCAACTCACCATCAATCAATAGATAGCCATAGGTAATGGCATTGTCCTTGAAGTCAATGACATTCTGCATGTTTTTATAATACACCTCCACCGAAGTCTCAATGGCGTCATTATGGAAATTACGGAAGTAACCGAGAGCATACTGGTCGCACTTTTGAGGTTTCACATTAGGGCTGGTCGGAAACCAAACATCAAACGGAAGTCCTCCAGTTGCCGATGATGCCACCTGTGCATATTGCACCGTACGCGAATAGGAGGCCTTGACTGAAGAATGCTCATCCAATTGATACATGGCTGCCAAACGAGGTTCAGGGTTGATAACCGTGTTGAACACTTCACCTTTGCCATAATGTAGCGTATCCAGGACAATATGTATGACATCCTCAAAAACATAAAAGTCTTCCTCTCCGATATTCTGGAAGCAGGACAATCTCATGCCCGCACGGAACGTAAAGCGAGGAGTGGGCTTATAATCATGTGTGAAATACAAAGCGTGTTCCAAGCCCTTTCGAGCTATCGACTTTGACTGGTCCACCTGTAGGTATTGCGACAAAGCGCCTCCTCTATCATCGATTTCACCTTGCAGATAGGATTGGATGCCCGTCGTCAAACCGAATCTAGAGACATGCTTGTCGTTCCAATGCATGGAAAAGTCGTAATTGAGACTGAGTGCATCTGTACCCGCCTTGATCGAGAAATCATAAGGGCTATAATTCATGTCGATGCTATAACGATACCTTGAGCCTATCAACGAAAGGCTTGAGAGAAGTCGGTCGGAAAAGACATGACTCCAACGCAACGTGGCACTGCTGTTTCCGTAGCCCAAACCAATCATTTGTTGCATCGAGAACAAGTCATGGCCATTATATAAATTGATGAAAAGACGGTCGTTTTTGCCTAACTTATGCGTCACTTTGGCATTCACATCGTAGAAATTGATCTTGGACTTGTTCAAGTCTTCACCAAGGAAAGGCAAGACAAGACCCGCATACGTTCTACGACCTGCCAGCAATAAGGAGGTCTTTTGTTCGAAAAGTGGGGTTTCCATCATCAGACGGCTCGTCACCAGACCTATGCCACCTTGCAAACTCAAACGTTTTGGCACCTCATCCTTCACCGATACATCAAGAACAGAGGAAAGGCGTCCACCGAAGTAGGCAGGGATATCGCCTTTGTAAAGTGTTGCATCCTTCACCACGTCGTTATTGAACACAGAGAAGAAGCCAAGGAAGTGGGATGCATTATAGATTGGAGCGCCATCTAAAAGAATCAGATTATGGTCGGTGGCGCCACCGCGCACGCTGAAACCCGAGGAGCCTTCCGAAGCCGACTGCACACCTGGTAACAGCGTGATGGACTTGATGACATCCACCTCGCCCATCAGCGCCGGGATCTTCTTAATGGTAATCATGTCAAGCGTCTGTACGCTCATCGCCATGGCCGTCACGTTGCGGTCCTTACGCTCGCTGGTCACCTGCACCTCCGACAACTTTTCCGACTCTGGTTGCAATTTAATATTAAGCGTTATCGGCTTCTTGGTAACGTTAACTCTTTTATGAATCGTGCTATAACCGACGTAAGAAATGCGCAAGGTATGTTCACCCAAAGGCAAATCCAATTCATAATACCCTTTTTCGTCGGTCGTGGTACCTGATTGCAGTCTCTCCTCATAAATGGAGACGCCGATTAAAGCTTCACCCGAGCTATCATCGCGAACAGTACCTGAAATATGGCCTTTATCTTGGGCAAAAGCACTGATTATCAGCCCTAAAAGGCAAACTATGGATAGAATTAGTTTTCGATGCATCTTTATCGTGATAAAATTTGGGCAAAGATACAAAACATTGGGGATTCGGCAGTTGGATTTTCAAGCATTTGTAGAAAAAAACGTCATCTCGGACTATTGCAAAACCTTATAACCCAACCGACTCATTTTCTCAACTTCGAGCGACGGTTGTCCAAACTCTTCAGTAACCTTGCCCAAAAGCAGATACACGCCGTCGCCTTGGAACGGCCATGCCTTCAGCACCTGCGGGAAATGCACAGTGTCGAAAGCCTCACCTGTGACATCCACGAAGGTGCCAAGTGCCATCTGGTCACCTTTGCAGGTGCGGACATACTTCACCGTCACCAGCTTGCCCAGCATCCGATAATGGCTCCCCACAAAATTCAACATCTGACAGGCCATCAGCTCACCACGGAACTTAGTCTTCAACAGGTCAAACCATGTCAAAGTGACGGGAAAACCGTACAATTCTATCTCGTCGTAAGCGTTCTGCAAAGCATTAACGCTGAAATCGGGGAACTCAAAATGCTGGTTTTCCATTGGGAAGAGGGTCTCGGGCTGTTCTTTTTTGCCATCGCTTTTGTTGAGATGCGCCTGCCACAACAGTTCAGCCTTGGGTTTTTTCGTGAAATCGAATGCACCACCACGAATGAGCAAGACAAGCTGCTCCATGGTAAACGGCACTCGCGCCATGAAGTCCTCCAAGCTGGCAAAAGGTCCCCGCGCCTCGCGCTCCGCAAGGAAACGCTCCACAAAATGCTGCTCCAAGCCTTGCAAATGCACAAAACCCATGAATATCGTCCTGCCGTTCAAGGTGGTGAGATAGCTGCTTCGGTTGACGCAAGGCAAATGGATCTTTGCACCCATGCGCCGCGCCTCGTTGAAATAGAACCAAGTCTGATAAAAGCCGCCGAAATTATTTATCACAGCTACTTGAAACTCAAGTGGATAGTGACTTTTCAAATAGAGACTCTGGTAGCTCTCCACCGCATACGAAGCCGAGTGTGCCTTGGAAAAAGAATAGCCCGAAAACGACTCAATCTGCCGCCATAACTCGAGCACCAAGTCATCGGGATAGCCTTTGGCTTTGCAGTTATCGAAAAAGCGCTGTTTAACCTCCTCAAATTCAAATTTGTCACGCATCTTATGGCCCATCATGCGGCGCAGCACATCGGCCTCAGCCAAATCCAAACCTGCAAAGTAATGTCCCACCTTGAGTACATCCTCTTGATAAATCATCACACCATAAGTCTCGGCCAGCAATTCCTTCAAAATGGGATGTTTATAATCCACTGTCTCAGGATGATGGAATCGGTTGACATATTCCCGCATCATCCCTGACTTGGCCACGCCTGGCCTAATGATGGAACTGGCAGCAACTAAGGTTTTGTAGTCGCTGCAGCACAACTTGCGCAATAAGCCACGCATTGCTGGACTCTCGATGTAGAAACAGCCGCAGGTTTCGGCTTTGAGCAGTTGGCGCCGTATCATCTCATCCTGTTTCAGTGCGTTAATTTGGTGAATGTCAATCCGAACACCACGGTTGCGCTCCACCATCTCCACCGCATCACGAATGTGGGCGATACCGCGTTGGCTGAGGATGTCCATTTTGTCCAACCCGACTTTCTCAGCCGAATACATATCGTATTGCGTCGTTGGGAAGCCTTTTGGGGGTAGGTCTAAGGCAGCAAAATCGGTAATGGGATTCTCGGTAATCAGCACGCCACCCGCATGGATGGAACGTTGGCGCGGGAAGTCGTGGAGACGCTCGGCAAACGACAGAATCTGCTGCCCGATGAAATATTGTTGGGCAAACTCCTTCGGATTGCGTTCCATCTGGTCGATTTCGCCTTTAGGTAAGCCGAACACCTTACCCAATTCACGACAAAGTGAGTTGTCCTGAAAAGTGACCGTCGCACCCAACAAGGCCACATGCTCTCGACCATATTTTTTAAAAATGTAGGCAATGACTTTGTCACGGTCGCGCCACGAGAAATCCAAATCGAAATCAGGCGGGCTGCTACGCTTAGGATTGAGGAAACGCTCAAAATACAGGTCCAACTCTATTGGGTCTACATCGGTGATTTTCAAGCAGTAAGCCACCACACTATTGGCACCGCTTCCCCGTCCGACATGATAAAAGCCCTGCTTCATGGCAAAGTCCACGATGTCCGAAGCGATGAGAAAATACGCGCAAAAGCCCATCCGTTCGATAATGTCCAACTCCTTCTCAATGCGACGATAGGCTATTTTATTTGTCGTTCCATACCGATAAAGCATCCCCTCAAAGGCTTTCTGGTGCAACAACTCCAAGTCGTCATAGACATTGTCCATGAAACAGCGTTTGCTTTTCACGCTATTGTCCAAGTTGATTTCACACGCATTCAAGATACGTTCCGCATTTTCAATGAGTTGCGGATAAAGGGCAAAGGTGGTTTTCAGTCTCTCAGCGGGCAGGAAAATCTCATCAGGTGCGGCACAAACGGCAGGCTCAAGGCGCGAAATCAGCACATTATCGTCAATGGCCCTCATGCATTGATGCAACTCAAAATCCTCTTTTTCTGCAAAGGTCACGGGCTGCATGGCGACCATTTTTTCAAAAGACTTGCAGTTGTACATTTTGGTCAGTTGCGAAAACCGAACACCCAGAAATTCGTTCTCTTTCAGCGTATTAGGTTTTCGTTTCCCGAAAGGATAAACCACGAAAACATGTTCCCAGTCGGGTGCAATTTCAGGATAGAGCTGCTTGTTGAAATTGTGCTGCGTCAGGAAACGGTTTAGTTCGGCGAAACCCGCGTTGTTTTTGGCCAAAGCCACATACAGCAGTTCGTTGCCATTGCGGAACTCCACGCCCACGACAGGTCGCACGCCTTTTTTTTGGCATTCCACCACGAAGTCAGCGACACCCATCGTCGTGTTGATGTCAGTCAAAGGCAACGCGGCATAGCCAAGCGCGGCGGCTTTGTCGACCAAGTCTGCCACCGGCATCGTGCCGTAGCACAGGCTGTTATATGAATGGACGTTTAATAACATTTCATTTTCTGCGGCTGCCACAGTGTGACAGCCCTACAATCCGTCATGTAGGGCTGTCATATCATGGCAGCCGCATTATGATTTTATCCCGCCGCCCGATGAATAATTTGTTCTCCGAAACGTAATTTGATCTTATCCATCGCGGCATACAAATTTGTCAGTTCTATATTGTCGTCAAACAGAGCAAGTTGCGGTGCACCGCTGACCAATTCACTGAAGCGCACTCCAACCAGCCGAATCATCATGCGTCGGTTATAAAGTCTGTCGAAAAGGCTGTTCACCGTTTGCCGCAACACATGGTCGAAGGCGGTATAAGGGATACGCTGTTGCATGTCGTGCGTGTCGAAGTTGGAGTAGCGGATTTTCACCGTCACGCAGCCCGTCAGCTTGTGTTGTGAACGGAGGTCAAAGCCAAGGGCCTCCACCATGCGCGCCAAGCATTGCCGGATAGCGGTCACATCAATAGTATCCTGCTCAAAAGTGCGTTCCTTGCTGATAGACTTTCGTTCTTGATAAGGACAGACTGGTGTGCTATCGTGGCCATTGGCCTTCTTCCAGATGTCAAGCCCATGTTTGCCCATGGCGCGCTCCACAGCCAAAGGTGGCAACCGCCTTAACGTGCCGATTTTCTCTACACCCATCGAACGGAGTAAAGAATAAGTCTTCTCGCCCACCATCGGAATCTTCTGCACCGACAGCGGGTCAAGGAAGCTATTAATATAAGGTGTAGGCACCTGCAGCTCGCCGTTGGGCTTGGCCTGCCCTGTGGCAATCTTCGACACGGTCTTGTTTTCCGACAGCCCGAAAGAAATCGGCAAACCCGTTTCTTTGATAATCTTTTGACGCAGCTCGTGCGACCACAGCTGACAGTCGTGGAAGCGATCCATGCCCGTAAGGTCGAGATAGTGTTCGTCGATGGACATTTTCTCGTACACGGGCGCGCGGTCGGCGATGATGTCGGTCACCAAACGGGAATAACGGCTGTAGAGTTCCATGTCGCCACGGATAAAAACAGCCTGGGCACACAGCTGCCGCGCCATCCGCATCGGCATGGCCGAATGCACCCCGAAACGTCGCGCCTCATAGCTGCACGTCGACACCACACCACGGTCCGACATACCACCCACAATGACGGGTTTGCCCTCCAAAGAAGGGTTCACCAAGCGCTCCACCGACACGAAAAAAGTGTCCAAATCCAAATGCAAAATCGTCCTTTCCATACTTCAACAGACTCAGTAGTATTTAAAATTTCCTCTTTTTTTGCTCAAAATGCTTGCATGTTCCAAAAAAGTTGTACTTTTGACGAGTTTTTAATCAAATTTTACGACGTAAATTTAATCATTATATTTGACATAGTGCAACAAAAACCATAATATTTTTGCAATAAATCCATAAACAATTGATAACCATGTATTTCAACAACAACATCAAATTCCTCCGCAAACATCGTGGTCGCACCCAAGACGACATCGCTTTTGCCTTGAACATGAAGCGCTCCACGCTGAGCGGCTATGAAAACGGTGTCTCCGAACCGAATCTGGAGGCCTTAGTGGCTTTCTCGAAGTATTTCGGCATCGCCATTGATACTTTGGTGAAAGTTGATTTGAGCAGCATCAGTCCCATCCAACTCTCGCAGTTGGAGCGCGGCTACGACGTGCACCTGAAAGGTAGCAACTTGCGTGTGTTGGCCACCACCGTCAACAACGACAATGACGAGAATATTGAACTCGTCACCGAGAAAGCCAAAGCGGGCTATGCCACGGGCTTCGCCGACCCTGAGTATATCAAAGTGTTGCCGACATTCACCATGCCTTTCCTTTCGCGCGACCGCAAGTACCGTACTTTCCAAATCAGCGGCGACTCTATGCTGCCTATCCCTGACGGTTCCTATGTCACCGGAGAGTATGTCGTCGACTGGACCTATATCCGCAGCGGCCAACCCTACATCGTCCTCACGCAAGACGACGGCATCGTCTTCAAGATTGTAGAAAACAAAATCGAGCACGAGAACAAACTCACGCTCAGTTCGCTCAATCCGCTTTATCATCCTTACGACTTGCCCGTCGCCGATATCAAAGAGGTGTGGAAATTCGTGCATTACATCAGCGCAGAGATGCCCGAGCAGCGCGAAAACCGTTTCCGCGAAGAAGAGCTAATGCAGACCGTGCAAGAACTGAAAAAACAGGTGGCAGAGATACAATTGAAGCTAAATATATAAGCGAATCGGCACAATTTTTGCATTATACATTTGTTATGTAACAAAGAACATTTAAAAATCTAATCGTCATGAAGAAAGTATTTTTTAGTTTGGTGCTCCTCTGCAGCCTTGCATTGATTGGCACCAGTTGTAAAGACAACAACAATGGAAACAATGGCAACAGCAACGTCACCCCTGAGGTGCAAGCTGGAGCACTGACCGTCGGCAACAACACCGATAATATCGTCACCGCCAAAGTCGTCAAGTATGGGCAAAAGAGTGCCATTGTCCTCGCTTCCAAGGAGATGACCGCCTCCGACAACGAAGGTATCGCCATCATTTACAACGGCGACGTCGTCCCTGGCACCTATACGATGGGCAACAACACGAAAGACCCCATCCCCACTGTGGTCGGTTTCCACGAATTCAACCTCGGTGAACTGCCCTTCATCATGGGTGCTGACACCCTATTTTATGGCGACACCTATTATTGGATGAATGGTCTGCTCTCCGTCACCGAAAACAATGGCACCTACTCTGTCATTCTGTCACAAAGCATGGGCACCAACAACAACGGCCAAACCGTACAGTTGGCCTTGAACTTCAGCGGTACGCTGCCGCCCTATACCTTCGACACAGAGAACAAGTTCAAAATCGGAAACATCGAAAGCCCCATTGGTTTAGCTGGCGTCACAGCGCTTAACGGCTTGAGCTCCTTAGGCCTCGATGTCAAGTCGATGCTCTTCATGTCGGCCAACCGCAAGCGCTTCTTCATCGTCAGTTACCTTGGCGGACAACTCGTTGACGGCGAGTACAACCTCGGCTACATCGGCACACCTTATCTGCCTGTGTTCCCCTGCGTACATGTTGCCCTCGACGGCGACTTCTGGACCTTCCAGCCTCAGACAGGCTATATCGCCAAGAGCGGCACCCTGAAAGTCGTCACCAACAACGACGGCACCAAAACCGTCACCATGGAGAACCTCAAACTGAAGAATGTTGAACACGACAACGAGTTCTTCTTCCCCATCCTCGACGGTTTGCTGCAGTATCATGGGTATATGTATGAATTGAGTCTGTAAGATGTAAGATTCCCCTGCGGGGAATGGAGGGCACCATTAAGCGAACAGCGGCGGCTTGTAGCAGTTTACCTTATGTAAGCTCTACATACCGCCGCTTGTTAATTAATTGAATTTGCTCCCTTCCCCGCAAGGGAATCCCATAAATTGTGTACCTTTGCGCCCCAAAACACCCAATCCGTGATTTACCCAACCAATTTTGAACAAAAAATCGGCTTCGCCAGCATCCGTCAGATGCTCTCCGACCACTGCATCAGCCAGATGGGCTTGGAGAGAGCGGAGGCTTTGGCCTTTTCGACCGACAAAGACGCCATCCTCAAGAGCCTGGAGCAAACCGAAGAGTTCATCGGCCTGCTTCAGACAGGGGTGCCTTTCCCCGTACGCGACTTCCACGACCTGCGCGAGGCCTTCCATCGTATCCAAATCGATGGCACCTGTCTCAATACAGAGGATTTATTTGCCCTAAAGCCTTCGCTCAATGTTGTAGAAGCCATTCTTCGTTACGGTCACTCCGAGAGTGCTGACAGTACACCAAGAATCAAATCACTGATTGAGAACATTTTCATCGAACGTAGCATCTTCACTGAAGTCAACCGACTCGTCGATGATAAAGGCGAGATTCCCGACAATGCTTCCACCGAACTCTTGGAAATCCGTCAGAGCATTCGCCGCAAGCAAGGCGGCATCGAGAAGCGCATCCGACAAATCATGGGCGATGCCAAGACCGCGGGTTGGGTTGATCCAAAAGCGGAACTCACAGTGCGCGACGGCCGCTTGGTCATTCCCGTGAAAGCAGGCGACAAGCGTGCCATCCGTGGTTTTATCCACGACGAATCGGCCACGGGACAGACCGTCTACATCGAGCCTGCCGAAATCTTTGATACTTCTAATGAAATCAAGGAGTTGGAATATGCCGAACGGCGCGAAATCCACCGTATTCTGTTGGCTTTCACGCGCTTATTGCGGCCATATCTTTCCGAACTCCGCAAGGCATGGCACCTTTTAGGCGAACTCGACTTCATCCGCGCCAAAGCATTGTTGGCCAATGAAATCGGCGGCGTGAAGCCCGAAGTCCTTGATACACCTTATGTCAACTGGCAACAAGCTCGACATCCCCTGTTGGAGCAGAAACTGAAAGTTCAAGGCAAGCAAGTCGTTCCACTGGATTTACAACTCAATGAGAATGAGCGTATTCTCGTCATCAGCGGTCCCAATGCAGGCGGCAAGTCAGTCTGCCTAAAAACGACTGGTCTGTTGCAATACATGCTGCAATGCGGATTGATGCCACCCATACGAGTGGACTCGCAATGCGGATTGTTTGAAAACCTCTTCATTGACATCGGCGACGAGCAATCGATTTTGGACGACCTCTCCACTTATAGCTCACACCTTATTAATATGAAAGCACTCTTGGAGCAGGCCGACGAACACACTTTGTTCCTTATTGACGAGTTCGGCACAGGCACAGAGCCGCAACTGGGCGGTGCCATCGCCGAGGTTATCCTATTAGAGCTCAACAAGAAACAGGCTTTCGGCATGGTCACCACGCACTATGCCAATTTGAAACTTTTGGCCGACAACCACGAGGGCATTGTCAACGGCGCCATGCTGTTCGACACACGCTTCATGCAACCCATGTACATCATGATGACCGGCAAGCCTGGCTCGTCATTCGCCTTCGAGATTGCCAAGAAAATCGGCTTCCCGAAACAAATCTTGGACGATGCCGCCAACATCACCGGTGACCAGCACCTCAAGTTCGAGAAGCAGCTGCAGCAACTTGAAGTCGACAAGAAAGCCATCCGCAAAAAGGAGCAGGACTTGCGCATCGCCGACCAACTGCTGACCGAGGTGGTGGAGAAATACAAGAACCTCCTTGCAGAACTCGAAGGTAAAAAGAAACAATACCTCCGCGATGCCGCGGCCGAAGCTCAAGAATTGATACAAAAAGCCAACAGCCAAATCGAACGTACTATCAAGGAAATCAAGGAGGCGCAGGCTGAGAAGACAAAGACCAAAGAAATCCGACAAAACCTCGAAAAGACCAAGGAAGAGATTGCGCAGAAAGCCAAGGAAGTAGCCGAGGCCAAGAAAAAGGAAGAGGCTGAGGTCGTGCTGAAAGTGGGCGACACCGTCTGCATCGACGACATGCAGGTGGTGGGCGAGATTTTGGCCATCAGCGACACCGATGTTACCATCCTCTTCGACAGCATCCGCCTACGCACCAGCCCCGATAAGCTCCGCAAGGTGAGCCGCGCTGAAGCCCGAAAGACACAACGCAACTGGCAAAAAGGCATCGCCGCCGACCTCAGCGAAAAAGCCGAACACTTCGACCTCACCCTCGACGTGCGCGGCAAACGCGCCGAAGAAGCCTTGGACATCGTGGACAAATACTTGGACGAAGCCAAGCTTCTCAGCATCAAAGAAGTGAGCATCCTTCACGGCAAAGGCAACGGCATTCTGCGCAAGCTCATCCGCGAGAAACTTAGCCACATTCGCGAAGTGGAACGTTTCTGCGACGCTTCCTTGGAAACTGGCGGAACGGGAATCACTAGGGTGTATTTCAAATAGTACAAAAAAAGCGGAGCTTTCGGGCTCCGCTTTCATATCAATGTGTACGTAAGACTTATTTCTTCTTAATCTTAGAGACAAGCCACAGCAGCACTCCGGCACCGACGGTACCGACCAGAAGTTGGCCCCAGAACGAGTCGCTGACGGGAAGACCAAGGATGCTGAAAATCCAGCTGCCCAAGAAGCCGCCGACAACACCGACGATGATGGCCCAGATCAAACCGAGGCCGTAGTTCATGACTTTACCGGCGATGATACCTGCCAAAGCGCCGATCAGAATTGAAATTAACATTCCCATAATGATGATGTTTTTAGTGAATATTAAGGTTAACTGTAGTTACTTTTTCTTATTGAGGAGATCTGCGATCTCGTTATTCTGTTGTTCTATGTAATCCAACACCTCGTCTCTCCCCTGCTTCTTCTCCGCAGAGGTGATGAAGATGGGCGGCAGCTCCTCCCATTCCTCCAACAACTTTGACTTGAACGCCTCCACATTCCTATCCAACTCCGCCTTTGAAACCTTGTCCGCCTTAGTAAAGACTATGCAAAACGGCATTTGGTTTTCCCCAAGCCATTCCACAAAGCCTAAGTCATTGTTTTGAGGCTCAAGGCGCGAGTCAACCAAGACGAAAGTGGTCACCAGATTGCGGCGACGCGTAATATAGTTGTTGATCATGATACGCCACTGCTCACGGGTCTTCTTGGAGTGCTGCGCATAACCATAGCCCGGCAAATCAACGAGATACCACGCGTCGTTGACGATAAAATGATTGATGGCTACCGTCTTGCCTGGCACTGATGAGGTCTTGGCCAGTCCCTTGCGTTGCACCAGCATGTTAATCAAGGAGGACTTGCCCACATTCGAACGGCCGATGAAGGCATATTCAGGCATGCTGTCGTTCGGCAAAAACTCGAAACGAGTGTTGCTCATCAAGAATTCGGCTTTATTAATTTGCATAGAAAGGCATTTTTAAGTGTTCCGGGATCGCATTCTGGTCGTAAATCAAGTGACGCTTGACTTTTTCTTCAAACATGTCGCTGATTGTCATCAAGATACCCGTCTCTTCCACCTCACCGAAGCCTGGATTGAGTGCCGTACCAAACGAGCGCAAGGTCGGTGAAAGGTTCATATAGGCATTCACCAACGGAGGCACTGCAGCACCACGGTCACGCACCTGCTTCACCAAAATCTTATAGTTATCGCGGTAATTGTCTGCATCGAAAACACTTTCAAGCCATTCGGTATCGGTCAAGATGGGCAGATTCAATTCAGGCCGCACCGTGACCAGATTATCCTTGTCGGGGAAGTGTTTCTTAATAAAATAAAGGATCAAATCGCGCGAGGTACGTTCCAACGAGGGATACATCGTCACTTTGCCGAAATAGTATTTCGCTTCAGGATAAATGTCAATCAACGAACCGAGGCCATCCCAAAGGTTATCCAAGGAATACAGACCTTTCGACAGGCTCTTGGATGGCTGGTAGTTGGGTTGCACAAACGAACGGCCCAACTCGATGGTGTAAGGCAAATATTCCTTTACGAATCTCTCGGAATAGTGGAACAACTCGCTGGTGGGTGTGTCCACCTGGCCATCAGCATCAGTGGGCAGATGGTCGCAGAGCAGGAAGCGATAGCCCCCCACAATAGCACGGTCAACAGGGTTCCAAACGATGAGCTGATAGAAGAAGTTCTCGTCACGTGTGTCGAACACATCGATGTCGCAATCGAGACCCGTGCCACCGCCCGAGTCGCGGAAGCTGATTTCGCGCAAACGACCGATTTCGCGCATGATGTTGGGCGACTCATGTGCCGTCAGCACATAAATTTCATTCCCTCCATTGTTGGTCTTGCGGAAGAATTTCTCTTGGGTCAGTTCTTCCATGATGGCCTCAACTGGCACCGGTGCAATAATATCATTCATCATATCTTGTATTCTTTTTCAGGGTCAAAAATCTGGTTGGCATCCTTTGGCAATTGGTAAGAGAATGTACGAAGCTTCTCTGCCCACTGGGCGTCGGTGAAACGACGGTCGAAGGTTTGGTAAGGGATAGGCTTGCCAAAAGTAATCTTCAGTTGTTTGTTGCGTTGCTTGAAGAACTCGTCGACAAGGAAAGCCATCTCGATGTTCACCTTAATACCCAAGCGTTTGCGGAGTCGGGCAAGGTTATAGAAGAAGTTGGAATTTCGGCCTTCGATATGCACGGGAACAATGTCACGCTGATAGGCTTTCGACTTGGTGACGAAGGTCTTTTTCCAATCGAGGTCCATGATTTTGCCGCCTTTGGTTTTGCGTGAGCAGAGGCCGAAAGGGAAATAGCAAATCGTGGCATCGCCGGCAAAGGTCTCATTGAACAGTTTCAAACTCTCCTCTCGATTGGCCGTTGCACTACCTACTTTGCTGACAGGGATGAAAATCGGGCGCAGGTTCTTCACGAACATCAGGAAGTCGTTGACAGGGGTCAGGGTCTCTCCTCTGTGGTTGCCCACAGCGCCAATGAGTGCAATGCCGTCAAGACCACCCAAAGGATGGTTGGAAGCCACCAAGACACGGTCACTGGCCATCAAATTATCAACACCTTCAAGCACCAAGTCAAGGTTAAAGTCGGCCACCACCGCATTGATGAAGTCGATGCCTTCCTTGTCGGCATACTTGGTCAAAATCTCATTGATGTCGTCTTCATGCAGCAACCGTTGAATCTTGCGAAACAGCCAGTCGGGCATGTGCTTCATCAACTTAGGCACTTTGGCTGTAAAGATTTTCCTGAGGTCAATCAGGTTGTTCTGTTCCGTTTCCATAATCAACGAATACGCTATAATCGGCAAAAATAGTAAAAAGAGAAATGGAATGTTCATTTTCGGGCGAAAAACGGGCTAAAAAAGGAAAAACGGCACTTATCAACACATTTTTGCCCAATTGTGCAGCAATTTGTTAACAAAGTTGTCAACAAGATACCAACAAAGTTATCAACAACTTCGGTTGAAAACTTTAGTGGTAGAAAGTGTTGCGTAGTGGTATAAAATGCACTAATTTTGCAGCATAAAAATCGAAAGTGCAAAAATGAGTTACCCGATTGGACATTTTAACTGCAAATTGGATTCAAAAAGCCGCTTAATGTTGCCTGCTGACTTCAGGGAGCAGCTTGGCGAACTGGCTGATGAAGGCTTTGTGCTACGCCCCAGTTTGTTCGAAGGCGAGAAATGTCTTGATCTGTTCACTATCAAAGATTGGGAAGAACAAAGGGAAAAACTTCGTGCCAGCATTAAGATTTACAACAAAATTGCCATCGATGCGATGCGCTTCGTCAACGATGGAGTGCGCCCTGTCAAACTTGACTCAACAGGCCGTCTCCAAATCCCAAAAGAACTAATGGAACCCGCTGGTTTGTCAAAGGAAGTGGTGATAGAAGCGCTTGCCAACAAAATGGAAATCTGGGACAAGGAACGTTACGAGCAGACCATCTCGGCTATAGACAAGGAGAAGATGCTCGAATTCCTCAATTCAATCATGTAATAAGGAGGGGTGAGAATGTATCACAATTCCGTCATGTTGAGAGAATGCATCGGGGGGCTGAACATTAACCCCGAAGGCGTGTACGTCGACGTCACTTTTGGCGGCGGCGGCCATTCGCGTGCCATCCTTGAGAGGCTCACGACAGGTCATCTTTATGCCTTCGATCAAGATGAGGACGCCGAAGCCAACGCTTTTGATGACGAGCGTTTCACCTTCATCCCTCAGAACTTCAAATACTTCAAGAACTTCATCCAACTCTACCACGGTGGAAAGATTGATGGCGTCATTGCTGACTTGGGCGTTTCATCACACCAGTTCGACACGCCTGAGAAAGGCTTCTCCACCCGCTTCGACGGCCCGTTGGATATGCGCATGAGCCAGATGACGCCCAACGACGCCGCCACTGTGGTGAACACCTACGACCATGCCGCCTTGACACGCATCCTGCGCCTTTACGGTGAGATGCAGCAGCCCCAACTCATCGCTTCCGACATCATCCTTGCCCGTGAAACCGAGCCTATCGAGACCACCGAACAGCTGAAGGCTGCCGTGCAGCGTCGTCTGCCAAGAGGCAAGGAAAACAAGGTGCTGGCTCAGCTTTTCCAAGCCCTTCGCATCGAGGTCAACCAAGAGCTCGACGCCTTGACCGCCTTCCTCACCCAGTGCCCCGATGTTTTGAAGTCCGGTGGCCGCCTCGTAGTGATGTCGTACCACTCGCTTGAAGACCGTCTCGTGAAGAACTTCATGAAGACCGGCAACGCCGAGGGCAAGGAAGAAAAAGATTTTTATGGCAACCTATTAACCCCCTATCATATTATCACGCGTAAGCCCATCGTCCCGTCCGACGAGGAGAATGAAAGCAACAGCAGGGCTCGCAGTGCCAAACTTAGAATTGCAGAAAGGAAATAGCCATGGAAGAGCAGAAAAAGAAGAAAAAGAAAGGCAAAAACGGCTTCATGAACATCTTGGGCGGCGGCATCCTTGTGAAAGAAAAATTCAGCAAGCAGTTCCCCTTCATGGTCTATGTCACCCTATTGCTCATGGCCATCATCACCAACACCTACATCGCTGAAGAAAGGAACCGTGAACTGGCAAAGACATCAAAACATCTGAACGACCTTCAGGTGGAATACGTACAACTGAAATCGGCCATCATGGATGCATCGAAGCAATCCGTTTTGGTCAAGAGGCTGGATGGCACTGGACTGAAGGAAGCCACCGAGCCATTGAAGCGCATCAACGTGAACGTAGAACCCATGAATACGGAGGAGCCATGAAAATAGATCCAAGAACTGACACTTTGATGAAGACCTATCTGGTGTACATCTTCGTCCTCCTATTCGGTGTTGCCATCATCGCCAAAATCATCGTGATGCAGACTAAGGACAACTCAGAGCTCCTCGAACGTGCCGAGCAACGCGAGTATCGCGTCAAGACATTGGAGGCTTCACGCGGCAACATCTTCTCAAGCGACGGACAATTAATGGCCACCTCCATCCCGCTCTACGATGTTTTCTTTGACTACAAGGCTGTCGACTCGGTCTTCCTCGCTAACAACATCGACTCGCTTTGCCGCCAAATGGCCGACCTCTTCCCTAAAAGAAACGCCGCCCAATGGAAAGCTTTCTTCGCCGAAGGCAAGGCCAAAAAGAACCGTCACTATAAAATTGCCCTGAACATCACTCAGCCCCAGTTACGTCAGATGCAGAGCTTTGTCATCTTCAACCGTGGCATCTACAAAGGCGGCATCATCTATGAAAAGAAAATCCGCCGCGACCACCCCTATAAAGAATTAGCCAGTTTGATGCTGGGCATGGCTAACGAAGAAAAAGGCTACTATTTCGGCATCGAAGGCGCCTATAACGATTACCTGAAAGGGCAGGATGGTCGACAACTAGTGAGAAGAATCCACCATGGTGACTGGATCCCCGTGAACTCCGACGACGACACCGATGCTAAAAATGGCGACGATGTCATCACCACCTTCGACATCAAGTTGCAGGACATTGTGGAAAGCGCCCTCAACAACACTTTGACCATCAACAAGGCCGAGCAAGGCTGCGCCATCCTGATGGATGTGGAGACGGGCTATGTGAAAGCCTTGGCCAATCTGAGGCTCAACCATGAGACTGGAAAATACGAGGAGTCGTACAACGTCGCTCTCACCGAGCGCTATGAGCCCGGTTCAGTGTTCAAAATTGCCTCAATGGTTGTCTTGCTCAACAACCACGAAAACACGAAGCTCACCGATTTGGTGAACATCGGTACAGGTCCCATCAAGTTCTCGAACCGCGTGATGAAAGACGACCACAGCTTTGCCAAAGGCGGCATCTGCACCGTACAGGAAGTCATCGAGCAATCCTCAAACAAGGGTACCGCTGTGCTCATCACCAAAGCCTTTGCCGCTCATCCTGAGAAATACGTCAACGGGCTGTACGAATTGGGTTTGAACAAACCCATCGGCACTGGCATCAAAGGCGAATCCTCTCCCGTCATCAAGGACCCAAAAGACAAAGATAAACCAGGCGGCTGGTCGAAGGTGACCCTGCCCTGGATGTCCATTGGATATGAGGTCAACGTGACCCCCATGCAACTCCTCATGCTCTACAACGCCATCGCCAATGGTGGCCGCATGATGAAGCCTCAGTTTGTCACCGAGATTCGCAGAGGAAACCAGACCATTGAGAAATACGACCCCGTCGTCCTCAACGAGCGCATTGCCTCACCCGAGTCCATCGAGAAGCTCCAAACCATGCTGGAAGGCGTGACCATCAGAGGCACTGCCAAACGTCAGTTCACCGACTGCGTTGTCAGTGTGGCAGGCAAGACCGGTACAGCGCAATACTACGACAAGGTGCAGGGCTATGCCTACCACGAACCCGGCATTGGCCGTAAGCTTTACAACACCACCTTCGTGGGCTACTTCCCCACTGACAAGCCACGCTACAGCTGCATCGTCATGGTGAGTCGTGCCCGTGGTGCGAAATGGGCTGCCGGCGGTGTTTCGGCACCCGGATTCAGGGAAATCGCCGAAAAGGTCTACGCCACGCGCATCGGCATACAAGAAGACGACAGCCTCCCCATGCAAAAGGATCACCAATGGGGCCCCGTTTTGGCACGCTATGAAAAAGAAACCAACTACCTCAACGATATATCCAAAAACTACAACGACTTCGCCATCAATAGCGATTGGGTTACCGTTGAAAGCACCGAGAATGGACAAATCAGCATCCGCGAGGCTCGACTGAAAGACAACATTGTGCCCAATGTAATAGGCATGGATGTCACCGATGCCGTCTACCTGCTTGAAAACATGGGCATCAAAGCCATGTTCAATGGTCAAGGAACGGTCAAGGAGCAGTCACTGCATGCTGGCGACACCCTCAAATCCAACTCTGTCATTCACCTAATACTGGAAAAGAAATGAAGCTCAAAGACATATTGGTTAATTGCAACCTGCTGGAAATCGCAGGCGACAAAGACTTGGACATCCTCGACATCACCTTTGATTCCCGCAAGGTCAAACCCGGCACGTTGTTTTTTGCCGTGAAAGGCACCCAAGTCGACGGCCACGACTACATCGACAAAGCCATTGAGCAAGGTGCAACGGCCATTGTCGGCGAAAAGATGCCACGGAAAAAGGCTGAAAACGTTACCTACGTCAAGGTTGACAACTCGGCCTATGTCTTGGGTGTCGGCGCTTCCAATTTCTTTGGGAACCCTTCGGAAAAACTGAAACTGGTCGGCGTGACGGGCACCAATGGCAAGACCACCATCGCCACCTTATTATATAGGCTCTTCACCGATGCAGGTTACAACTGCGGCCTGCTCTCCACTATCGAGAACATCATCAACCGCGACGTGATTCCCTCGACCCACACCACGCCTGACCCTATCGAACTGAACACCTTGCTTCAGCAAATGGTGGAAAAGGGTTGCGAATACGCCTTCATGGAGGTAAGCTCGCATAGTGTGGCGCAAGACCGCATCGCTGGTTTGAACTTCGCCGGTGGCATCTTCACCAACCTCACCCACGACCATTTGGACTATCACAAGACGATGGCCAACTACCGCAACGCCAAGAAGAAATTTTTCGACAACTTGCCGCAGAACGCCTTCGCCCTCACGAACCTCGACGACAAGAACGGTGCCTTCATGCTGCAAAACACTAAGGCTAAGAAACTAAGCTATGCTTTGAAACACGATGCCGACTTCAAAGGTATCATCATGGAGAGCCACTTCGACGGCATGATGCTCAAGGTGAACGGCACAGAGGTATTTACCCAACTCGTCGGCGGTTTCAATGCCAGTAATTTGTTGGCCATTTATGGTGCTGCCATCGCATTGGGCTTCAACAAAGAGGAACTGCTGGTTGAAATCAGCAAGTTGCGTGGCGCCAACGGTCGTTTCGACATGTTGCATTCCGAAAGCGGCATTGTCGGCATCGTCGACTACGCCCACACACCCGATGCCTTGGAGAACGTGCTTGTGACCATCAATGAGGTGCGTTGCCACAAGGAGACGCTCATCACCGTAGTGGGTTGTGGTGGCAATCGCGATACCACCAAACGGCCTGAGATGGCCGCTGTCGCCGTGAAACTCAGTGACAAGGTTATCCTCACCAGCGACAATCCACGCAACGAAGACCCTGACGAAATCATCCGTCAGATGAAAGCCGGCATTGCCGAGGAAGACAAACACAAGGTGCTGAGCATCGCTAACCGTCGCGAAGCCATCCGCACCGCCGTCGCCCTCGCCAAGAAAGGTGACATCATCCTGTTGGCAGGCAAAGGACACGAAAACTATCAGGAAATTAACGGAGTAAAAAACCATTTCGACGACAAAGAAGTCCTGTCGGAAGCTTTTAAGGAGGCCAACTAATGTTATACTATCTCTTCAATTACTTAAACCAACACAATTTCCCGGGTGCGGGCGTGTTTAATTACGTCACCTTCAGAGCGGCAGCGGCTATCATCTTCGCTCTGATCGTCTCGGTCTGGTTCGGTAATTACTTCATCAAATACCTGAAGCGCAAGAAAATCATCGAGACGCAGCGCGATGAAGCCACCGACCCGTACAACACCAAGAAAGTTGGCGTGCCCACCATGGGTGGAGTCATCATCATCGTTTCCATCCTGATTCCGGTATTACTGGTTTGCAAGCTCCATAGCGTTTACACCATTTTGATGATTGTCACCACGTTGCTGCTCGGCATCATCGGCTTCGCTGACGACTACATCAAGACCTTCAAGAAACATAAAGACGGATTGAAACCGAAATACAAGCTTGGCGGACAAATCCTGCTAGGTCTCATCGTCGGTCTTACCCTTCGTTTCAGCCCTGCAGTGCAAATCAACGAAAAGGTGGAGGTGAAGATTGAAGACAACAAGGAAGTGGTGATAAAGAGCCCCGACGTGAAGTCCACACGAACCACCATCCCCTTTGTGAAGAGCCACGACCTCAACTATGCCGACCTGTTCCGTTGGACTGGTCCGAAGTGGATGTACAATTTGGCTTGGGTATTCCTGGTGCTGCTCACCGTTTTCATCGTGGCTGCCGTATCGAACGGTTCCAACCTCAACGACGGCATGGACGGCATGGCCTCGGGCAATTCCGCCATCATCGGCATTACCTTAGTCATTTTAGCCTACATTTCCAGTAACGCAGTCACAGCGAGCCACCTCAACCTGATGTATATCCCTGGCAGCGAAGAGCTTGTCGTCTTCATGGCCGCTTTCGTAGGTGCTTTGATCGGTTTCCTATGGTTCAACTCCTATCCCGCTCAAATCTTTATGGGCGATACGGGTAGTCTGACCATCGGCGGCATCATTGCCGTGTCAGCCATCATCATGCACAAGGAATTGCTCCTGCCCTTGCTCTGTGGCGTGTTCCTCTTCGAGATCCTCTCCGATTTGGACGTCAAACATTTCGTCAAGACGGGAAAGAAACACCGCATCTGGAAGAAAGGTCCTTTGCACGACCACTTTAGAACCAGCTATAGCGACTTCAAAAAGGCCTGGCCCAACAGCACCGTTACCTTCAAAGGTCACGGTGAAGGCTACAACACCGTTCATCACGAGGTGAAAATCACCATCCGTTTTTGGATCATCACCATCTTACTGGCGGCTTTTACACTGATTACATTCAAAATTAGATAAACATCCTCGCAATGACGCGAAACGAAAACTGATAAACTATGACTTACATCGAGGAATTGACTAACACGAAACTTAAGAGACCCAGCAGCATGGTTGCTGGCATATCATCCAAAATATTGCAAATCAGGAAGGAAAGCATCAAGCAGAGCCTCAGCGACCTGAACACTATCGGTCACCGTCAAGAGTATGTCGCCACCGTCGACGGTGTGATGTATTACGACGATTCGAGAGCCGAGAACGTGAATGCGACCTGGTTCACTTTCCAGAATATCGTCAAGCCCGTCATCTGGATTGCCGGCGGAAACGACCAAAGCACTGACTTCAAAGACCTGAAGAGCATCGCCAAGAAGAAGGTCAAAGTCATGATTTGCACGGGAAAGCACAATGCGAACCTGAAAAAGACCTTCCAGAAAGACATCAAGGATTTCTATGAAGTCGAAAACCTGGAACAGGCTGTGAAGACAGCTGCATTGTTGGCCAAAGAAGACGACATCGTGCTGTTCTCCCCTGCTTGCATATCAGACAAGAAGGGCGAGACCTACATCGAACGCGGCAACCTTTTCACCAAAACCATAAAAAACCTGCAAAATGAATGTCATCAATAAAACGATGAGAGGTGACAAGGTCATCTGGATTGTGGCGTTGATCTTGGGCGTCATCTCACTGATTGTCGTTTACAGCGCGACCAGTGCCTTGGCGGTCTCAAAATACGAAGGCGACACGGGCAAGGTGTTGATGAAGCATCTTGGCATGTTGCTCTTCGGCTTCGCCATGATGATCATCGGCTCAAGAATCAACTACAAGCGCTATGCGAAGATAGCCTTGCTACTGATGATACCTTGCTTGGCTTTGTTGCTCTACACACTGGTGTTCGGACGCAACATCAACGATGCCAGTCGCTCCATCAGTGTCGGAGGATTCTCCTTCCAGCCCAGCGAAATGGCGAAAATCATCCTCATCACCTATCTGGCCCGCCAACTCATCATGATGGAAGGCTCGGTGTACAACTTCAAGGACTTCCTCCTCAAGTTGGCTTTGCCCATTTTGGTGACCGCAGCCTTGATCTTCTCTGAGAACCTCTCCACCGCCGTCATTCTGATTGCCGTCTGCATGGTACTGCTGTTCATCGGTCGTGTTAAGTTCTTACACATCCTCGCATTGGTTGGACTATGCATCGTCGGCATGGCCGCTTATCTAGGCTACGATGCCATCAAGACCAACATCGACAACAAACACAGACGCGCCGCCCAACAGGAAATGGTGATTGGAGAAAAGGTCGAGACCTACAAGGAGAAACAAAACCGTATCCAGACCTGGTCGAACCGCCTCAAATCGATGGGCGAAGACAAAGAAAAGGTGGATCCTTTCGACGACAAGCACATGCAACGCACCTATGCCGACATCGCCGTGGCATCCAGTTCGATTTTCGGCAAAGGCCCTGGCAAGAGCGAGCAACGCAACTTCCTGCCTCACCCCTATTCAGATTTTATCTATGCCATTATCATTGAAGAATATGGCCTCATCGGAGGCGTCATTGTGCTGATGCTCTATGTCATCCTCTTCACCAGGGTGTTGCGCATCGTCATCAAGCGGCCACTCACCTTCGGCTCCCTAATGGCCTTCGGACTAGGCTTCCTCATCATCCTGCAAGCTATGGTCAACATGGGTGTCTCCATCGGATTGCTGCCCGTCACGGGACAACCTCTACCTTTTGTCAGCATGGGCGGTACTTCACTGATGGCGACAGGACTCATCATAGGCATGATTTTGAGCGTCACTCGGAGCATCGAAGATGAAGCCATGAACAAAGAACAAGAAATACAAGCACTTACAGAAACCACAGAAGATGAAAGAGAACTTGAAAGTCGTGATTAGTGGCGGTGGCACAGGCGGCCACATCTTTCCCGCCATCGCCATTGCGGATGCCTTGAAGCGGAGATTCCCCGAGGCCGACATCCTCTTTATCGGTGCCAAAGGTCGCATGGAGATGGAACGCGTGCCCAAGGCAGGCTACCCGATTGAAGGCCTGTGGATCAGTGGCATGACCAGAGACATCAAGTCGCTGTTGTTGCCATTGAAACTCACGAGCAGCATCAACCATGCCATCGCCATCTTGAAGCGTTTCAAACCCGATGTAGTGGTCGGTGTTGGCGGTTTTGCCAGTGGTCCTACCTTGATGGGTGCTAACTATCTGCGCATCCCTACCGTCATCCAGGAGCAGAACTCCTACCCAGGCAAAACCAACCGCAATGTGGGCAAAAAAGCCAAGGCCATCTGCGTGGCTTACGACCACCTCGACCAATGGTTCCCTGCTGAAAAGATACACTTCACAGGCAACCCATTGAGAGCCAACATCGCCCTCAATGGTACTCGTGAAGAAGCTGCAGAATACTTTAACCTCGACCCGACGAAACCTGTTGCGTTGCTCGTAGGAGGTAGCCAAGGTGCTTTGGGCATCAACATAGGCATCAGTGCACAACTCGCTGCCTTCAAGGACAGCGATCTGCAACTCATTTGGCAGACGGGAAAGACCTATATCACCCAGGCACAGGAAGAGGTGAAAGCCTTGGGTTTGGAAAACCAGGTGAAGCCCACCGTCTTCATCGACCGCATGGACTTGGCTTATGGCTTGGCCGATGTGGTTATCTCTCGCGCCGGCGCCATGTCGATTTCGGAGCTGGCCTTGGTGCAAAAGCCCGTTATCTTCGTGCCTCTGCCCACTGCCGCTGAGGACCATCAGACCAAGAACGCCCAGCAACTCGTTGATGCCGAAGCCGCCATCATGGTGCGCAACGCAGATACGGAAAAGGACCTCATCCCTACCCTATTCAAACTAAAGGACGACCACGAGTTGCAGGCCAAACTCAGTACCAACATCGGCAAATTCGCACGCCCGAACGCGGCTGACGACATTGTAGACCAAATCATTAAAGCCATTGAATCATAAATGAAACACGGAGAAGGACATACGATTTACCTGTTAGGCATTGGCGGCATCGGCATGAGCGCCCTCGCCCGTTATTACCACAACTATGGCTACACCGTGGCCGGCTACGACCGTACCCCTTCCCCACTGACCCAACAATTGGAAAATGAGGGCATGGCAATCCATTATGAAGATAATCCCAGCCTATTGCCAGCCCTCATTGACATTGTCATCTACACCCCCGCTGTCCCAAAAGACCTCAAGGAATTTGAAGTCCTCAGGCAGCGCGGTCTCCCCATTTTGAAACGAGCAGAAGCTTTGGGCAACATCTCACAAGACCACTTTACCATAGCCGTGGCAGGCACGCATGGCAAGACTACCACCACGGCTATGGTTGCCCACATTCTCAACCAATGCGGCAAGAACACTACCGCTTTCATCGGCGGCATCGCCAACAACTTCAACAGCAACCTGCTGTTGGGCAAAGGCAAAGACAGCATCTTGGTGGCTGAAGCCGACGAGTTCGACCGTTCCTTCCTGCACCTCCATCCCAACATCAGCATCATCAACTCCATCGATGCCGACCATTTGGACATCTACGGCGACAGGAAGCATTTGGTGGCTGGTTTCAACGACTTTGCCCAACTTACCAAGAGTAAGGTCATCCTCAAAGAAGGCTTGGCCATTCAAACCGACCGTGACATCCGCTTCGGCTTTGGTGACAACTGTGACTACCGTGCCGAAATCATCAAGTCGGAAAAGGGCGTCACAGATTTCGTGATTGTTGGCGAAGGCCAAAAGACCGAAGTCAGACTGCCCATTGCGGGTGACCACAACGTATTGAACGCCACAGCCGCCTTCATTGCAGCACGACAAATCGGGCTTGAACCCGAAGCCATTGCCAATGCTTTGTCATCTTTCAAAGGCGTCAAGCGCCGTTTCGACATTCACGTCAACAATGAAAGGCATTGCTATATCGACGATTATGCACATCATCCCGAAGAGATTCGTTCCTGCATGACTGCGGTCAGAACCTCCTTCCCCGATAAGCGCATCACGCTCGTCTTCCAGCCTCATCTCTTCAGCCGTACCCGCGATTTCATGGATGAATTCGCCTCGGTCTTGGCTTTGGCTGACGAGCTTATCCTCTTGGACATCTACCCTGCCCGTGAGAAAGCATGCGACTTCCCTAGCACAACCTCGGCAGCCTTATTGGAAAAAGTGCAGATAGACAACAAGAAACTTATTTCCAAGGGCGAACTCCTCGAGCGCATCGAACAAGAAAAGCCTGAGTTGCTCATCACTATGGGCGCAGGCGATATTGACCGTTTTGTTGAACCTCTCGAAAAACTGATAAAGACATGGTAAAGAAAATATTGAGCATCGTATTGTGGGTTGTGACAGCCGCAGCGCTGGTCGTCTTGTTCATCTTCGCGAGAGAGAACTATCTCAGCACGCCTCTGAAGTCCGTCAACCTGATTCCTGCCTCCGACAGCGGATTTGTGAGGAGAAGCGTTTTGCATGACGAAATCGAAAAGGCATACGGCAATGCAAAGGTTGGCACGGTCGATATGATCAAAATTCAGAAAGGACTCGATGCCAATCCATGGATTGAAAGCAACACGGCCTATGTCGACCTTGACGGCAACTTGAACATCAGCTTCAAAGAATATGAGCCAGCGTTCAGGGTGTTCGACAAAAACGGCCATTCGGCTTATATCACCCAAGAAGGAATGGTGGTGCCTGCATGCAGCAACTACACCCCATACGTGCTGATTGCCAGCGGCAACTTCCGTTTGGACAACGACACGAGTGCATTCCAGCTCTGCGACACCCTCGACCGCGACCGCAATTTGCTCAATGCTTTGCACTGGTTCAAGGCCATCGAAGGGAATCCTTTCGCCAAGAATTGTATAGGACAATTGTATTGCAACAAGCGCAACGAGTTTGAGCTTACCGTGCGAGGTCTTGAAGCGAGAGTGATTGTCGGCGACACCTGCTTAGCTCCCGACAAGTTGAAAAGGCTCGAAATCTTTATGAAACAGCGGATTGACAGTCCTGAGACCCAAATTTTGAAAAGTATCAATCTAAATTATAAAAATCAAATAGTCTGTACAAAACGATAGTATTATGAGTGAAGGAAAAATCATCGTCGGTTTAGACATCGGCACAACCAAGGTGGCCTGCATCGTGGGGCGAAAAGCCGAGAACGGGAAAATTGAAATCCTGGGCTACGGCAAGACCATCTCCACGGGCGTGAGAAGAGGTGTGGTCACCAACATTTTCGACACCGTCGAAGCCATCAAGACGGCCGTCAAGCAAGCCTCCGACCAATCGGGCGTCGAAATCAACCGCGTCAGCGTGGGCATCGCAGGTCAGCACATCAAGAGTCTGCAACATCGCGGCGTGCTGATGCGCGACAACCATGAGACCGAAATCTCGGAAGCAGAACTTGAGCGTCTGCGCAACGACACCTTTAAAATCAACATGACCCCTGGCGAAGAGATCATCGACGTCATCCGTCAAGACACTTACGTTGACGGCGAACTGGCCACCAACCCAGTAGGCATGCTGGGCAACAAGATCGAGGCCAATTTCCATGTCATCATCGGCCAGACCTCGGCGGCCAAGAACATCATCAAGTGCATCCAAAGTGCCGGCTTGGACATGGATTATATGATCCTTGAACCCATCGCCTCGGCACAGGCCGTGCTCGATGACGACGAGAAAGACGCTGGCGTGGTCCTCATCGACATCGGTGGCGGCACCACTGACATCGCCATCTTCAAAGACAAGAAGATACAACACACCGCTGTGATTCCTTTCGGCGGCAACATCATCACCGAAGACATCTGTAGCGGCTGCTCTATCATCAAGCACTACGCTGAAGAGGTGAAAGTGAAGTTTGGTTCGGCCTTGGCCAGCGAAAACCGTGACGACGAGGTGGTCTCCATCCCTGGCATCCGTGGCAGAGAGCCCAAAGAGATTTCATTCAAGAGTTTAGCCCATATCATTCAGGCCCGCTTGGAGGAAATCTTCGAACTGGTGAAATATGAAATCCAGAAGGCCAAAACCGACAACCAACTCATTGCCGGCATCGTGTTGACAGGTGGTGGTGCCATGATGCGCCACATCCAACAACTGGCTGAGTTTAAGACAGGGCTGGAAGTGCGTATCGGTTATCCCAACGAGCATCTCAACCAGACCGAAATGAAAGAGCTGTCGAGCCCCATGTACTCCACCAGCATCGGTATCGTCATTGAGACCATTGCCAGAATGGAACATGATGAGTTTCTGCAAGCTTCGAAAAAAGCAGAGGAAGAGCGAATCAGCAGCAAGCTGCCCAAAGAGCCCATCGTTGAGACCCTTGAGCAAGAGGGAAACGACCCCGACAAAGACAAGAACGAGGGCAAAAAGAAGAAAGGCATCAATTTGAAAGAAATCGTAGCCACCATAACCGACTACTTTACTCCTGATGAAAACCTTGAATAACCTTAAAACGCACGACAATGGCAGACAATTACATGACAAGCAATAACTCCCAAGACGAACTGTTCAAGCCCGTCGACGTGGATAAACCCAACTATATCAAGGTTATCGGTGTAGGAGGTGGCGGTGGCAACGCCGTCAACCACATGATGGAAGAAGGCATTCAAGGTGTCGACTTCGTCCTGTGCAACACCGACCATCAGGCCCTGCTGAAAAGCAAAGTGAAGACCACCGTTCATTTAGGTAAACGCGAATTAGGAGCCGGCAACGACCCCAACATCGGACGTGAAGCCGCCGAGATGAGCCGTGACGAACTTGAAGCCCTCATGGACGACAACACCAAGATGCTGTTCGTCACTGCAGGTATGGGTGGCGGCACTGGCACAGGTGCTGCGCCTGTCGTGGCCAAGATGGCCAAGGACAAAGGCATCCTCACCGTGGGCATCGTCACCATGCCCATGGAACGCGAAGGCCGTCGCCGCAAGCTGCAAGCCTTGGCGGGCATCGACGAGCTGAAGAAATGCGTCGACACACTTATCCTCATCAGCACCGACAAGTTGCGCGACCAATACGGCAATATGAAGCTCTCCGAAGCCTTCAAGAAGGCTGACGACGTGTTAGCCACAGCTGCACGTGGCATCGCCGAAATCATCACCGTGCCCGGTTATGTCAACGTCGACTTCGAGGATGTGAAGACCGTGATGAAGGAAAGCGGCAAGGCCATCATGGGCTCGGGTGTCGCCGAAGGCGAAAACCGTGCTGAGAAAGCTATCAAGGATGCCATCCACTCGCCTTTGCTCAACGACTCGAACATCGAAGGCGCGAAGAACATCCTGCTGTACATCACTTCAGGCACCAACGAAGTCTCACTCGACGAGGTGGACGAAATCCTTGAAATCGCACAAAACGCCTGCGGCAACAACTCCGACGTCATCTGGGGTAACGGCACCGACGAAAGCCTCGGTGAAGCCCTCAGCGTCACGCTGATTGCCACAGGATTCAACCATGACGCCAAGCCTTACACCACCGTGCTTGCTGAAAAACAAGGCACTACTGAAATGCCTGCCCAACCGAAAAAGGTGTACGACCTAAGCGGCAAGGTGAAAGGAGACGAAGCACCTGCTCCCGCCAAACCCGCCAATCTCGCCGTGGGTTCGGTGGCCGCCACTGAGGTTGAAAACGCTTATCCCAAGGAAGAGCAACCTGAGGCAAAGCATGAGGAAAAGACGGTGCATTCGCTGTACTCAACGGAAGAGCCTAAGGCCGTTGAGCCTGTCGAAACGCCGACCAATAATGTAGAACCTAAGGTCCCTGATCCCGAGGTCGCTGAGCCTGGTCGAAGCGTCGAAGGGCCGACCGAGACTATTGAAGACGACGAGCCCCTCTTTGAGCCCACCGTTGAACCGACACCCGCCCCGATTCAGGAAACGCCTCATACCGTTCATTATGAAGAGGAACGTCCCGTGGTGAGGGTCTTCGACAACCCGTTCCGTTCGGGCAGCAATGACGATGAAGGCTTTGAGATCACTTCCCGCATCATCACCAAGGAAGAGGTTCAGGCCAGAGCCGAACAGGAAGTGGCCGTTTTAGAAGCCAAGAAGGCCAAGGAGACCGATCCGAAGGAACTATTGAAGAAACAACGTCTGCGTGCCTTGAGCATGAACTTCAGAACCGCACGTGGTTTGGAGGAGCTTGAAAACCAACCCGCTTACCTGCGCCGCAATGTCGACATCAGTCACACCGACGAGGGACTGTCGGAATATTCGGCTTCACAAAACGGCATCAGCGGTGAGAATTCTTACCTCCACAAAAACGTGGACTAAACAAAAACTATCGTCACAGACTATTTGAAAACCGACGAGGCAGACGGGCTTCCTTTTGGGAGTCCGTTTGTTGTTTTTATTCCCATCATGCGACTTCAAAACCGCAAAAAGTCTTATTTTTGCGCCAAATATACCGAAAAATGAAAAAAGGATTATTGTTTCTTATCGTTTGCTTGATGGCAACCCACCTGTATTCGCAAGAATGGATAGGTGTAACCCAACAAACTCCAACTGCTCCAAAAGTCACGCTGATTTCCGAAACAGAACAGACCACCGAGCTTTGTTTTACTTTGGAAGGGTTCTATAAGGAAGAAGTCAACACACCAAAAGGCTTGCAATATATCATCACGGAGCCTAAAATGGCCTCGATGCTCGAAGAAGGCTCGCCCGACCTCCCGCTGTTTGCCATTCCTGTGCTCATTGACGACATGGCTGCCATGGAAGTGCGAATCAAGGAATCAAAATACCAAGACTTTGAAGGCATTGAAATTGCGCCTTCCAAAGGCAATTTCAGTCGCGAAATCGACCCTGAAGATGTGCCTTTCCGCTATGGCGACGTCTACAATCAAAACAGCTTCTACCCTGGTTCTCAAGCACAATTGGACCGGCCCTACATCCTCCGCGACTTCCGTGGACAAAACATCTTAGTCTACCCCTTTGCTTACAATCCCATCACGAAAACCCTAAGATTATACACTCAATTGACGCTGTTGATGCACAAAACAGGTGAAAAAGGCGACAATCCCAAACTAAGCCACAAGTCAAGCCAGATGAAATTGTCACTCGAAACGGATGCTATGTATCAGCATCGTTTCGTCAATTATCGTGATAGGGCAACCAAATACACTTTCATCCCTGATGAGGGCGAGCTTCTCGTCATTTGCCCCGACCAATATATGGATGCCATGCAGCCTTTCGTGGCATGGAAAAACGCATCGGGCCGTCCCACCACCATGGTCAGCCTTTCCGACATCGGCGGCAACAATATGGACCAAATCAAGTCGTTCATTCTCAGCCGTTACAACAATCCGAATGAAAACCTTTGCTACGTACTTCTCGTTGGAGACTACAACGACATCACACCCAAAGCCATGAATGGGGGAAGATCTGACATCTGGTTTGGACAGCTGGAAGGCGAAGACTACTATCCCGAAGTTTTTGTGGGTCGTTTCTCTGTCGGGAATGTGGCCGATGTGGAAAACCAAGTGGCCAAAGTGATTTACTACGAACGGGATATCATGGCTAATGCCGACTGGCTAAGCAAAGGCATTGGCATCGGCTCCACTGAAGGTGCAGGTAGCGGACACAACGGCGGCGAGTCCGACTATCAGCACATAGATTACATCCGCGACACTTTGATGCACTATACCTATAGCGAAGTCTCACAACATTATCAGGGCGTAGGTGCGGGCACCAATGCGTCTATGTTGAGCCAAGACTTCAATGCTGGTGCAGGCATCTGCAACTATTGCAACCATGGGACACAAACGGGCTGGTACGTTGGAAGTTTCACCAACGGCCAAGTAAATGCCTTGGTGAACGACTACAAATGGCCTTTCATCTGGTCGACGGCCTGCTACAACGGGCAGTTCGATGTCAACTGTTTTGCAGAAGCTTGGATGCGTGCCACAAACAATTCGACAGGCGCTCCCACAGGTGCCATCGGTGGTATGTTCAGCTGGACCAATCAGCCTTGGCAGCCGCCCATGACGGGTCAGGACGAGATGGTGGACATCCTTTGTGGATGGCGTTCGGCAGACCAATTCCATCATACCCTTGCTGGTGCCTCCCTCAATGGCAACATGAAAATCCTCGACCTCCATCCTTCCGACCAAGGCAAGACCCACAACACTTGGATTCTCTTTGGCGACCCCAGTCTGACGTTGCGCACCGACACCCCCACCGAGCTTAATGTCTCTTGTCAACCTGAGGTCATCTTCCTTGGGCAGACCGAACTCATCGTATCAGCGGATGCAGATTATGCCTTAGCCACCCTCTCTTTCAATGGAGAGATCCTTGCCAGCACACCTATCGTCAACGGTGAAGTAACACTCACTTTCCCCGAACAGGCCATCACTGGAACGGCCCAACTTGTTGTGACCAGTTACAACAAAGTCACTGAGGTCAAAGACATTGCCATCATCCCTGCCAATGGTGCCTTCCTCTCCTACGAGAGTTTTTCCATCAACGATGCCAATGGCCAGGCCGACTATGGAGAAACTGTTGGCTTCGACGTGACGATTAAAAACATAGGAAACGAAGCCGCCAACAATATCCAAGTTACGCTGAGCACTGATTCACCTTTTGTAGAAGTCACAAACGGTACAGCATTCATTCCGAGCATCCCTGCTTCAGAGGAATACACCATCACAAACAGTTTTGAAATTGCTGTAAACGAAATGATTACTGAAGGCACCCAAGTCGGATTCATCCTCACTTGCACCGACGGCACCGACACTTGGACTAGCTCTTTCCGAATGGTTCTGCATGCACCGCAACTCACCTTGACAGAGTTTAGGCCCTTACATACGACCTACCCCGGCCAAAATGGCGACTTGTTGATTACCGTAAAAAACACTGGCACATCCGATGCACATAATGCCATAGTTCAACTATTTAGCAGCTCTACCGAATTGGTTTTCAACCCAACTCAATACAGTATTGGAGAGATTCCAGCTGGAGGCACTGCTACTGCGACAGCCTCTTTCAGCAGTTCCTCCAATATCCCCAATGGTTCCAACTATGAGGTGTTCTACCATCTTGCTGCTGCACCTTACACATTCGGCGGCACTCAGTCCCTCAATATTGGTCCGATCAAAGAGACCTTCGAGACTGGAGATTTCAGCGCTTTCCCATGGGAGTCTCTCGGCCCTGCCCAATGGTATGTCGACAACAGCACCTCCAACACAGGAACTTTTAGTGCCCGCACTGGAGTTATTGAGAATTCCAACCTGACCGCATTACAAGTCGAAGTTGATGTCCTTGAAGATGGTGTAATTAGTTTCTACGTAAAAACCTGCACTGAGGCTGACAAGGACAAGCTTACCTTCTATATTGACAGTGACCCCGAAACGACGTGGTCAGGTGTGACAGATTGGCATCGTGCAACTTACGAAGTGTCTGCTGGAACGCACAGGTTTAGGTGGATTTACTTAAAAGACGGGAGTGGAAGTTATGGAGACGATTGTTGCTGGATTGACGACGTGCAATTCCCTGCAACCCATACAGTTATCCTGTTGCCTCCACTTGAATTGGATGCTCAAGTCAATGAAAATGAAGTGACATTGACATGGCAAGCGCAAAATGCAAACGACAGTTACCTCATCAGACGTAACGGCACACCTATTTCAACACAAAACGAAACAACTTTCACTGAATTGCTCAATATTGGCACTTATACCTACAGCGTCACGGCTATGAGCAACGAAGGGCAACTGTCCGAACCGGCTTTCGCCACTGTAGAAATCACCGTTATGGGAATCGATAGCATTGAGAATATAACACGCCTCTTCCCCAATCCAACGCATAACTGGCTGAACATCAATCTTGGGCAACCATTCAGCTACATCTTGTTCAACAACATAGGACAGTTAATTAGAGAAGGTAAAGCTGAAGAAGATGCCGTGATAGATTGCCGTACATTGCCTCAAGGCATATATATCCTGCAAATCGCCACAAAGACCCAAGTATCTACAAAGAAAATCATCGTTGATTAACCCCAATGGCCTACTTGAAATCCAACGATTTGTTTGACAAACTCAACCCGGAGACCCTCTTTGAGCGAGTTCCACGGCCCATCATCATTGCTGACCACCTGATGACCCCAGACAATATGGGAGCCATGATACGATTGGCCGACAACATAGGTGCCAGCGAAGTTTGTTTCTTGGGCAAGGAAGAAGAGCACCGCCTCGGCAAGGTGCGCCGTGCCGCTGCCTCCAGCCGCGACAACATCCGTTGGTATTTCAGCGAAGAGACTAATTTACACAAGATTGTACCCGAAGGCAAGAGCATCGTTGCCATTGAGACAGCCGATAACGCCACTTGCATTTATGACACACAACTTCCTGAAGACGTGGCTTTTATCGTAGGTAGCGAGAGTCATGGCCTAGGTGAAGAATCGCTCGCCCAATGCGACATGGTGGTCTACATCCCCGTCCCTGGCCCAACGCGTTCGCTCA
>CAMYXV010000010.1 GCA_947303055.1 uncultured Bacteroidales bacterium
TCTACCTCTCCTTCTTCTATGGCGCCAAAATCGGCATCATCGGCTTGAACGGAGCTGGAAAATCGACCTTGCTGCGCATCATTGCGGGTAAGGAGAAATCCTACAATGGCGAAGTGGTCTTCTCGCCTGGCTACTCAGTCGGCATGCTCGACCAGGAGCCGCAATTGGACGACAACAAGACCGTCCGCCAAGTAGTGGAGGAAGGCGTGCAGGAAATCGTCGACATCCTTAAAGAATACGAAGAAATCAACAATAAGTTCGCTGAGCCTGACGCCGACTTCGACAAGCTCATTGCCCGTCAAGGCGAGCTGACCGAACTCATCGAGCAACATGACGCCTGGGAACTCGACAGCAAGCTGGAGCGCGCCATGGATGCCCTCAACTGTCCCGATGGCGACACACCCGTGCGCAACCTCTCGGGAGGTGAGCGCCGCCGCGTGGCCTTGTGCAGACTTCTGTTGCAAGAGCCCGACATCCTTCTCCTTGACGAGCCCACCAACCACCTCGATGCTGAAAGCATCCAATGGCTGGAGAACCACTTGCAGCAATACAAAGGCACCGTCATCGCCGTCACCCACGACCGTTACTTCCTCGACCATGTGGCTGGCTGGATCCTCGAACTCGACCGTGGCGAAGGCATCCCGTGGAAGGGCAACTACTCCTCGTGGCTCGACCAGAAGACTGCCCGTCTTGCCATGGAAGAAAAGACCGAGAGCAAACGCCGCAAGACCCTCGAGCGCGAGTTGGAATGGGTGCGTATGGCTCCCAAGGCACGTCATGCCAAAGGCAAAGCCCGTTTGGAATCGTATGAGAAGATGCTCAACGAGGACGTGAAAGAGAAAGAAGAGAAACTCGAGATCTATATCCCCAACGGCGACCGCCTCGGCACCAAAGTCATCGAGGCGCATGACGTCACCAAGGCCTATGGCGACAAACTGTTGTTTGAGAACCTCAGTTTCAGTCTGCCGCAAGGCGGCATCGTGGGCGTCATCGGTCCCAACGGTGCAGGTAAAACGACTCTTTTCCGCCTTATCATGGGCTTGGAAAAGCCTGATTCAGGTACTTTCGAAGTCGGTGAGACCGTGAAAATCGGCTATGTCGACCAGCAGCATGCTGAAATCGACCCAGAGAAGACCGTTTGGGAAGTCATTAGCGGTGGTAATGAGCTGATTCAATTGGGCAAACGCAGCATGAACTCGCGCGCCTATGTCTCCCGCTTCAATTTCGGTGGCAACGACCAGCAAAAGAAGGCCGGCGTGCTCTCAGGTGGTGAGCGTAACCGTATGCATCTTGCCCTCACTTTAAAGCAAGAAGCCAACGTCCTCCTCTTGGACGAACCCACCAACGACATCGACGTGAACACGCTCCGCGCCTTGGAGGAAGGTCTGGAGAACTTCGCCGGCTGCGCCGTCATCATCAGCCACGACCGCTGGTTCCTCGACCGTGTGGCCACCCACATCCTCGCTTTCGAAGGCAACTCACAGGTCTATTTCTTCGAGGGCAGCTACTCGGAATACGAAGAAAACAAGATGAAACGCCTCGGCAACGTGGAGCCCAAACGCTTCAGATACAAGAAACTCAAAGCAGATTAATCATTAATTATCAACCAATAAAACTTATCATTATGATAGCAAAAATCATCTACATCATCGGCATTATCCTTTGCATCAAGGCCGTCCTCGAAATCCTCAAGATGAACATCAGCACCGCTGGCAAGGCCATCAGCATCATCCTTTTGCTGGTCACCAGCTGGATCGGTCTTTTGGTGTACTATCTCTATGCCAAGGATCATCTGACAGAATGGTTTAAATAACCTTCATCATCAAAAGATCCGGTGAAGACATCATCACGGGACATTGGCTTTTCAATGTCCCGTGATTTTTTTTCATTTACATACACCTAATTAAAATAAAGCGTTTATCTTTGCCGCTTCAGAAACAACAACAAAAAAAAACTCTCAATATGAAAAGATTGACTTTAACCCTCTGCCTCCTCGCTGCCCTCAGCAGCCTGATGGCAGGCCCTGTTGACCAACAGAAGGCCCAAAAACTCGGTGCCAAATTTTTGAGCACCACCGCCGTCAGCAAGCGTAACGCTGACATTCAACTCAACTTGGTAAGCGCAGCCCTCGACCGCAGCGCCGTCGATTATTACGTCTTCAACGTCAGCAATGGCGAAGGTTTCGTCATCGTGGCTGGCGACGACCGCGTGAAACCCATCCTCGCCTATTCTACCACAGGCAAATACGACCCTAACAACGTGGCCGAAGGCTTCCAATTCACTTTAGATGGTTTCCGCGAGGAAATCCAGTATGTTCGCGAACACAACCTCAGCGCCACGCCCGACATCGTAGCCGAATGGAAGTCAGTGAACGAGACGGGCAGCCTCAACCGTGGCGGACAAACTCGCGCCGTAGTCGACCAACTTTGCCAAACCCTATGGAACCAAAACTTCCCATGGAACAGTCAATGCCCCGAAGACGAAACAGGTAGCGGCGGCCATGTCTACGCTGGATGCGTAGCTACGGCTATGGGCATGGTGATGAAATATTGGGAATGGCCGGCCCAAGGCGTGGGGTCGCACACCTACTACCCCCAGGGCTATGCCCAACAGAGCGCTAACTTCGGTGAAACCGAATACCATTTCGAATTGATGCCCTTGACATTGGACTCCACCAGCACCGAAGAGGAATACTTTTATATTGCCCAGTTCCTGCATCACTGCGGCATCGCCGTCGACATGCAATATAGTGGCGACGGCAGCGGTGCCTACTCGGAGGATGTGCCGAATGCGCTGCGTAATTATTTCCGCTATACCTGCGACAACCACGTCACCAACGACAATTGGTGGCCAGGCTGGGGCTACAACAACGAAGAATGGGCCCAAATGCTGAAGGATGGCGGTTTGGACGAAGGCATTCCGCTTTATTACAGTGGTCAAGACGACAACTGGCAAGGTGGTCACGCCTTTATTTGCGACGGCTACGACGAAAACGACTATTTCCACTTCAACTGGGGCTGGAGCGGTCGCGACAATGCCTGGTGTCCCATCGGTGCACTCAACACCACTAAATACGCCTTCAACCAATCGAACGGCTTCACCGGCCATATCATCCCGCAAGGCGACGAATACTTCAGCCGTCCCGACAGCGTAGCCAATATGCAAGCCATCGAGAACGCCAACTTCAGCAGCGTAAGGCTGCAATGGACCAACCCGACACTCACCGTCGAAGGCAGCGACTTGACCTCCATCACTTCGGTCACCATCCGCCGCAACTTCGAGGTCATTGCTGAATTGACCGATGCCCAAGTGGGTGCTGATATGGAATATGAAGATAACGGTCTTGAACCTGGCCTTTATGAATATGCCATCTTCGTCACCAACGAAGCCGGCATCAGTCGCACCACCTATCGTAAGATCCTCGTCGGCGAGAAGTGCAACGTCGTCTTCCAACTCCATGACGACGGCGGCGACGGTTGGAAAGGCGCCGCCATCAGTGTGACCTCCGAAAGCGGCCAACGCATTGCCATAATCACTATGACGCAAGGTTCGGATTTGGTTGTTGATCTACCCCTGCTGCGCGGCAACCTCAACTTCATCTGGAACCACGGCTGGTATCACACCCAAGAACAATACGACACCGACTATGAGTGCTCCTTCACCATCCTCGACTATGCAGGCAATGAGCTCTTTACTTCAGCAGACCTTGAAGACGGTGTTTTCATGACTTATGAAAACAACTGTGAGGAAGGCCCATTGACCTGCTATCCCGTGCAGAACCTTCAAGGCGAATACCAATGGCATGATGACGAAGAGTATGGTGCCTATATCTCATGGGATCGCCCCGACATCACAGCCAACCTGCATCACTTCAAAGTGCTTCGCTCAACAGGAGCTTACAAGGACGAGGTACTCGTCGCTGAAATCCCTTACGATGGCAACAATAGCTACGAGTACTTCGACAATACATACGATTTGATTCAAAGCGAATTCGTCTACTACTCTGTCAACTGCGTATATATCCGTGGAGAAGAGCAATGCGAATCGGAATGGTGGGATGTGGGATTCTGGATAACCGATATCGAAGAGAATTCCGATGAAAGTATCAATGTCTACCCCAACCCGACCAACGGTCTGCTTAACATTGAAGGCCAAGGCACGATGCACATCACTGTGAGCAACCTCTTGGGACAAAAACTGCAAGAAGTGACTGCCGAAAGTAGCATTGTCCTCGACATGAACCGCTTCGAATCGGGCATATACCTCATTCGCATTGAGACTGAAGAGGGCGTGACAATGCAGAAGATAAATTTGAGGAAATAGTAAATATTTTTAATGATTTGCTGAGGACGACTCCTGCTGGGGTCGTCCTCTTTTTGTATCCAGTCGTATCAATGTTTGGTCATATCCTGCTGCATAATCCAACGAAAAAGATGAAAACCTTATCGCCTAATTTTATCCTTTTGGTCTAAAAATCATGGATTATAAATCCGCTTATACTTGATTATAAATCCACATAACTACCTGTCTAATAAGATGAAAATGCTCTAATTTTGCAGCTGGTTTTATATGCCCTAAAAAGCGTGTCTCCTATTCAGTAGACACAAAGGGCATTTTGAAGTACGATTAATTTGGTTTTGAGGAGACCTTATAGGGTCATTTTCAACGATATTGGCAAGTCAAAAATAATTAAATATCTAAAAAATGAAAATGAAAAAAAGTACTACACACACAAAGGCTGGCATGATGATGTCGGCCAAACGCAATGGAATGCGCCGCACCTTGCAGTTCACCTTATTATTAATAGGGTTCCTGATGGGCTTTGGCATGATGAGTGCCTATGCGCAAACACCCACGAACGGCCTCTATTTGCACAAAGACTGGACGCCTGACCCTGACGATCCTACGGGCGCTAAGGGTACCATCCGTCTCGAAACTTTTGTGACAGGTGACAAAATCATTACTGAGACCCACGTTCCTACCGACATCGTCCTCGTTTTGGACGTCTCGGGTTCTATGGATGAGACCATATACACTTACGACTACACTGCAATGGCCTCACAAGCGTATTCCTATAATAGTTATGGCGATAATACATATTACTATTATTACGAAGGCGAGTATTATGCTGTATCAAGGGAAGCGGAGTATTATGGTCAGTCGTGGCTTGTTATTCCACGTTATTATTATAGGCTCTATTTTGTACGAAATGGTGTAAGGTATTATTTAAGCGGGACAGGAGTTACCACAACACCACCTACAAACGTCAATGATATTGGTGGAGGTGGAACGATTTGGACAGGTGTGCTTTATGAGTATGCAATTGTTTCATCCCAAACCAAAATGGCTGCTTTGAAACAAGCCGTTCACTCCTTTGTCGATGTCATCGCAGCGGATGCTCAACAATTTAATGTAGAACACCGTATCAGTATCGTGAAGTATGCCAGTAACGTGTTTTATCCTAACAACAATTCTGAGTCATCCTTAACTGAAGGAAATCACAGAGGTGCTAATGGCAACAACAGTTATAATTATACCGAAGTCCTTATCAATCGTAAAGATCCGAAAACCGAAGCCACTTATATTAAAAACCAAGTAACTGCCCTACAAGCTGGCGGTGCTACAGCTTCGGATTATGGTATGAACAAAGCCAGATATTTGTTGGCCAGCATTCCTGCAGACGAATTTGAAGAGCGCACAAAAGTGGTGGTAATGTTCACTGACGGTGAACCAACCCACGCAAACCAATTTGATAATACTGTTGCCAACAGCACCATCAACTACGCTTATCAAATGAAACATAGCGGAACGGTAAGTGGAACAGAATATGATTTTGAAGCAACAGTCTACACTGTTGGCGTGTTCGACAATGAAACCACCAACATCCATACCTACATGGGTCGCACTTCCTCCAACTATCCAGATGCGACAAGTATGACCAATGTATGTGTACAAGAAAGCGAAGACTATTACTTTACAGCTGAATCAGCAGATGCCTTGAGTGACATCTTCGAGGCTATCGCCCAAGAAAGCGGCGGATCGGACATGGAAATGGGCTCTGAGACCATAGTACAAGACGTGATTTCACCTAGTTTCCAACTCAACATCCCCGAAGGTGCCAATGCTGGAACCACCATTAAGGCCTATGCACCCAAATGCATCGGAAAGGAGAACGACAGATTCGTATTCGATGAAGAAATCGATGGCGCCACGCGCCTTACCATCGACGATGACGGTGTGGTTTCTGGTGGCGCCGAAAACCGTCTTGCTGATGGCATCGTCAATTATAATCCCACCACCAAGACCCTAACCTTCACCAACTTCAACTTCGAGGCCATGTATGTGGCGCAGGAAGTTGACGGACAAGGTCATCCTTTAGATGTTTATATCGGCCGTAAGCTGGTCATACTCATTCCCTTGGAAATCGGTGATGGCTCTTGGGGCGACGGCATCCATACCAATGGCCCCTTGTCGGTCATCTACCCCAATGGTGATATGTCCAATCCCATCCCCTTCAACAACCCCACCGCCAATGTATTGGGTTCTGTGTGGACGGAAGTAGTTACAACGCGTCCATCGACTTTCCCCGTTATTTCTACTGGAACGGAAACCATTGATATAGGTACACCCGAAGACTTGGCTTGGTTCATCAGCGAAGTGAATGGACGCTGCGGCTACCATGAGAACAACACTGTTGCTTCACATCCCAATTTGAACGGACGCCTCACCGCCGACATCGACATGAGCGCCCACAACTGGGTGCCTATCGGCTCAGGCTTTGTGTGCGAGACCTATGTCGAAAATGGCGTAACCAAGACCAGATATATTACACAAGGTGGCCAAAAAGTGAAGCTCGCCTACGGTGGCACCTTCGACGGCAACGGCTATGTCATCACAGGCCTGAAGAACAACGCCTCCAAGTATTACAAACTGATCGATGATGACGTGATGGGCGTCGTGGTCTTCCCCGGTATGTTCTCGACAGTGTCGGGTACGGTGAAGAACGTCTTCGTATTGGATGCCGACTTCCGCGGCAAACACCACACCACCAACTTCGTGCACCATGGCATCATCGCCGACACCTTGGCTACGGGAGGTAATATCTTCAACTGCGAGGCTGCCGGTCGCATCACCTGCAACAACGATGACCCCGATAATGACCAACAGTTGATCTTCGGTGGTTTGGTTGGCCTCAACCAAGGCACTATTCACTCCACCATGGCCATGGCCGAACTGACAGCCTACACCATGGGTGGTATGATCGGTGAGAACAAAAGCTCGTTCTCCAATGGCTTCACCAACGGCATCTACAATTATCTCGACAACGGTGTCACTGGAAAACATGTTGGCGGTATCGCTGGTATCAACACTGGTACTATCAACAACTGCTATGTTCGCTTTGAGCGCGACAACACCAACCTCGACAAACTGGGTGATGGCTTCGGCATGATTTATGGCACCAACTCATATAACGGATCTACCGGTAATGCCGATGGTTGCTATACGCCTCAATTGGTGACTTGGTCGCGTCCTACTTACCAAAGCGTAACTACTGCAATCAATACAAACAACACTGTTCCGACTGATGCAGTGACTCCCAGTGATAATCCTTCTACTTCGTACACGCTTTCAGTGAGTCCTTCCTTCTATAACATGTTCACCAACGACAACATGACAGATGGCACTTGGACTCAATATTCGACATATATTTGGGTCTATAATAATGGCACACCTCTGTTGGATGTTTTGAATGGTGGCCGTGGCAACGGTGCCCCTTGGAAACGCACCACTGCTGGTAGATATACTTATAACGATTTGACTGGTTATGTGTCGGGTGACATCAACGATGACTATCCGGTGTTGAAGTTTGCCGTTTTCGGAAATGATTCCGTCACTTCCATAGGTTCTGCCGACGGCATCCGCATCGATTATGCCACCTCGCTCAACGACATGCTGCACCGCCATAACAACGGTAACTTTAATGAGAACACCAACTTGGAGGGCAACAAATACAAACCCACTAATCACGAAGCCATATACAAAGGCACCATCAACCTCTTTAGGAACGATGATGTCACCCTACCACCAACAACGAGTGGCGGCAAGGACCGCGTGGCCGACAACTGCACTGCCGACAGCGTGGTGGTCTACATTGACGAAAACATCAGCTTGTTGCAAGATACTACATCAAACATCCAAGCTTACACAGCCCAGACCCTACGGGCCTTTGACAATACCGAACTTCAAGCAGGCGAACGTTGGCACAATATTAGCTCTTCCTTGTCGAACAGCCAATTCGGTTGGTCTTATATCAATAACGAAGAAGTGTCACACAATTGGGAGCCAGATCCTTGTGGATGGAACCTCAACAACCATGATGAGGACTATGCTTTCTATCCCATCGACCTCAGCAGTTATCACCGTGCCGATTTCTACTGCTTCTATGAGCCTCAATACCACTGGATTAATTTCCGCCGCAATAGTCTCAGCCACTGGCATATGGACGACTATTCAGTCAACATACCTTATAACAATGAAGATCATTTCATCCCTGGCAAGGGTTATCTGACAACCATTGATATGTCCACCTATTGGTCAGACTTTGGCAGAGAAGCCCAGTTCATGCAAAACCGTGGTACACTGAACAATGGAAAAATCACCATCCCCGTTACCTACACCGCAGATAACGAATGGACTGAACTGGCTGGCTACAACCTCCTCGGCAATCCCTACCAGAGCTTCCTCGACTTCGATGCCTTTGTCACTGAGAATTCAGATCTCATGGCCAACAGCAAATTTGTCAACACCTATGGCTTATATGATCCAAGCGAAGGTAACTACGTCCAATACTTGAGTGGTTCCTCAAAAGGCTCCAGGGCTGCAGGTAGATACCTCAACATGCACCAGGGCTTCTTTATCCAAGTGAACGAGAGCGGCACGGCCACTTTCACCAACGACATGCGTACCAATGACGCCACACCTAACTTCCGTGGCGAACAACCCACTTATCCGCTCATCAACTTCATCCTCACCGATAACGAAGGTAACACCGACCTTGCCGTACTCGAGCTCTTCCGTCCCGAGAATGAAGGTGCCAAGAAGCTCCGCTTGGGCTCGCCTGCTGGCCGTATCTACTTCCGCTACAACAACGAAGATTTGGCCATCTACTTCCGCAACAGCGAGAAGGACTACCAGACCCTCTGCTTCGCTGCTAAGGAGGACGGCAACTTCACCCTCAACTGGGAGAGAGCCAACGACAGCTTCAGCAGCCTCACCCTCATCGACAACATCACCGGTGTGAAGACCGACATGCTCACGCATGACCACTACACCTTTGAAGGCCGCACCGACGACTACACCACCCGCTTCAAGATTGTGTTCGGCACCATCAACAATGAAGAAGAGGAAGAAGAAACTACTGTTGAGACCTTTGCCTTCTTCAATGATGGCAGCCTCATCGTCAACGGCGAGGGCCGTTTGGATGTCATCGATGTCCTCGGTCGCATAATCTACTCCGCCGAGCTCACCGACACGCAGAACACGGTCAACTTGCCCGTCAACGCCAAGGGCGTGTGCATGCTCCGCCTCACCAATGGCAACAACGTGAAAGTCCAAAAGATGTTCGTAAGATAATTTGGTAACGGAATAATCAACATAACACTAGATACTACTATGAAAAAAAGAATAATTGCAATCGCAACCGTACTGATGATGGCCGCGGCCCCTGCCATGGCTCAGGTCTTTATCGATGACGAAGACGGCTACACTAGATTTGGAGAAAAAGATCTCTCCATGGATATTCCCAACCCGCAATTCTACGACTCCGGTGAGGACTGGTTCTTACCTATTGGCGAAGGCGTGTTCGTCCTTGCCGGTCTGGCCGGTGCCTACCTCATCGGCAAACGGAAAAAGGAATCGTAAGATTAGATTTTCCAATAATAATAGTGCCCCTGAAACGGGGCACCATTGATTCATTTGTATTTATTTTCCGGGACGGCTGTGACAGTCGTCCCTTTTTTATTCCCTACGGAATTTGCTTACCACTTCAGAATCTTCCTGAAATCGTATTCCTCGGGATTGGGTAGGTATGCCTTGGCGGCTTCGTAGTCAGCAGGGCTGATGTACTGCAGGCCATCGTTGAAAATCAACTCGGCCTTTGGACCGTTCAGGTTGACCAAACGCGGCTTGATCTTGCCGTTCTCGTCTTCCACGTCCTTCAGATACAACGGCATGATTTCGCCCTTCGGGTTGGTGGTGACCATGGCACCGCTCACGCCCTTGTCGAAGAGTTTCTTCACGCCATAACCTAACAGCGAGCAATAGGTCAAGTCGTAGCCATTCGGCTCAACACAACGGATGCCGTAGCCGATTTCAACGGGACGACTCTTCACGTTGATGCCCAAAGCCTTCAGACGCTGTTGCAGCAATAGGTTGAAGATATGGGCCTTACTGACGTTGCCCAGCTCTGGATGGCCGTGCTCGTCGTAGGTGAAGGCCACACCCGACTTCTCAATCTCCTCATCGCTCATGAAATGGAACACACCCTCGCTGATGATAACCACACCATAGTTGACACCCAACAGTTTACGCTTCACGATGGAACTGACCACCAACTTGATGATGGCATCGAAGGTGACCTCTGCTTTGTTGAACATTTCGGGGATGACCACCATCGGGCAGTGGCAGGCTGAGGTCATACCGAAAGCCAAGTGACCAGCCTCACGACCCATAGCGGAGACCACAAACCAGTTACCACTGGTGCGGGCATCTTCGTAAATGGTTTGCACCAGATGCACAGCGGCATCCTTAGCGGAATAATAGCCAAAGGTCGGGCTGCCCTCAGGCAACGGCAGGTCATTGTCAATGGTCTTGGGCACATGGATGTTTTGGATAGGGAAGCCACTGCTGGCCAAGAACTTCGAAATACGGTTAGCCGTTGAAGCGGTGTCGTCGCCGCCAATGGTGACCAACAGCTTGATGTTGTTCTTCACAAAGAACTCAGTATTGAATTCCTCGTTCTTCGGTTTGTAACGGCTCATCTTCAAGGCCGAGCCACCTTGTTTCAAAATGGCATCGGCATAGAGGAAGTCCATTTCGACCACATCAGGATTGGGTTGGAAAAGGTTCTTGTAGCCGTCGTTGAGGCCGAGGACGCGATAACCGTCCTTGAGGAAGGTTTTAGCCACAGTGCTAATCACCGTGTTGATTCCGGGTGCCGGACCGCCGCCGGCAAGGATTACGATGGATTCTTTCATATATTTCGAATTTAAAGATTTAAAGATTTCAAATTTAAAGATATTTCCAGTTCGGGTCTTCGAATCCCCCGCCCTTCGGGCACCCCCTTAAAAGGGGGACGCCTACCAGACGCTTGTTTTTGCGTCGCTTTGCGCGTCCCCCTTTTAAGGGGGGCAGGGGGGATTCGAGAACTCGCTTTGCGTCAACTACTCTATCACCAACTCATCACAGAAGATCCAAGCCTTCTGTCCGGCACCAACATGTCCCTCGGGGCAGGTGCCGATGGTCTTGGCCACCATCTTCACATAGCGGGCATTCGTGCGCGGACGCACGGCCATTTCTTGTATAATCGCACCATCCGCGTCAATCGGCACATCGTTCTTCACCTTACCCACGCTGCGGAAGTTCTTGCCATCGTCGCTGACGAAATACTCCACCTCAGTAGGCATCCAGATCCAAGAGTAGACCTCCTGCAAGAAGCTGCCTGCCAAGCGGTTGATTCGCTTGGGTTGACCCAAGTCGACGGTGGCGATAAGGTCGACACCATAATAGCCTTGCCATGAGCCTGTGCGGAAGTTCTCGCCACCACGCAGGTGGTCAATCAAGGCCTTGAGGCCGCCAGCGGAATATTGCTCGTTGTACATATTCACGAGTTTAACGCTGCGGTTGGCATCAATCAAGTAATACTGTGCGTCTATGGGCTGGCTCCAACGGCCATCCTGCAAAGCAGCGGCACGAATTGTGGCATTCTCCTTCAGGCAAAGCGGCTGCTCAAATAGCTGACCGCTCTCTCTCGGGTCGCTGCCGTCCATGGTATAGTAAATCTTCACGCCTTCCACAGGATGACTCATGCTAACCATAAGGCTGTCGAAGAAAGTGTCGGAATCCGTGTTGATGGTCGGGACAATAACGATGTTATCGCCATTTGTGCGCACCACAGGACAATTCTCAGGTTGCGTTGCCCATGTGGAGTTAGATTGGTTGGTCATGGTGAACTCCAATGTGCCGCCATTAAACACCTCCTCAAAGGTGATGTAGCTACGCTCCAAAGGCTTACCGTTCAGTTTCACCGACTCCACGTAGCAGTTCTTGTCGGTCAGATTCTTGGCGACAACCTCAAACTGCTTGCCGTTTTCGAAGGTCAGCCTCATGTTTTGGAAACGCGGCAGACCCAAGACATAATAACCCGAAGCAGGTGTTGCAGGATAAAAGCCCATAGCAGAGAGCACACCCCAAGCCGACATCTGACCGCAATCCTCGTTTCCGGCATAGCCGTCGCGACGGTCAGTGTAGAAGTCATCCATCACCTTTTTCACATAGTATTGCGTCTTGGCGGGCTTGCCAACGAAGTTGTACATATACACGGTGTTGTGGCTCGGCTCATTGCCGTGGGCATACTGCCCGATGAGGCCCGTGATGTCGGGCTGCTCACGACCCGTCAAGTTAGAGGGGGCGTTAAACAGCGCATCAAGTTTGATTTCATAGTCATCCCAGCCGCCCATGAGATCGATGTGACCATTCACATCCTGGGGCACGAAGAAACCATATTGATACGAATTGGCTTCCGTCAGTGTGAAATTAACCTGTGCGGGGTCGAAAGGACGCATCCAGCCACCATTGCGGCGACCTTGGAAGAACTGGTTCTCAGGGTTGAAGATGTTCTTGTAGCTTTGTGCACGGGCATAGAACTCCTTGGCGATATCAGTTTTACCCATGGCCTCGGCCATGCGAGCTACACACCAGTCGTCGTAGGCATATTCCAAAGTCTTGGAAGTGGCCTCTCCTTCGACTTCGATCGGGATGTAGCCGTATTTCATGTAGGCACCCATGCCGCGGAAATCGGCCTTCGAACTTGCCACCATGGCTTCCAAGGCTTTCTCCGTGTCGAAATCGCGGATACCAGCGAAGTAAGCATCGGCGATAACGGGGATGGCGTGGTTACCAATCATGCAGTAGGTCTCGTTGGCTGCCAGTTCCCAGATGGGCAACATGTGATGCGGATTGGTTTCGTATTTATTAATAAAGGTGTTGATGAAATCCAAAGTGCGCTCGCGCTGCATCAAGCTGAAGAGCGGGTGCAGGCTGCGGAAGGTATCCCACAGTGAGAAGACCGTATAGACGGGACGTTCCGACTTGTAGACCTGCAGGTCGTGGGCACGATAGCGGCCATCGGCATCACTATAAAGGTTGGGCGCGACCATGGTATGATACAAAGCCGTATAGAATACCGTCTTGTTCGATTCATTGGGGTCGCTCACCTCATACCGTTTCAGTTCCTTGTTCCATTTGTCGTAGGCTTTTTGTTTCAAAGCATCAAAGTCAAAGTCATTTTCAGCAAGTTCGGCTTTCAGGTTGTTCTTCGCGCCTTCCACATCAACCGCCGAAATGGCGATGCGCATGACGACAGGCTGGCCGTCCTCCATGTCAAAGTCGAAATATGCCTTCACACGGTCGCCTTGCGCCCTGGGTTCTTCCCCTAAACGAACACCGTTTTCAAACATGCTGCAACTCATCATCGGCTTCGAGAACTCAGCATAGAAATAGAGATACTGCTCGTTAGCCCAGTCGCGGGTGCGACGGAAACCACTGATGGCGTTCTCGTTCTCTACTTGCAGCCACGACTCATACACGAATTCGTCGTTCACGCCCTCCACCATATCAAGGAACAGATGGGCTTCGACACCTTGCGGGAAGGTGCAGCGCATCATGCCGACGCGGTCGCCTGTGGTCAGTTCCACCTTAGTATTATAGTCGTCCAAAAGCACGGCATAATAGCCCGCTTGAGCGTCTTCATTCTCGTGTTGGAAAGCTGAGCGGTAACCCGAGGCGGTGTTTTCCTCTTCGCCTTTGTCAAGTTTCACCTCACCCACGATGGGCATGAAGCGGAAATCGCCGTAGTCGGAACAGCCCGTGCCGCTGAGGTGGGTGGTGCTGAAGCCGAGGATGGTGTTGTCGGAGGTGTGGTAGCCCGAGCAGCCGTCCCAGTCGTTCATGCGGGTGTCGGGGCTGAACTGCACCATGCCGAAGGGCACCGTGGCCCCTGGGAAGGTGTGGCCGTGGCCACCCGTGCCGATAAACGGGTCGACATAGTTGGCGGGGTCAGTAACATAATTAACTTCAGGTTGCTTGTTGCAGGCTGCAAGCGCCAAAAAGAGCAAAGGAAGAATCAGTTTTTTCATAGGACATAGTTTTTGAGGGTGTAAAGATATAGCTTTTATCAATTCAAATAGACAAAAAAAGCAATATTTTGAGATTCCCTAGAGGAATGGAGTAATTTCCAACCGTCTCCAGCGGCGGCTTGTGACGTTTCCGACTCGTAAGCGTTATTTGCCGCCGCGGGGTACAAAACAATCAGTTCTCCATTCCCGAAGGGAATCTCAACCTTTTTCTCGGCACAAATTTTGTCCCAATCTCCAAATTATATAAAAAATTGCCACTTTTTGGCCTGTATTATTTAAAATGCTTATATTTGCAGCCCAAATAGCGAACATTAATTCATTATCATTAACTTTAAAACAAAACACCATGAAGAAAGTTTTATTCATGACACTCGCAATGGCCGTCGCCATGACTGGCTTTGCACAGAGAGCTGTCGTCGATAACGCTGCCAAAAACGCCAGTGTGACGACACAAAAACGCAGCGAACTCCGCCAGATTGACGGTTCTGCTACCCAAGGCATCCAATTCAGCATGCCTCAAAACATGGTCAATGCCAACAGAAGCCTCGACGACTTCGACGAGTATGAGGCCATGGTTACCAACTACGACCTGCAGACGAACAGCGCCCTCGGCAACCGTATTGCCACATGGCCCAATGGCTGCGCCTCCTTCGTGGCCACTTGGGACCACTCTGGCAACACCAGCTTCCCGGATCGTGGTACTGGCTACAACCACTACTGCCCTGAGACCGGCATGGGTGAAGCACCCGAAGAGCGTCAAGAACCTGTGAAGTCAGGCTGGCCGAGCATCGCCGCCTGCGGTGAAGGTGAACTCCTCGCCTCACATGCCACTGGCGTCAACCTGTACTATCGTCCCATGAGAGGTGAAGGCGACTGGGAACTCGTCTACAACTGGGGTGCTGACTACGGCAGCCCCACCTGGCCAAGAGTGGTCTGCAGCGGACCCAACGACATGTATGCCCACCTTGTGATGTGCAAGCAAATCAGCATGCCCGATGGTTCCTTGGACAACCACGTTTACTATGTCCGTCTGACCCGTCAAGACAGAGGTTGGGATGTCTCTGAACTGATTGACTTCCCCGGCATTGACAACGATGCTGAAGGCGATTACCGCAACCAACTGAGCGCTGACGACTACGTGATGGCCGCCAATGGCGACAACGTGGCTGTGATGTTCGGTGCTTACACCACTGAAGTGTTCTACATGATCTCGCACGACAACGGTGAGACCTGGGAGCGCCAAATCATTGCCCCTTATGCCATCGCTGGTGAAGACGGCGAACCCGTCCACGCTATCAACTTCGACGACTATCCGGAAGGCATGACCGACTCCATCGTCACCTCCGACAATTCGCACAGCATTACTATTGACGACAATGGCACAGTCCATGCCACATTCGCCCTTCTTCGTTGGAGAGTTTCCGATGCCGACCACTACACCTCATGGCCTGGCTATAGTTTTGGCATTGTTTACTGGAACTCTGACTACGTGAACGAACAAGGTGGCCACGAAATCCTGCCTTATGGCCGCTGGAGCCAAGACTCACAATTCCCCGCCTACTATGCTGAAAGAGGCTTTGCCTACACCCTAATCAACGAACGTATCGATGCTATGGCAGAAGTTGACGGCCGTCAACACCTCAATTACTTTGGTGTGGTGGACGAGGACATGGACGGAACCCTTAACATCGACTGGAGTACAAACATCAACAACAGTGATTGGAGCTACCGCAGCATCGGCACTTCGACCATGCCCAGCATCTCTGTCGACAACCTCGGTGATGTGGCCATCATCTTCAGCACCTTGTCAGAAAGCAGAGTGAACTCCACCACCAGCTGTAACTTCAGAAGCGCTTATGTCACCCTCAAGGACGTTGACGGCACTTGGTATACTGACGAATATGGCATCAACCTGGCCGAAGACTTCATGCACGAATTGGATGAGCAATATCCTTGCGTGGCTGCCAATCACGGCTACAATGGCCAATTCTGGGTCATGTACTCAGCTGACGAGAACCAAGGCCTCTACCTCGACATCAGCGACTCCCACCCGAACAGCAACATGGGTGTTCTCACCGAGAATTACCAGTATGCTTGCTTGATCAGACCCGAAGGCTTGGGCATCAATGAGAACGAAGCCATCAACCCTGTGACCACCGCCCGCGTGTATCCCAACCCCGCCACCGACATGCTGAACATCGAAGTGAACGCCTCACAGGCTTCCGAGATGAGCATCAACGTGTATAACATCATGGGCCAGAATGTGATGAGCCAGAATGTGAACATCACTACGGGTATGAACCTCAGACCCATCAACGTCAGCGAGCTCAACAGCGGCATCTACTTCGTGACCGTTAAGGCCAATGGCTTTGAGAACACCATGAAGTTCATCGTGAAGTAAGCATTGGATTACATCATATGACAAAAAAAAGGAGGCGATTGCCTCCTTTTTTTTGTCAAAACCACTTGCGTATAAAGAAAAATCACTATCTTTGCATCCAAATACTTAAAAAGAGAACACAACCTTTCAACCTAAATTATTAATCAAATTCATTCAAAATGAAAAAGTTATTTACTTTAGTACTAGTCTTGTTGGTGGCCACTGCCGGCTACTCGCAAGTGAGAAAAACGTCTATTAACGACGCCATGAAGAACAACGCCACCAGTTTTTCCACCAAAGGTCTGGAAAGTAGTGCGTTAGAGAATGTCCTGAGTGAGCCTAACATGACCCGCAGCGAAGGCGAACTCGACCATTCCACATACGACTGGCAAACCAACCACGGTTATATCAATAGAACAGTGGTTTGGCCTGATGGCAAGATTAATTTTGCCTACACCATTGCTACCAATTCTAATTTCACCGATCGTGGTACGGGCATCGGCACTTACGACTTTGAAAACGACGAATGGATTCCGCTCGGTGGCCGCATCGAAACCGAAAAGACCGGTTTCGGCTCCATCGCCCGCTACAAGAACAATGGCCTTGTTGTTGCCGCCCACACCGCCACTAATCTTGGCATTTACATTGTGGAAGACAAGGATAACATGACACCCAACAGTGTTCCAAATGCAATTTATGTCGGCAGCGACGTTTGGTCTCACCCGTGTGTCGTCACTTCAGGTCCCGATCACAACATCATCCATATGGTTGGTGCCAAGTTTGATGACGGCGAAGATGAATACGGCATGACACATGGTATCAGATATTGGCGTTCATCCGACGGCTTGACCTGGGACAAAGAAGCTGTTGTACTCCCCTTCCTTACCGCTGAATACGGCAATGAACATGGCACCAATAGCTATTATTGGATGGAGACCACCGAGGACAACATGATTGGCCTCGTCATCAACACTGGTAACACCGACGGTATGGTGCTCTACAGCTACGACGATGGTGAAACCTGGGAAAGAAAAGTCTACTTCCACGACCCAGCTCCGGGTGTCCTTTTAGACAATTCCTTCTGCTATCCTCGTTGGACTTCCGCCTTGTGGAATGGAAACAAGGAACTGATGTTGGCCTATGAATACAACTATAGCGACCACCAAGGTCACTACGGCCCGTCATACGGTGGTGTCGCTTTCTGGAGCGAATACATGCCTTACTACGGCGATGAGAATGCAGACTACTTGCATAATGGTTTTGACCCCAACAATCCGATGCCGCCCGTCCACGGACAGCCCTTCATTATGGACAGTGCCTATATTAACCAAGACATTGAGCTTTCCAATTGGTACTGGAGCAACTCGAATCACGAAATGTGGCCCGAGTATTTCGGATACCTGACCACATTGACTGACGATGGTGAGTGGGAAGATCCCTTCACTGCAACAGAGTGGAAAATCGAGGACGTTAACGGACTTAGTGACTACCACGGCGCATACAACTGCGGCAATACCGCCTTCCCTGTACTTTGCAAAGTGAACAACAGCGACTATGATCTGGTCTGCGTTTGGAGTTCTTTGGATGAAAACAACAGGGATAACAATGGCAAATACTATTTCAAACTCTTCGCGGCATTCTCAGGTGACGGTGGTTTGACATGGACTAACATGAAGCACCTCACCACTGACTTTATGTATTCGTTATCAGAATGCGTTTATCCACAAGCCGCTGTGATTGGCACAACCCTCGTGATTGCTGCTCAGCTTGACCAAGAAGCTGGTACATTCGTTCAAAGTGATGAGCAAACTGCTGATGACAACTACTACCAAGGCTTCACCTTTGAACTGAACGACCTCTTCCCGAATGCTGGTGTCGGTGTTCCGGAAGTGAGCCACAACACGCACATGAACCTCTATCCCAATCCTGCCGTTGACCAACTCAACGTCATCCTCAGCCAGGATGCTGACATCGTGATCTACAACATCATGGGTCAGAACGTGATGAATGTTGAAGGCCGTGCTGGTGCCAACAGCATCAACATCAGCAACCTCAACGCCGGTGTCTACTTCATCAGCGCTGGTAGCGACACTCAGAAGTTCATTGTGAAGTAAGCATTTCATCATGAACAATCAAAAAAGGAGGCCTTCGGGGCTCCTTTTTTGATTTCATGGAGATTCCCTTCGGGAATGGCAAGCAAATCATTATGTATCCCGCGGCGGCTTGTAACGTTTACGTTTCGTAAGCTCTATCTGCCGCCGCTGGTAACAGAAACAGGCCCTCCATTCCCGAAGGGAATCTCACAATGCTGTATTAATGTTTATTGTTCTCTACGACGATTGACTATGTCAGTGGCAAGGAAGACCGCCTTGCGATAGGAATCGGGGGCAGCCTTGTTCTGGTTGGCGATGTCGTAGGCTGGCCCGTGCAAGGGCGCCGTACACACCACAGGCAAGCCCGCCCAATAGCAAGCATACCCCTCCAACGACAGGAACTTCAGCGGGAACACACCTTGCTCGTAATGCAAGGCTAACACTGCGTCATATTTCTTCCACCAGCCCGTGACAAAGAGCTGCGAAGCTGAGAAAGGCCCAAAAGCATAGAGGCCTTTATGCTGTGCATCGCTCACCGCCTTCACTACCTTCTCGTCATCCCCGATGGGAAGCGAGCCCGAATGCGGGTTCACACCCATGACGGCAATCTTTGGCGAATCAATGCCAAAATCCTTCTTCAAGGCATCCGACAATGTGGTTAGTTTGGCGACCAAATAACGGATATCAATCTGCTCAAGCGCAGTGCTTAGCGGTACGTCACCCGTAGCCAAGCCGATGCGCATCTGACCGCTCACCAAGACCTGCAAAGGTTCAGCTTCCTTATGGAACGAAAGCAGGAAATCGCGGTTACTCTTGGCCACAACAGGATTGTCGGGGGCCATCACCAAGGCATCGATAAAGCCGTTCTGGAGGTCTTCGGTGCCTTTCTTCATCGACAGCACTGACATCTCGGCTGAAATACTAGAGGGCACGCCTGGCTCAATCTTCAACTCGTTCTCCACGATGTTGATGATGTTGAATTTTTTGTCAAAGGCCTGCCGAGCATCGCGTGTTAACGAATAGTTGGGGCTGTCCATGCCGAAATTCTTCTTGTAATAGGAAAAAGCTTTCGATTGACCATACAAGACAGGCGTGAGCGTTTCAAACATACGGGCATCGGAAAACGCTTTCAGAATGATTTCGTATGCAATGCCGTTGAAGTCGCCCTGACTAAGGCCGATACGGGGAAGTTGAGGGTTGGTAGCGTTGTCTTGCATAGGCTGGAAGTTTACTAAGCTGAATTTCAACACGAAATCAGACCTCAAAAGTAGACAATAAAATCAACAAATCAAAAAAAAGTGCTATTTTTTACGAAAATAGTAGCTTTTTGAAGTCTTTAAGGATGATTTCGGTCGCTCCAACCTGCGAATTGAGGTAGTTTCTGCAGGTTTCTGAAGCTTTCTTGTAAAACTCATCGTCGGTCATCAACCGCTTGAAAACAGCCTCCAGTTCCTCCGCGTCCTTGACAGAAAACGCCCCTTGCAAGGCCACCAAATCGACTGCTTCCTTGAAGCTTTCGTATTTCGGGCCAAACACCACTGGGCAACCAAACGTGACCGGTTCCTGAATGTTGTGGATATTGACGCCAAAGCCTCCTCCGATATAAACGAACCGCGCATACTGATAGAGTTGCGACAAGATACCAATCGTGTTGATGATTAATATCCTCGACGGCTGCTCCAAATCAAGTTCGGTGTAGCATTGGCTTTCGGGAAACATTGCCTTGATTTGGGTCACATGCGACTCGGAGATATCGTGCGGGGCGATGATGAGGCAATAGTCGTCGGGCAATTGGGGCAGGAATTGATCCAGCAGTTTCTCGTCGGGGGGCCAAGTGCTACCCGCGATGATACACTGCCGACCACGGATGAATCGTTCGATGTCGGGGAAAGGCTTGGCTTGTCGCGCGATGGCCGCCACGCGGTCGAAGCGCGTATCGCCACACACGGTGACATTATCCAAGCCGTTGGTCTTGAGCAACTCCGCCGTGGCCTCATCCTGCACGAAGAAATGCGTCACGTTGTGAAGTTGCTTGAGAAACCAGTCGCCATACCAACGGAAGAAATAGGAATCGGGCTTTAGGATGAGAGAGATGTAAAACAGAGGGATGTCCGCCTCCTTCAAAGCCCGCATATAGTTAAACCAAAACTCATATTTGATGAAGAAAGCGGCCACAAAATGGCGACTTCCCACCCATTGTGCGGCATGGTGCGGCGTATCGGTGGGCAAATAAACGACCTCATCGGCTACAGGGTAGTCTTTGCGGACTTCATAACCCGAGGGCGAGAAAAACGACAGCAGAATTTTATATTGCGGAAACTCCTTTTTTATCGCTTCGATGACAGGACGCCCCTGTTCGAACTCGCCAAGCGAAGCAGCATGAAACCAGACCCAATCATACGTCGGCCCTTCGGCAGGCTCTGGGGCCTCAGTATTCGCAGGTCGTTGAGCCCGTCGAAACGCCGTCATTAAAGATTTTATTTTTTTTGTCGGGCCCTTCGACAAGCTCAGGGGCCCTTGCTTTTTGCGCCCTTCTACCCACTGCTTGGCTTTGGCATTGCCCAACAAAGCAGCCACCCTCACACCGAGGGAATACAGAATGACACCTATGGTAAACAGAATCAGCACCTATTAATTATAATAGTAGTCTTGGGGTTGACGTTCGTAAGTCGGGATATTCCACGTGACGCGGATGCCGTAATAGAGGTCGTTGAAACGCTTGTTGGGGTCATTATAACCAACGGGCTCCAGCACCCCCGTCTCAGGATTGGCGAACACACGGAAATCGTAATCGCGCAGGTTACGGGTGCGGGCATATGTCACCTCAAAGGAGATAGAGACATTGAGCAAACGGGTGTCGTTAAGCAGGAGATAGCCCCCTTCCAAATGCACCGCCGGACCGCCGCGCATACGGTCGTAGCCATATTGATAGTCTCCGTCAACCTGAAAAGGCGTATTGAGCATGGTCTGTGGATAAGCTATGCGGATACGGTTGCGCAGATAACCCAAACCCGCCTGCACAAAGAAGCCACTATTGGGATTAGGACCGAATGGAATCAACTTACCCGCTTCCGCTTGAAAATGGAAGCCACGCTGGTTGATTTCGAAAGTCGCGTAGCTGCCGGCACCGCCTATGATTTCACCTGTTTCAGTGGTAATGCCTTCGCCAAAGATCTCCATGCGGTCGATATTGAATCTATTGCCAAAAATGAAATTGCCAATAGCGGAAAATAGCCAGTTCGATTCGGTCTTGTAAACAAAGCCGCCGCCCACATTGTTGCTCACGCCATAAACGTCTTTGGTATCCAATCCAGGGAAATGAAAAGCATAGGTCGCCTGAAACATGGCCACTGGGATAGGCTCTTTCATGATGTCGTTAGTCGACTGGGCTGAGAGATGTAGCGAGACACCTAACAAAACGAACAAAGAAATAAAGAATCTACGCATAAAATTTGATTTTTGATACAAACGAAAAAAACGGTTGTTTAGTATTGGATGGTGTTTTTTACTCCCCCCTGCCCCCCTCTCAGAGGGGGAGCGCAAAGCGACGCAATATAGCGTCCGACAAGTTCCCCCTCTGAGAGGGGGCAGGGGGAGTCACACGAACTTTTACATTTTAATCACCTTTCGGGTCACCACCTCTTCACCCATGTGGATGCGGAGCGTGTAGATGCCGTTTTCGAGGCCTTCAAGCTGATAAGCATCGCTCTTCACCTTGATGCGATCCACCAACTTACCTTCAGCGGAATAAACCTCAATCATCGTCATGCCAGCACATTCGATAGTCACCTTATCTGTAGTCGGGTTGGGGAAGATGTTGACTTTGCAGTCGTTCTCGTCCACACCCGCGAAATAGTTGGCGCAAACTTCCTCCGACTTGTCGGAAACACCTTTCTCGAAGACCGAAGCCACAGCGTAGCAGTGCTGCGCGTTAAAGGCCATATCAGTGTCGTTATAGCTCGTTCCTGTGAGGTTCTCAGCAATCAACTCACCATCACGATAGAGATTATAGGCAATGGCGTCATCCACAGCATTCCAAGCCGTGGCCATCACGCCCTCACGCACGTCGGTGAAGTGGATTTCGGGAGCGGTGTTCGTAACTGTTACCCAATAGGTAGCCGACATAGCCATGCAATCCTCATACACAGGCGTCACCTCGATTTGGAGGCCATCTTCCACAGTGGCAGTGTAGGCATTGGTCTCAACCGTAACCCACTCAAAGCCATCGATTCGGAGATGATACGTTTCAGCATCACCGTTCCAAGTCACCGTGACTTCGTTGCCATTGAAGGAATAGTCGAAGCCATCCACGGCAGCACAAACATTCTTTGTCATGCAAACGGGTTCAGAATCGCAGCCATAGACGGAATGTGCTGTCACACAGAGGGTATTCTCGCCCACAATCGGGTCGAATGAGAAGCCAGTAGCACCTCCTTCAGGCGTTTTCTGTATGGTGTTGCCATTGTAGGTAATTTCGTAATACTCCACATCGGGGACATCGCTCCAAACGAAATGCAAACCGCTGTAGTCCATAGCTACAAACGACAGGTCATCAACAGGTTTGCAATAGCATACTTCTATTTCGGCATCAATTGTATAGCAAGATTCCGTTACAGGCGTCACCTCGACCGATGTCAGACCCTCTTCGGCCTCAAAGACATATTGCGTTGCTGCAACGGGAGGACCCACCTGGCCATCAACGACCACCTCATATTGTTCTATGCCCTCAATGGCATCCCAAGTCACGGTAGCGACATTGCCCTCCAAGGTATATGACAAGTTCTCCACCGCATCAAGGATGCAAATATGCATGAAAGCGTCTTTATCGCATTCTTCAAAAACAGCCTTCACGTTGATGTCATGCTCGCCCGTAGGAATGGTGAACGAGTAAGTCGTTCCGTTTGTCGCAACCAACAACTCCTCATCCATGTAAACTTGATATTCAAGCAATCCAGTTGTGTTTTGGGGTGCCTCCCAGTAGAGGGTGCACTGAAGGTCGCTGGTCATCGTGTGCGTCAGATTCTGCACGGGGCTGCACTTTGACACTTCCACCTCGGCACAGACATATTCGCTTTGGCAATTATCATAATAAACAGCATAGACGCAATAGTTGTAAACACCTTCCTCTACAACATCGTCAAGGGCTGTTGCGGGACTCATCACGAGCATAGTGGTGCCTCTATACACTTCGTAAACAACATCTTCGGCATTTTCGGGAGCCTCCCAAGTCAGGTGAACCATGTTGCCTTCTATCGTGTAGGTCAAATTACGCGCAGGTTCGCAGAAACCCGACACACTGCTACCTACAGTGCAGTCGATGTCGAAGACCTTATTGCCACTGAAACCGCCTTGATTCTCAAAAATGACTGTACCGTCCTCGTAAGTAACCTCAAAGCTACATTGTGAAGCACCTTGTCCATTGTGCCAACGAAGCATGATTCTGGAACCTGAAGTCAGATGACGGGTAAACGTTGCCGAACTACCCTCTTCGATGGTCATCTGCTCCGTAGGCTGACCCTCGGAATAGATTACGGTGAGATAGCTGCCTTGCCAGCCATTGCTGTTAGCATCGTGCAACGAAAAGATAACGTTGCAAGTGTTCTGATAATTGAAAGTCAACTCCGTATGCTTTCCATTGAAATCCACAAGGTCGAGATTGAAAGGAATAACGAAGTCATCAGGTGCATCGGCATCAAGCGTGATATTGAAATCAGCATAACCCATCAGATTGGCACCAATCGTGCTGAAGCTTCCTTGAGCTTCATTTATAGTAACGAACTCGTAATCAGAAGACAACATACCAGTCACCATTTCGGCCAATTGATTGCCCATATTGTCGACAAAGATGCGCAAGTCAGCCGTCTCGCCTGGGTTGAGGAGAACATCACCATTGTCGTCGTTGAGCACGGCTGTGGTACCATATTCCAATTGATCATCGTGAACCGTAACAACAAAGCTGTATGTTCCCGTCCGTTCACCATCGACATATACCTCCAAATTGAAACGGATATCCTGCTTGGCCACCACATCGTCGCTGACCGTGAAAGCGAAAGCATCTTCCACCATCAGGGCTTCGTTAGGAGCGAAGTCGGGGCATGAAGCCGTGTTTTGCGTAATGGTAACGTTTTGATCCGTAGTGGTCAATACGATAGAGACATTACTTACTGGATCCGAACTTATATTCAACATAACGACACTCATCGTAACGGATTCGCCAGGATTCAAGGCGGAGTTATTGTTACCGTTGGTGTCGTGGATTTGATAAAAGGAATTATACTGGATAGCGCCCACCTGAATGGCTTCCACAGCAGCCAACACATTCACGCGACCAAAACCATACGTATTGCTCTTGCCCGTAGCCAACGGGACTGCTGTTTCTTCAAGGATGCGGCAGACGTCTGACGGTGTAAGGTTAATGTCCTTGCTCAGCATCAAAGCCATGCAACCCGCCACGCAAGGTGTGGCCATCGAGGTGCCGCTCATGTAAGTATATCCTGTGTTAGTTTCATAGTTCAACGACTTGATGTCAACACCAGGAGCGCACACATCGGGACGGATGAGGCCAATGCCAGGTTGGTAGGGATAGTCGCCAAACTCGGTATTCTGCCAAGTGACAGGGCCACGTGAGGTGAAATAAGCGGCATTGTCGTTATAGTCGACAGCACCCACGCATACCGAACAAGTCAAGTCGCCAGGATTCTCACCCTGCACCTCGTCCATATAAGGCGGAGGACAACTGCCAGGCACACGTACATTATTCGGGATAGGATACATATATTGGGTGTTGCCTTCGTTACCCGCAGCGATGGCAGCCACGATGCCTGCATCCAAGGCAGCCTCGCAGGTATGGCGTAATAGTGTACGGTCAGGGATACTTGAAAGAGGCAAGCCCAGCGACATGCTGAACATGTCGCAGCCATGCTCCACAGCCCATTGGATGCCTTCACTGATGTTTTGTGCGCCACCGTTACCAGTCTCGTCCAAGCATTTGACGCACATCAGCGTAGCCTCAGGAGCCATACCTGTTTGCGAACCAGCTGTACCATCGCCCAACACCGTACCCGAGCAATGCGAACCATGTCCGTGGTCATCCATAGGGTCGTTGTCGTGATTCTTCACGTCGTAACCGTGATGTGGAAACTCCGATCCACCATCCCAAAGATGGTCAGCCACATCAACATGGTTGTAGTTGACACCTGTATCGATGACAGCCACCACGACGCCTTGACCCAGGTAACCTAGCTCCCACACTTGATTGGCACCCACTTTGATGACATTCTGCGTGATTTCGCGTGTGGTCGCTACCTGACGAGGGGCATCGCTCTCAGGAATCCAGTTATATTCCTTAGCAATGCCAATGATTTCAACGTCGCTGCGACGAGCAATATCTTGAATGGCAGCCTTCGTAGCATCAAAGTATAAAGCATTCGCCATCCACAAAACGGTAGGCTCAGTGACCATGCCATTGCGTTCCATTTCGGCCAGTGTGTGGCGCAAGTCATACTGCGAAGCAGCAGAAAAGTCCTTCAACTCGTTTACCACAAACTCGCGGCGTTCGGCACGAGTAGTGAAATAGTTGGCACGACGGTTGAGTTGTGTCCGGTCGTATTGCGATTTCATGATGACAATGACCGTCATCTGCTCGTCATCGTTGCGGCGATTCATCTCCTCGCTCAGTAGCGGATCAATGACAGCTTGGGCAAAGCCACTCATGCAGAGCAGCACTGCCAGCAAAAGAAATACTAGTTTTTTCATAGGATTAAAAAATTGATTTTAAAGGTGCAAAGTTAGAAATGTTTTGCGTTTATTGTATCTTTGCAGCCCAATTTTTACCCCATGTTGGAAAACAAATACACTGAATCCGTCCTCCCGAATGGCATTCGGCTGATACATAAGCAAAAAAAAGGCGAAATCGCCCATTTGGTGCTGATGGTGGAGACTGGAACAAGAGATGAGTTGGCCCACGAGAACGGCCTCGCTCATTTCGTGGAACATACTATCTTCAAAGGCACGCAAAACCGCAAAGCATACCATATCTTGAGTTGCTTGGATAATGTGGGCGGCGACCTCAATGCCTTCACCACCAAGGAAGAGACCTGCATTCAGGCCACATTCCTGAAACAGCATTACAAGCGTAGCCTCGACCTCTTCGCCGACATCGCCTTCCACTCCACTTTCCCGGAAAACGAACTGGCCAAAGAAAAGGAAGTCATCTTGGACGAAATCAATTCCTATCTGGATTCACCTTCGGACGAGATTTACGATTTGTTTGAGGAGATGGTCTTCAAAGGACATCCTTTGGCGCGCAACATCTTGGGTACTACCGACTTGGTGAAGGGTTTCCATCGTCAGGACATCCTCGACTTCATGGCGCACAACTACAGCACCGACCAAATGATACTGGCCTCCATCGGCGATATCAGTTTCAAGGAGTTCGAGAAATTGGCTTTGATCTATTTTGGCAGCCAACCAGCACACCTTATTAATAGAAAGCGCGAGACCTTCATAGGCTACACGCCCGAAAACCGCACTGAGTCCCGCAACAACCACCTCAGCCACTGCATCCTCGGAGGCCTTGCCCCTGAATTCAGCAGCCCACTGCGGATGCCCATCGTGATGCTCAACAATGTGTTGGGCGGTCCAGCCATGAGCTCGCGCCTTGGCCTCAACATTCGCGAAAAATACGGCTTCGCCTACAGCATCGAATCGCAATACACCGCCTATTCCGATGTCGGTCTCATCAACGTCTACATGGGTGTCGACCCCGACTCGTTGGAACGCTCCATTGAATTGGTGCACAAGGAATTGGAAAAACTTTGCACCCAGAAATTAGGCACCCTGCAATTGCATCATGCCAAGCAGCAACTCATCGGTCAGGTTGCTTTGAGCTACGAAAGCGGAATGAACGAGTTGCTAAGCGCGACCCGTTCGCTCATCATGGGTGAAGAAATCGAATATATGGAAGATATTATCCAAAAGGTAGAGGCCGTCAGCGCAAACGATATCTTGACAGTGGCCAATCAAGTCTTTGACGAGCAGCAACTGAGCCAAATCATTTTTGAAGGGAACTAAAACCGACACAAGCAGTCCAGACAAATTGTCAATAATAAGACATAATAAATCAACTTTAAACGGAAATATATTGTTTAAAGCAGAATATTTTCGTTTAAAATTCAAATTCCTAAAAATGTAGCATTTTTTTCTTGCTGAAATACAGGGACATATCCCCTATGATGAAAAATAGTTGAAAAAAACGCTTGACAAAATTTTATCAAGTTGTATATTTGCAGCATGAAATAACCGTAATACTACTTTAAGCGGACAATTTTGGATTAAAAGTTTACACAACTTAAGGCTTAGGCCAACAAATTGACAACATGAAACAAAACAGACAGTAAGTGCTTTTTTTCATAATGATTTAGGTTTAGTTGATTTGATTTGATAGAGGCGGTGCTGCACCGCCTCTATTTTTGTCAACCTAAATCAGTTCGTCTTGAACTTGTACTGCACCTCTTTCAATTCGGCGTTGGCCTTGGTAATCTTATTCTTCAGATTCTCTTTGTAATTCGCTACTTTGGCAGCCATTTGTGCATCGCCCAAAGCCAGCATCTCAGCGGCAAGGATGGCGGCATTGAGGGCACCGTTCACACCTACCGTGGCCACAGGAATCCCAGGAGGCATCTGGATGATGGACAGCATGGCATCAAGGCCATCAAGCATACCCTTCACGGGCACGCCGATGACAGGCAAAGTGGTATTGGCGGCAATCACACCCGGCAAGGCGGCGGCCATACCCGCAGCGGCAATGATAACTTTTATACCGCGACCTTGGGCCTCGCGGGCGAAGGTCTCGACCTCTTGCGGCGTGCGGTGCGCGCTGAGGGCGTTCATCTCAAACGGAATCTCCATCTCATCGAAGAACTGCGCGGCTTTTTCCAATACGGGAAGGTCAGAGGTGCTTCCCATGATAATGCTAACTATTGGCTTCATTTTGCAGAAATTTTAGGCAAAGATAGATTTTTTTCGACTATGGTCATACCAATAACTTCAATTTGTATATTTGTAACGCCTTACCCACACAGGCGAGAACACTTCAATCCTTTGAAAATGAAAACAGTAAAAGTTTTAGACAAGGAATTTGGGCTGTATATCCCCCAAGCAAAAATCGAAGCCAGCATCCAAACTGTGGCCGATCAAATCAACAAGGACTTAGAAGGTATGAACCCCTTGTTCCTCGTGGTGCTTAACGGCGCCTTCATGTTCGCCTCCGAGCTGTTCAAGCGGCTGACGATTCCCTGCGAGATCAGTTTTGTCAAGTTGTCGTCATATTCCGGCACGGAAACTACAAACGTTATCCGTGAGCTCATCGGTCTGGACCATCCCTTGAACAGCCGCCATGTGGTCATTGTGGAGGACATCGTCGACACGGGCCACACCTTGCGCTACACCACCCAGAAACTCCGCGACTTGAAAGCCGCTGACGTGCGCATCGCCACGCTGTTCTTCAAGCCGAACAACTTCCAATACACCTACCCCATTGACTACATTGGCATGAACATTGGTAACGAATTCATTGTGGGTTATGGGTTGGATTATGACCAGCAAGGACGCAATTTACCGGATATATATAAGATAATAGAAAACTGACAATAGATTCCCCTTCGGGGAATGGAGATAAGTCATAAGTTTACAAGCGGCGGTTGTAGGTGCTACAAATTGGCAACGGGCTTATGCCGCCGCAGGTTACAAAACAAACACTCCTCCATTCCCGCAAGGGAAACTCAAACATGAATCTTAAAACAACAACAATATGCTTAACATCATATTATTCGGCCCTCCCGGGGCAGGCAAGGGAACGCAGTCGCAGTTCCTGCGCGAGAAATACAACCTGACCTATATCTCCACCGGTGAAATCCTGCGCGAGGAAATCGCCGCCGAAAGTGAATTGGGTCTGCAAGTGAAGGAAATCATCAGCCAAGGCAACCTCGTCTCCGACGAAATCGTGGCCAAAATCATTGAGAAGAAACTCTCCGAGAATATGGACTCGGCCGGTTTCCTCTTTGACGGTTATCCGCGCACGGTGCGCCAAGCCGAGATTTTGGACGAGATGATGGAGAAATTCGGCATGTCGCTGACGGGTGTGCTGAGCCTCGAAGTGCCCGAGGAGCTCCTCATTGAACGCATGTTGGAACGCGGCAAGACCAGCGGTCGCGCCGACGACAACCTCGACTCCATCAAGCACCGCTTTGTGGAATATGAGGCCAAGACGCGCCCCGTGCTCGACTTCTATGAAGCAAAGGACAACCTGCACGCGGTGAACGGTGTGGGCGAGATTCCACAAATCTTCGAGAACCTCTGCACCGTCATTGACGCTTTGTAATCTATCACAAAACCAACAAAACTAGCAAAACCGTTTTAGTTCGTAGGGAAGCACGCCAACCGGCGGCTTCCCGGCGGCGACACGGTTGTGGAAGCCGCCCACATTAAAGGGCTGTTTTGAGAGTTTTGCAAGTTTTGTGAGAAAAAACTAATGGTCCCAGCGAACGTCTCGCTTCAGGACTGTTGGCGGGTTGCCACCGACGACCTGATGCTCGCCCGCGAAGGAGGAAGTAATTAGTGTGCCTGCCGCCACGACTGTGTTATCGGGCACCTCGGCACCTTTCAGCAGCACGCATTTACACCCTATCCACACATGGTCACCCACCACGATGGCTTTGTCGGGATTGATGCGTTGGTTTTCCGTATCATACAAAGGATGCTCGTCGGTGTCCATGACGAGGATATCCCAACTCAGCAGGCAATCGTCGCCAAAACAGATTTCTTTGGCGCAGACGATGGTGCTTTCGGCAGTCATGTTGAAATCTGCACCGAGACCCAAATGGCCTCGCACTGAGAGTTTGGAGCCATGCCCGATGCTTGCCTTGCCACCAAAACTGACCGTGCCACTCACCTGCCAGATGCCGCGTGAGCGCTTGCGGTCATAATGCCCCACATCGCCAAAACCGATTTTTATCATCGCTCTTTCCACCTTTTCGGGGAGTTCTACCTTGCCGTGCAGCTCGCGCAAATATGTGCGGTGCGACACCACGACAGGCAACTTCAACGCCGTCTTCAGCGGGAAATAATGCAGATTGAAACGCAGCGTCTTAGGAATCGAGCGGAGGATATTGAAGAAATCGAAAGCGGTCATAGGCATCGTTTTGAATGGACAAAAATAGCGTTTTTATACATATAATTGCCATTAATTGACCATGAATTTTTCAATAATACGCCCATGCCTTCAATGTCATTTTTTGTCATCGAAAAAGAAAAATTTGATTTAAAGTATAAAAATTTGCATTTGAATTGAAAATATTTATATTTTTGTCCCATCAAATTCATCGATTGACAACTCAAAAAAACACATGAACCATGAAAAAGATTACGCTGCTTTTGATGCTTTTCAGTCTAGGTCTCATTTCTCAGGCCATTGCCCAACAGCATACCATCGTGCAGGGCATCTGCGTCAATGAAAAAGGTAAAGCCATCGAAAACGTGAGCGTTTATGTGCGCGACTCCCAACTTATCTCGGTGACTGATGAAAACGGATGTTTCACATACACTCATGCCAAGGCAGGCGACCAACTCCGTTTTGCCCACATGGCTTGCGAACCTGCATTTTACACCATAAAAGAGGAAGACCTAAACGGCAAGCCTGTTAACATCAGTATCAAGACCAAGAAACACGAACTGCACGAGGTGGAAGTGACGGCCAACGCGCCGCATATCGCTTACGACAACCCTGTAATGAGCGTCCTCGACTACGTGATTTGCGAAGACGGCATTTATATGCTAGCTTATCGACGCAGAAACTCTGCCCTACTCCACCTTTCCTTCGAAATGGATACGCTACACGAGTTGAAGATTTCCTCCGAATACAAGAATGTATTTAGGGATTTTTACGGTTTTGTGCATGTCATCAGCCACGACAAGGCCTGCCAGGTGGGGTTCAGCGGTTTTAGCGAAGGACAAAAGAAAGAAATGTATCTGCTTCCGCCTATCTCAATATCAAAGTTTTACGAACTTTACGGCCCCATCATCACTGCCTCCGACAGCGTAGTCATTACCGGGCGGTATGCGTTTTTTGGCCTCGAGCAATATTATTACTGCGTGACACCCACAGCCGATACGGTGTACATGCTGCATCATATCGTAGACGAAGAACGTCGTGACGATCTTTTGCAAATGCTTTATGGAAAAGGTGGGCTTGACAAATTTACAACCTATATGCTGACTCTTTATCCTAAGCTCTATTACATCTTCAACCCGATTTTTGGCATCGACAACAAGTTTTACCTCTTTGCTTACACTGATTGCGAAGTCCTCGTCTTCGATGCTGTCGGCAACGAACTGGAGCGCCATCCTTTGACCTTTCATATGAACAAGAAATGGAATGGAAAAATGGAAACCGACCAACGTTGGAAAAAAAAGATGATGGCTGACGAAGCCAAAAAAGAGTTCTACAGCTATTTCGTCGATGACGGCCTCTACACCCTGATGCACATTGACATGGAGACAGGCTCAGCCAAGCCCATCATGGACCTCAACGGTTATCCCTTCGCGGAAATGATGCGCGTCCATAACGGTGTGCTGTATTTCCTCTATCCCACTGGAAACAACCATAGAAAGGCATTGTATCAAGTGAGGATTAATTAAGACTACCTATTTCTATTTCAAACTATTTCAAAAACTTAATAACCATGAAACACAAATACTTTTACTCCATCCTGCTGTTGGCCGCTTGCCTGATGGGAAGCCTGAGTGCCACAGCCCAGCACAAGACCGTTGTCTACGGCAACCTCGGTATGGAGAACGTGAACATCAGCATCAACGATACTCCATACGGCACCAGCACCGATGCAAAGGGACGGTATACGTTGCCACTATACAATCGCTCGAAAACCGTCCAATTGTACTACTCCTGCATCAGTTATCAGGATACCATTGTGAGCCTCACGCCGAATCAGTTACAACACGATTCCATCAACATCAGTTTCAAAATGCGCCCTAAGAACTACGCTTTGAGCGAAGTGACCGTAAGCGAAAACAAACCTGAAATCGCCTACCATGAGAAAATGATTAGTCTTGTGGCTTACGAAATCAACGACATGGGCCTGTACTTGATTGCCTACCGACAGAGCGGCAATGCCTTGCTCCACCTTTCGTTTGACCTTGACACGTTGTCGGTTCTGCCCATCGCAAAGAAATACGATAGGCTTTACAAAGATGTATTCGGCCAAATCCATCTGATGAGCTACGATTCTACCTACCAGATTGGGCATCGTCAACTTGGTGATACCTATTTAAATATGGAATTGTTTTACGGGATGACGCTCCGTGATTTCTATAGAATAATGGGTAACAATGTCGCAGCGACCGACAGCGTTTTTGTAATCGCTACATACGGCAGTGGATATCAAGAATTGTATTACCATTATTTCAATCGAGGAACTCCAGATGCCCATCTTTTGGAATACACTTTCGACCAGGAAGGTCTGGACCTAACGGAAAACATAAAGAAATTCGGACTCGACGGTATCATCCCACCTCCTCCAATCTATGACCCATTATTTGCCGTAGGAGATTCTTTAATCTTATTCAACTTTGAAGCCAACAAGATAGAGTTTTTCGATGAGAAGGCGCAAATAATCGGTGAGGTGCCTATAAAGTTTCATCGCTACCAGAAATGGGACGGGAAATGGCCCATGAAAAGCAACTGGTACAAGATGGTGTTGCCAGACAAGACAAAGAAGCAATTTTATGCGGTTTTTGAAGACGAAAGCATACTGACTTTGAAGAAAATCAACCTAAAAACAGGAGAGGTCAAAGATGTGGCGACATTATCTGGATTCCAATTTGTGCTGCTGCCTAGAGTTAACGATGGCTTTCTATATTTTATGTTCCACACTGGCATCACGCATAGCAAGGCGCTTTATCGGATGAGAATTGAATAAATTCCCTACCTTTGCGGCATGAAAAACCTATTCAGATTACGATACGACAGCCGCTGGGGCGAGGAATTGTTCCTCACGGGAAACAGCACAGAATTAGGTAATTGGAACCCTGACAAGGCTGTGCCTATGGAATATGTGGGACCAGGCATTTGGTCGGTGTGTGTAGAGACGCACGGCCGTGCGTCTCTACCGACCGAATACAAATATTTCATCCGCGAAAACCACCAAATCCGTTGGGAAGACGGCCCCAACCGCATTTTGCCCGAGGGTAAAGACCGCACCTGGGACTGGTTCGGCCTCACCGAACGCCAAACGATGAAAGGCGTGGCCGTGCCGCTGTTCAGCCTGCGCACAAACGACGATTTCGGCATCGGGGAATTTGCCGATTTGCCAAAATTGGGCGATTGGTGCCTCGCCAACGGACTGAAAATCATACAAATCCTACCCATCAACGACACGACAGCGCATTACGACTGGAGCGATTCCTATCCTTATAACGCCATTTCAGCTTTTGCGCTGAACCCGATTTACCTCAATCTCAAGCAATTGGGAATTATAGAAGACACGACTTTCAAAAGGATGCGGACAATCCTCAACAAAGAAGAATCCGTCAACTATCCCAAGGTACTGAAAGCCAAATGGAAATATTTCCAAATCGCTTTTGAGCAGCAATGGAACGCATTGAAAGAAACCGCTGATTTCAAGCAGTTTGTCAAAGATAACGAAGATTGGCTTCACGATTATGCTCAATTTTGCGCCGAACGAGATGGCAACGGCACAGAGATCCATCTCTTTCTGCAATACCACTGCGACAAACAGCTGCGCGAGGCGGTCAAAACCTTGCACAACAAAGGTTTGCTGCTGAAGGGCGATATTCCCATCGGCGTGAATCCCAAAGGCGTGGATGTGAAAAGCCACCCCGATTTGTTCAACCTTGATGTGCAAGTGGGTGCTCCGCCTGACGACTTCGCCGCCGAGGGGCAAAACTGGGGCTTCCCGTCCTACAATTGGGAAGCGATGGCCAAGGACGGCTACGCCTGGTGGCAACGCCGCCTGCAGGTGATGGCCCGCTACTTCGACGCCTATCGCATCGACCATATCTTAGGCTTCTTCCGCATCTGGGAAATTCCCAAAACTGCCAAATCGGGATTGCTAGGGCATTTCAGTCCCTCGCTACCTTTGAGCGTGGAAGAGATTGAAACGCAAGGCTTTC
>CAMYXV010000011.1 GCA_947303055.1 uncultured Bacteroidales bacterium
CCGCCTTAATGTCGTAAACCTCGCGAGCCTCCTTGGGGATGACGATTTGTCCCCTGTCGCCCACTTTCACTACTCCAAAAATGTATTTTCCGTTTTCTGCTTCCAAAATGATTGATTTTTATGATTTGTATGAAAATTCATATTTTGCTGCAAAAGTATGAAAAGTATTTCAAATGACGAATGCTTTTTTTGAGTTTTTTTTCCTTTTTCGCTTTCCAGACCCCAAACTTTCACATTTTTAATTACCTTTGCGCCAATATTCTTAAACGTTTAAAATGAAAAAAATATCCTTACTTATCGTCCTGGCCATGAGCACTTTATTTGCCTTGGCCCAGAACGGCCGTATCGATTTGCGCAGCATTTCTTCGGCCGAAATCACGCATAGCGACTTCAACTCGCTCCGCGCCACCTTCAGCTACGGCTCCATCGAGAGCATTGAAATCTCTACCGAAAGAGGCGTTTTCTCAGAAATCGCCATCGAAGGCACCTATGCCTCAGGCGAAATCGGTGCTCCCGAACTGCCTGCCTCGCATCAATTGTTGGCCGTGCCTTTCGGTGCCACGCCTCGCGTCACTGTAACAAGTTACACGACAACCGATTATCTTCTTTCCAACTACGGCATCGGCACCATTCTGCCACACCAGCCTTCAGTGCGCAAAGACCAGAATCTTGATGAAGTCGAGTTTGTGTACAATGCCGCAGCCTATCAAACCCGCAGCCTTACCACGGCTCCCGAAGCTACCATTGAGGTGCAAGGCACCATGCGTGGTATCCGCATCGGATCATTGGTCATCAATCCCGTGAGCTATAACCCTGTTGCCAACACCTTGCGTGTGTTCAACGACATCGAAGTGGAAATCAGCTTTGACGGCGCCGACCGCGCCGAGACCGAACGTATGTTGCTGAGTACATACAGCCCTTACTTCGACATCGTCTACAAACAGATGTTCAACTACCGCCAAATCATGGACGTCTACTCCGACCACCCAGACTTGATGGCCTATCCCGTCCACATGATTGTCATCACACCCGAAAACTACATTTCCGCATTGCAGCCTTGGATTAATTGGAAAATCCAAAAAGGCTTTGACGTGAATGTGGTGACTACCGCCCAGGCTGGTGGAAACTATAACGCCATCCAATCCTATGTGCAAAACCTCTACAACACGGGTGTCAGCCAAGGTGCCACGCCTACCTTCCTTGTCCTTGTGGGCGACACGGGACAAATCCCCGGAAAAACCAGTGGTACCGCCACTCAAAAAGTGACTGACTTGTATTATGGCTCCGTCGACAACGACTATTTCCCTGATATGTTCTACAGCCGTATGTCGGCAGAGAACACCAACGAAGTCACTGCCATCGTCAACAAGATCCTGCAATACGAGCAATACACGATGCCTGACCCGAGTTATCTCAACAATGTGACCCTCATCGCAGGTTGGGACGGTTATTGGACCAATTACGTCGGCAAACCCACAATCCAATATGCGATGCAGTATTATTACAACACCGCACATGGATTCACCAATGTCTATAACTGGTTAGGTCAGCCTTATACAAATTGCTATGCCTCATTGAGTTCAGGTACTGGCTTTGTCAACTACACTGCCCACGGCAGCGAGACCTCTTGGTCAGACCCTCAACTTACCAAAAGCCAGGTGAATGCTCTTACCAACACCAACAAATACTTCCTCGCCATGGGTAACTGCTGCTTGACGGGCAACTTCGGTTACAGCCAGCCCTGCTTCGGTGAGGCCATGCTCCGTGGAGAGAACAAAGCTGCCTATTCCTATATCGGTTCCTGCCCTGTGACCTATTGGTATGAGGACTATTACTTTGGTGTTGGCGCCACCAACACCTTTGGTCAGATGCCTAACATCAACAATACGGCTACAGGTGTTTATGACGGCATTTGGATGGACGAAACCTACAACACCGTATCATCCATCGTCTTCCTTGGCAACTTGGCAGTTTGTTATGCCAGCACAGGTGGTTACCAAACCAGTTCCAATCCTACCTATTACTGGCAAGCTTACCACGTGCTCGGTGATGGTTCCATCATGCCTTACCGCGTGAACCCAACCCCCAACACGGTCAGCCACGCCTCTTCCATTCCTTCGGGTTCAAGCAACTTCACTGTGAATGCACAAGCTGGTTCATACGTTGGCATTTCGCAAAACAACGTACTGAAAGGCGCTGCTCTGGTGCCCGCTTCAGGTTCGGTCAATGTGCAGGTAAGCGGAATCACTTCAGGTCAACCCGTGAAAATTGTGGTTACCAAGCCTCAACGCCAACCTTACATCCAAGACATCACCGTTGGTGGTGGCGGAGGAACTACTTACACCATTGCCGTTTCGGCTAACCCGACCAATGGAGGTACCGTCACTGGCGGAGGAACCTACAACCAAGGCCAATCCTGCACCGTGACCGCTACGGCTAACAGCGGCTTCACCTTCACTAACTGGACCGAAAACGGCAGCGTGGTCTCCACCCAAGCCAGCTACACCTTTACCGTGAACAGCAACCGTACCTTGGTGGCCAACTTCCAAGCCCAACCCCAAAGCTACACCATTACTGTATCGGCCAATCCTGCTAACGGCGGCACCGTCACTGGCGGCGGCACCTACCAGCAAGGACAAAGCTGTACCGTAAGTGCTACACCTGCTAATGGCTACACCTTCTTAAGATGGACAGAGAACGGCACACAAGTTTCCACTAATGCCAATTACACCTTTACTGTTACAGGCAACCGCACTTTGGTAGCACAGTTCCAGGCACAACCTCAGCATTACACTATCAGCGTATCGGCCAACCCGACCAATGGAGGTACCGTCTCAGGTGGCGGCACTTATCAACAAGGTCAAACCTGCACTGTAAGTGCCACACCAGCCAATGGCTATACCTTTGTGAAATGGACTGAGAATGGCAACCAAGTTTCCACCAACGCCAATTACACCTTCACTGTCACGGGCAACCGCAATCTGGTGGCACAATTCCAAGCCCAAAGCTATTACATTGCCACCTCCTCCAATCCGACTAACGGTGGCACCACCAGTGGTAACGGCCTTTATCAATATGGTGAGACATGTACTGTGACCGCTACACCCGCACAGGGCTATGAGTTTGTCAACTGGAAAGAAAACGGCAGCGTCGTCTCTGCTGAAGCCAGTTACAGCTTCACCGTCACTAACGGCAGGAATCTGATAGCCAATTTTGCCTTGCAGACCTTCGAAATCACGACCAGTGTCGAACCTGCTGAAGGCGGCACTGCCCATGGTAGCGGTACCTACAACTATGGCGAGGAGGTGACCATCAGTATCGAGACCAACGAAGACTGGGCTTTCCAGAACTGGACCGAAAACGGCACTGTAGTGGCAGAAGAAAAGACCTTCACCTTCATTGCCACTGCCAACCGCAACTTTGTTGCCAACCTCATGTATACCGAAGGTGTTGGCGAACAAAACGGCAGCAAGGCTTCAATTTACCCCAACCCTGTCAACGACAAGTTGACCATTGAGGCACAAGGAGCCATCGGCACCGTGGAAATCTACAACCTCATGGGCGCACTGGTTTACAGCCAGAAAGGCTGCGCCAATAAAGTGGAAATCAACACTTCCGACCTGCAAAGCGGCATCTATTTCATCCGCATGACGAATGACAGGATGTCGGAAACCAGAAGGTTTGTGAAGGAATAATACAGATTACATAACATTGAAACTGACCGCCTATGTCATTCCCTCGGGAATCTATAGGCGGTCGGTTTCTTTATTCCGGTATTATTATTCCGATTGTGGTGCTGCCGCACGGCTTTGGTTGACAATCCAAACGCCGGAAAACACCAAAACCATAGCCACAATCTTCTTCCATGTAAGGTGGTCCAATCCGATGATGATGCTGATGAGGGTAGCGATGATGGGCTGCACATAGTTGTACATGCTCACCAGGGTGGGACGAAGTCTCTTTTGACCGATAGGGATCAGAAAATAGGCAACGAAAGTAGCAAAGACCACCACGAAAGCCACCTGCCACAGCACCTTGCTTTCCATCTGCGCGAATGGCACTTGGGCAAGATGTCGCGCGTTGAAGGGCAAAGCCACCAACATGGAAAAGAGGAACATCCACTTCATGAAAGTGACCACATTGTATCTAGTAATCAATGGACGGAAGATACCAAGATAAAGCGCGAAAGTCAGGCCGTTGACGACGACCAGGACAATGCCCAATGGTTTCGTCTCACTGGCACCACCACCCAATCCCACCGAGTTGAAAATCAAGAACAATACGCCGGCAAGGCTCACCAACACACCTGCAATCTTCTTGAAAGTGATAGGCTCTTTCAAGGCGACAGCAGCCACCAGCATGGTCAAGATGGGGGTGCAGGTGTTAGTGATGCTCGTGTCGATGGAAGTGGTCATCGTGATGGCCTTCAGGAAGCTGATCTGGGTGAGAAAGAGGCCGAGCATGGAGGCCACGAAGATTTTCCACATGTCCTTCAACGGCACCTTTTCCTTGGGCATGAAGAGTGACAAAAGCCAAAACAAGGCGGTGGCACCCATCGCCCTCAGGCAAAACAAGTCCATCGGTGTCAACACGTGTGCATTGGAAATGTTCTTGCAGCACACGATGTTGAACCCAAAGATGCAGTAGGCTGTGAAACACGCAAGGTGTCCCGTCAGTGTGGACTTATTCAATCCAATAGACATAGTTCTCCTTGCGCGGACGAGCTTCGGGATAGTCACCCTTCACATAGCCGAGAATGCAGTTGCCGATACCGACATATTTAGTCGTGTCAATGCCCAATCCAGCGAGGATGGCCTTGCCTTCTTCGGTCTCGAAGACTTCCTTAGCGCGGTGGATCCAACACGAGCCTAAGCCCTTGGCATGAGCGGCATTAAGCAGGTTGCCCATAACGAGCGATCCGTCTTCCTTCCAAGTCATGGCAGCAGTGCTGTCGGACAAAACCACCAGCACCACAGGAGCGCCATAAAACGGGTCGTTGTCGGCACCCATCACAGCGGCATTGAGACGACTCATCTTGTCGCGCACCTCACGATTGGTGACGGCGATGATGATGGGAGCTTGTTTGTTCATGCCTGTGGGGGCATAAGTACCCGCTTTGCAGATTTCTTCAATGACCTCACGCGGAGGTACTTCGTCGGTGTAACTGCGGATGCTGCGACGCGTCAGCAGGTCTTGCATGGTAGTGTTCATAACGGTTTCGTTTTTGTTGTCTTCAATGGTAACAGTCTCCTTTTTCTCGCAAGAGCTGAAGGCAGCGATGGTTGCCAAAGCGAAGACGAAAAGCAGTTTCTTCATAATAATAGAATTAGGTCTGCAAAGTTACGGATAAATTTCGCAATTTTGCGGCCCGTAGTTGGATTTATATGCAAAAAATCAAAAGTTACGTCCTGCCTATCGCTATTGTGCTGGGCCTATTGCTGCACGACTATTGTGCAGCTTTCAGCGTAGTGGTGCCTTATATCATCTTCACCATCCTTCTGTTAACTTTCTCGGCAGTCAACATCAAAAAACTGCGATTCAAGCCGATGTTCGTCTGGATTATCCTCTTCCAAGTGATAGTGAGTTTGGGAGGTTATGCCTTGCTTAAGGTCTTGCATGTCAACGAAATCATTGCAGAAGGTGTACTTATCGGAGTATTGTGTCCTGTGGCAGCCTCTGTGGCGGTGGTGAGCACTATGCTGGGAGCCGACCGCAACACGGTGACTTCTTTTTCTGTCATCGGCAACCTGATGGTATCCCTTGTGGCACCAATCTATTTTTCTTTCATAGGAGTAAACCAAGACATGCCTTTTTTTGCATCCTTCCTCCATATTCTGAGGCGCATCGGCACCATCATTGGACTACCATTCATTGTGGCTTTTGCCTTGCAACTCTTGTGGCCCAAAGCCAACAAAACCCTAAGCCGCTACAAAGGCTTGGCCTTCTATCTCTGGGCCGTTGCGCTTTTCCTGACTTTGGGCCAGACCATCCACTTTATCTTCCTCAACGGTAAGGGCAACTGGAACAGCATTCTTTGGCTCGGTATTTCGGCCTTGCTGTTCTGCATTATCCAATTCGGATTAGGTAAATGGATTGGGCAAAAATATGGCGACACCATAGCAGGCGGGCAACTACTAGGACAGAAAAACTCCGCCATGGGCATTTGGATGGCTAACCACTACTTGCATCCTTTGGCATCGGTGTTTTTGGCTTTCTATTCCGTCTTCCAAAACTTGTTTAATAGCTGGCAGATTTGGTATTACGGGAAAAAGAAAAAAGCGTAATAAAAAATCGACCGACTATGTCATTCCTGTAGGAATCTATAGTCGGTCGATTTTGGTGACCCTTAGTTCAAACTTTACAGCTGGCTATAAGCCGGTGAGAAGGTATCACCTTGCGAAACATCGCCCGTGGTAAGGCCTTTCTTCAGCCAACGGGAACGTTGGGCAGAAGTGCCGTGGTTGAAGGTCTCGGGCATGGTGCGTCCATAAGCCTGTTTTTGCAAGTAGTCGTCACCGATTTTGGCTGCCGCGTTGAGGGCTTCCTCAATGTCGCCATCCTCCAACGAGCCAAACAACTTGTTGTCGTTGTAAGCCCAAACACCAGCGAAGAAGTCGGCCTGCAATTCGAGACGCACGCTGATTTCGTTTGACTGTTTGGTGTTCTGGCCATACCGAGCCATTTGCTGGTGCGCCTGACCCAAGATGCCGAGTTGGTTCTGGACATGGTGACCCACTTCGTGAGCGATGACGTATGCATAAGCAAAGTCACCATCGGCACCAATTTGGCGCTTCATGCTCTTGAAGAACTCAAGGTCGAGGTAAACCGTTTCATCGGCTGAGCAATAGAATGGTCCACTGGCTGAGGTAGCGTTGCCGCAACCCGAATTGACTGCATCGCTGAAGATGACCATCTTAGGCGGTTGGTAAGTCTTGCCCATTTTCTTGAATTCACGGTCCCAAACGTCTTCTGTTCCAGCAAGGATGCGTTTGCAGAATGTCATCAGCTCCACATCGACTTGACTGTAATCTGTGCCGTCTTCGACATATTCGGTACTGGTACCTTGTTGCTGTTGCTCAAGCATAGGGCTAATGTCAACGCCCAAGAAGCTCTTCAAAACAAAATAAAGAATCAAGCCACCCAGGCCAACGCCTCCGGCAGCTGCTACGGTTCTCTTCCCTCTGCGGTCTTCCACATTGGTACTTTCTCTACGTCCTTCTAGTTTCATGATGATAAGTATTTAGGATTGTAGCTGCAAAAGTAGGGAAAAATCAAAAAACAAACTTGTTTTTAAAAAAAAATGTATTTTTGCTTCATTAAATTCTAAACTTGAACAATATGAAAGCTTTCGTTAACGACACTGAAGTACGCACCTATTATGGCGCAAAGGTAAAATCAGTTGTTTTGGCCTATTGCAGAGCCAAGAACCTTCCTTTGAAACTCGATGACGTCGAAGTGCGCGACGCATACGGCAACATCATCGATCTTGGTGGTGCCTTGCGGGCAAACTCAAAAATCTACATCAGATTCTGATAGCTATGAAAAAGATTACCAAACTCTTGTTGACGGTCTGTTTTGCCACGGTTTTCCTTTCCGCTTGCGGCCCTAAGGAACAGAAAATCTACATCGTTTCAACAAACGATATGCATGCCAACATCGATAACTTCCCTCAACTGGCCGCCTTGATAGATAGCTTACGTGAGGCTCATCCACACTTATTGGTGTTTGGTGCAGGCGACAACCGCTCCGGCAATCCCATCAATGACCGCTTTACTGAACCAGCCAAACCTATGTACGAATTGATGAATGCCGTCGGCTTCGATTTGTCGACTTTCGGCAACCACGAATGGGATGGCGGCCCTATCGCACTGCGAAACGTCCTGGGTTGGGCTAATTTTTCCTTTGTGTGCGCCAACGTCACTTTCGACGACACACTTCAGATGCGCAATGTGTATCCCTATGTCACTTTCAAGCTCGACAGCTTGAGAATCGGTGTCATCGGTGGCATCCAACTTGGCGAGAATGGTCTGCCTGACTTCCACCCGAAAAATGCCAATGGCTCGCATTTCGTTCCCATTAACGAAGTACTACCCATGTACATTGAAGAGCTAAAAGACTGCAATGCCATCTTCCTCCTCTCCCACTGCGGTTATGAGGAAGACCGCGAAATCGCCGCACAATTTCCTGAACTCGATGCCATTTTTGGTGGTCACAGTCACACCCGCGTGGCTGAGAAGCAGTTGGTCGGCGATGTGATGATTACCCAAGCGGAGGCTAAGGTCAAGTTTGTGACCTTGAGCACTTTCACTTTCCTTAATGGTAAATTGGTCGACAAAGACATGCAGTTGCTCTCCGTCAAGGACTTCCCAAAACGCAATGCAAAAGTGCAAGCCATGGTCGACCAATACAACAGCAACGACTATTTCAGAACCGTGGTCGCAACAAACACTACACCAATTGAAAGCTATGAATCTTTGGGCTGCTTGATGACCGATGCCATTCGTAACACTACTGGCTCTGACATGGGTTTCCAGAACCCTGGAGGCGTTCGTTTCGACACTCTTTCTGCACGTCCCGTCACACTGAAGGACATCTTCGCCCTCGACCCCTTCGACAATGAGATCATCGCCTTCACACTCAGCGGACAGGAAATCGTCAACATGATGAAGTCGTGCTTCACCACTGATGGAGGCCCTGTTTACTGCTCGGGCTGCTCTTACAAATTTAAGGTGGATGAAAACGGCGAAATGACCGACATCCAAGTGACTTTGGACAATGGCAAGCCCTTGGACCTCAACGCCAAATACAACATCGTGATGAACAGCTACATGTCGAGTGTGTTCGATTATGAACATGAGGACGAAGGTCACACCACCTTCCGCAGCTCCAACGAGCTGTTGCTTGAGTATTTGGCCGGCCATCCCGAGATTGACTATGGAAAGACCCAAAGGGTGATTGAAATTGAAGAATAAGAGATTCCAACTTTGTAGGGTTGTCGTACTACGGCAGCCGCTGTATCATTTTGCAACAGCGGCTGCCACAATGTGACAGCCCTACAAAGTTTTTGGCACGGTTTTGGTAGGATGGCATGGTGAACACTAAAAACAGAAGTCAAACCCTCAAAAAAATCACAACTATGAAAACCAAGAACATCCTGATGACCCTCCTGTTAGTGACAGGAGCCATCGCAGCAAAAGCAAACGGATTCCCTCCCGAACTCGCCTTGGTCTCACAGCCCGTGATGGTGTACAACTACAACTCTATCACGGTCTACTACGACGTGGAGAATATCGGCGACTACACCTATAGGGGGGACATCTGCATCTTCCTCGATCCTGACGACGGCTACAGCTATGCCGAGGAATACGTGAAGGTACGTCCTGGCCGCATCAAGAGAATCGCCGTCGAGATTCCTTCCTATCGCATCGACCGTCACTTCACCTACACGATCATGCCTTACTACACGATAGGCCGCGAACTCTACAGCTTCACCACCTTCGAGTACTTCGAGCCCATCCGCTTCTGCTGGCATGGTCCTCGTACCGAACCTTGGGTGGTGATTCACATCGGACCGCGCCTGCGCTACTACCACCGTCCCGGCACCTATCGCTACTACTACGACGGCTTCCGTCCGCCGATGCCGCCTCCCGGCCACGGTCCTGGAATGCCGCCCCCGATGGACCCGATGCACCACACCTATGGTTATCACCACAACAACGGAGGCTACCCGGCCACACACAACAACTGGAGCGATACGCCTGAACCCAAGCCTAACGGCAACGAACCGGCACCCAGCGCCACAGTCAGACCCAAAGCCGACGGAGGCAGCATGAGCTCGGGCACCTACAACAACGGTAGCACTGTCGCCCCGAACAACGGCAACAGCAACGACCGCCCGAGAGTCAACAGTGACAGCGGACGTACCGGCAACACCAGCGGCAGCGCAAGCGGACGCACAGGCAACGGCACCAGCACACGCCCGAACATCAACAGCGGTGCTTCGACAGGCTCGGCCACCAGTGGTCGCACGGGTAACAGCAACAGCGGTCGAGTGAACGGCTCCAACAACAACAGCCGTCCCAGTGGCACCAGCGGAAGCTCCAGCGGCAGAGTGAACAACTCCAGCAGCAACAGCCGCCCCAGTGGCACCAGCGGAACTTCGACAAGCTCAGCAACCGGCAGCAGCCGTGTGAACAGCTCAAGCAGCAGCACCCGCAGCAGTGGCACCAGCTCCTCAAGCAGCAGCTCGACGAGAAGTTCAAGCAGCTCCAACAGCAGCCGCAGCGGCTCGGGCAACGGACGCAGATAAAAACAAAAAAAACAATAAAAAACGAGGGCGGTCGGAAGGCCGTCCTCAATTTTTTTCTACTTTTGCCCAAATCTTTCGAGCCGTGAACATCATCAATTTCGCTGAAAGCAACAGCATCATCAACCAATATGTGGCCGAATTGAGGGACATCAAGATCCAAGGCGACCGCAACACTTTCCGCCACAATCTGCAACGTATCGGCCAGCTGATGGCCTACGAAGTGAGCAAAACGCTACACTATTCGGAGAAAACCTTACAGACACCCTTGGCCGTAGCCAAAGCCAACACACCCGACGATGACATCGTGTTAGCCACCGTGTTCCGCGCAGGTTTGCCCTTCCATCAAGGCTTTTTGGATGTGTTTGACCATGCAGGCAATGCTTTCGTTTCGGCATACCGATATTATTTGGACGAAAAGCATGAAAACGTAGGCATCAAAGTAGAATACTTGGCCGCTCCGGACCTGACGGACAAAACCCTCATCATCGCCGACCCGATGCTTGCCACAGGTGGCAGCCTCGAACTGGCCTACCAAGCCCTTTGCACCAAAGGCATACCGAAGCATCTGCACCTTTGCTGCGTCATTGCCGCCCAAGACGGCATTAATAACCTAATGAAACTCTTCCGTCCGTTGGACAACGTCACACTATGGTGCGCCGCTATCGACCCCGTCCTGAACGAGCACAAGTACATCGTCCCAGGCCTTGGTGACGCGGGAGATTTGGCCTATGGCGATAAAATCTAATTATTCGTGTTTCCCGTCCAAGGTGTCGACTATCGTTTCCACCAGATTGTAGGCGCCATCGTAGACATCCTTCAACGTCGCGTCAAGCATATAGGCAGGCGTAGTGAAGACCAACAACTCGTTGTCGGCGCACACATCGCCATGCTCGGTCTGCACATGGAAAGCCCCCATAGCGCGAATGTTGTCGGCATCGGGCGTACCTTCATTTCCTAAAGTGACACAAACGCCAGGCAACAGTTTGGCAAACATCACTGGAGCAATGCACATGCCCCCAAGGGGTTTGTTGGCCTCGCGGGTCTCAACGATGGCACGAGCCACATCGGGCTGCACTTCCATGTCGGCGCCTTTGTAGGCATAATTGCACAGGTTTTTGGCCACACCATAGCCACCGCTGAAGAGCAGACCATCGTAGTCCTCGGCCTTGTATTCCTCAATGGGCTTGACCTGACTGCGGGCTAAACGGGCGGCCTCGGTCAAGATATTGCGCTCCTCTTTGACTTGCTTCTCTGTCAGATGGTCGATGACCTCAGTCTGCGGGCGATTAGGGGCAAAACATTGATATTCACATTGATGCTGCTCAAGAGAAAGCAAGAGTGTAATGGCTTCGTTGATTTCGCTGCCGTCCTTGCGACCGCAGCCAGCTAAGATTACTGCAAATTTTTTCATAGGTATAGTTTTTCGATTGTTATTTATCCCACTCGGGCTTGCGCTTCTCAAAAAACGCCGCCATGCCTTCCTGGCCGGCCTTCGAGATGCGTTGGTTAGCGATGGCCACCGAGGTTTGCATGAAAACAGGGTTGTAGCGGTCGTCGGAACCACTCACCATACGGAGTAATTTCTTGCACTCGGCAATGGCATCGGGTGAGCCGTGCAAGAAATAGTCGATGTATTGGCGTTCGGCATCTATCATCTGCGCCTCGTCGACGACCACATTCACCAAGCGGAATTCCTTGGCTTCGTCGGCAGTGAAGCGTCTTCCCGTCAACATCAATTCCTTGGCGGCAGTATGACCGATCTTGTTCACCACAAAAGGCGAAATGGTGGCTGGAGTGATGCCTAACCGCACCTCAGAAAAGGCAAATCTCGTTTCTTTTTCGGCAATCACGATGTCGGCGGCAGCAATGATGCCATTGGCCCCGCCGATACAAGCGCCATGCACATCCACAATGACGGCTTTGTCGCAGAAATAAATGGTCTGAAACAGTTTGGATAGCTTTTGGGCATCATCGATATTCTGAGGATAACTGTATTTCGCCATCGCCTTCATGTATTCCAAATCAGCACCCGCACAGAAAGCCTTGCCATTGCCCTTCAGGATGATGACACGGATGTCCTCGCGGCTGTTGAGCCAATCGAAGACTTCGGTCAGTTCGCGTATCAGTTCGGCATTCAGCGCGTTGCGCACTTCGGGACGGTCGAGGTTGACCCATGCCATGCTCTCGCCTAATTGTACTTTTATTGTTTTAAAATCCATATTCTTTAGTTTAGAGTTGAGAGTTGAGAGTCAGTTGAAAGTGTAGGGTTGAGAGTCGGAAGTTTAAAGATGCAATATTCGTGAAAAATTGTCAATCTGTCACAATCATTCCGTAAAAAATTCGTTTCTTTGCAAGCGGAACGGAATTTGATGGGTCGTAATCCATCAATAAGTTGCATCATATTATGGAAGACAATAACCTCAATAACGGACTCGACGACCTCTTGAACATGTTCAAGAAAATGATGGAAGGCCAAGACCTTGACGCCATTCCAGGCATCAACGAGGAACAAAAGGAACAACTGAAGATGTTTCTGGAGGATTTCGATGAGCTGAAAGACGACATGAAGGTAGAGATATACAAACTCGACCCCTTCACGAAACAGATGGTAGGTATGGTTATGGGTCAACTGAAGAATTTCACTGGCGACCCGCAACAAACGGCAAGTCCAACAGTGCCTCAAGAACCTCCTGTCAACAAGGAAAAACAACTGACCGATATCCCTGGCACCACCGAGAATCTGGAAGCCCATTTGGCCGCTATCGATGATCAATTGCGCCAGCCTGATCTCTCTGACGAAGACATCAACCGCCTTTTGGACGAGCGCACTTCTATCATGAAAGAATTAGAAATGAAATAAATCACAATCAACAAATGAAGAAAGCATTATTTACCCTCATCGCATTAATCATTTCGGCGACTTCCTTTGCCCAACTCATCGCCAATAAGACCGACAAAAGAGTCACTTTCGGTTTCGACTTGTTCAGTGACTTCCAACTCGCGCCTAGTGACAACTGGAATCCACGCGGTTTTAACCAAGGCGTGAGCTGTGCTCTCACCTACAATTTCCCTTTGGGTGAAAGCAGCAAACACACCGTTTCCATTGGTTTGGGCATGTCGTCGCACAACTATTTCTCCTACACGCGCATCTTGAATCCATACACCAACGGCAACCTCGTATACAAGGATTACCGCGATGTTGAAGGTTTCAAGCGTTACAAAGTCAACCCCACATACGGTGAGATTCCTTTGGAGCTGCGCTTCCGCATCAAGGATGCCGTGAAGATTGGCGTGGGTTTCAAAGTCGGTGTGATGCTTGCCACAAAGACCAAATATGTCGGTCCCGACAACATCGGCACCCTAGCCGTTGATGACGAAAACACCATAACCATTTCTGATGAAAGCGGTGCGACCGTTCATCAGAAACTCTGCTATATCAATAATATTGAGCGTTTGGCTTATTCTGCTACCTTGCGTGTGGGCTGGAAGTGGGTGAGTGCTTTTGCTGCCTACCAACTCAGCCCTGTGTTTGCCGTGGGTCATGAAGCACCTGTGTTTCATCCGCTGTCGGTGGGTGTGACCTTTGCACCGTTCTAATGGTTTCCGAATGGATTATCGAAGAAGCTAAACAATTGGGCTTCGATGCTTGTGGCATTGCCAATGCGACGGCTTTGGAAGAGGAATCAGCGCATGTAGAGCAATGGCTCAAAGGCGGGCATGAAGGCGAAATGGGCTACCTGACCCGCAACAAGGAAAAGCGTTACGACCCCCGTCTTTTGGTGGAAGGCACAAAATCCATTGTCACTGTACTTTACAACTATTTCCCCAAGCAACCATTAGGTGATGGTGAGCACTTTAAAATCGCCAAATATGCCTATGGTACCGACTATCATGATGTATTGAAACGCAAGATACGGTTGCTTTTGGAACGTATTGAGGCACAAATGGGAAAGCTCGAAGGCACACGCGTATTTGTAGACTCTGCCCCTGTGCTTGACCGAGCTTGGGCCGTGCGATGTGGATTGGGCTTCATTGGGAAAAACACCACCTTGATTCATCCTAAAAAAGGCTCGTTTTTCTTCATCGGACATCTGTTTTTGCCTCTGGAATTGGAAGAAACGGGGAATCCTTTGTCCAACCGTTGCGGGCGCTGCACCAAATGTTTGGATGCTTGTCCCACAGGTGCTTTGGAAGCTCCCTTCCACATTGACGCCCGCAAGTGCATCTCCTATTTGACCATCGAATACAAAGGCAACCTTGCTGGCCTTGACCCAACCATCTTCGATGGCTGGATGTATGGCTGCGACATTTGTCAAGATGTGTGTCCCTACAATCGATTCTCTTTGCCTAACATGGAACCTGAGTTCCAACCATCGGAAGAACTATTGGCCATGCAGGAAAACGATTGGAAAAACCTGACTGAAACTGAGTTTAAGGCACTATTCAAGCACTCTGCCGTACAACGCGCTGGATATGAAGGGCTGAAAAGGAATATTGACTTTTTGTCATAAGATTGAAGGCTTCAGAAAGCATGTCATTCCAACGAGGAATCGTGCGCTGGCAGGAATCTATGCTTTCTGGAGCCGCCTCCCATAGATTCCCTCCCTCCCACATGCCTCTGCTGGAATGACATGGGAGGCTAGGTATCACCTCAGAGGGGAGTTGATGTTGTAAGTCAAGGTGAACTGCACCACCTTATTGTAATATTGGTTATAGAACCAACCCGGATTGCCCGTGAAGCGGCACGGCACCACGGAATACATAAAGCGTGCCTCAAGCCCGAAATGCTCATTGAAAGCAAAATGCAAACCAGCATTGGCTGTGGCAGAGAAGAAGTTCCAACGGCTCGTGGTAATCTCAAAATCAGCATCGACATCTTCAGTGGCTTTCAGGCGGAAATCAAGGCTGGCACCCGCTTCCAAGGTAATGAAATCCAATGGCCGGCCACCGACTCGGAAAACACCCAAATTGTAGCGCAACATCAAAGGTATTTCGGCATAATGCAGACGTAAGCTATAAGGATTATAATAATACTCATTCACCTCTTTGTCAGAAGAATGCGCACCGAAAAGCGAATATTTCAATTCCATTTGGGCTGAGAAGAAATCATCCAACGGCAAATTGACATAAGCACCTGCCGTGAAGCCCAGTTGATGGTAGCCCGCATAATTATCACCATCCACTTGACTGAAAGTAGCTCCCGCAATAAGGCCAGAATTAAACGATTGAGCCGAGGCCACTTTCACGCCCCAAAAAAAGAAAACGAACAAAAAAGAGAATAACAGTTTCTTCATAATTATTCAATTGATTTTCACTCCACTAAGTTTTGATAATGATGGTATCGCTCCATGATATCCTCCACGAAACGGTAGGTTTGCGTCCCTCTCAAAAAACCACAACGGCAGCAGGTATCTCGATAATACAAAGGCTTGGATTTGTTGAGGATAAAGTAATCCACATTGTTTTCCCATATATCAGGAGCTTTTTCATACTTCATGGCCAAGCGTTGGGCATCCAAAACATGGCCAAGGCCTGCATTGTAGGCAGCCAATACGAACTTCACCCGTTCAAGACTATCAGCAACCTTGTTTTTCAACGTCTTGTCAAGATAAGAAATCAATTTACCACCGGCTTCCAGTTGCTCCTCGGGAGAGGAATCGTAACTCACATTATAGCGTTCCATCACGGAAGGCATAAGTTGCATTAATCCGAAAGCCCCTTTATCACTCTCCAAATCAATCTTGAAGCGCGATTCCTGATAAATCAAGGCCGCCAGCAAACGCCAATCCCAACCAATCTTAGCCGCTGTTTTCTTTATGGCTTTGTCAAACGGGGAAATATGCCCGTTCGCTTCCTCAGGGCTTTGGGCAAACAATCGACGATTCTTGACATATCTAGTCATCACAATCCTCAATTGCTTCTGTTCCGCCTTGTCAATCCAATCATTGAAGACCTTAAGCAACGATGAATCAGCGTCATGGCTCTTGACTACATAACCGATGGGGTGCTCCACACCCACGACAAGTTTGGTGTCCAAACCCTTGAGTCCATAACAACCTGCCGTTGCAATATAATCGTCCACTACGGTATAATCAATCTTTCCATCACACACTGCATTAATCAACTCAAAATCATTAAGTGTGTCACATTCAACCACATAAATCCGCTTACCGATTTCTTCTGAAAGGTTTTCCAACACTTTGGCCGCATGGTTGCCTCGAGACACATGGATGGTTTTTCCAGCCAAATCAAAGGGAGAACGAAGCAACTGATTCTCAACCTCATTGTCGGTCGACATCTTACTCCAGTTTTTCGGCATCCTTTGCACCAAAATGCTTTGGGAAGTAAAAATCGGATCCGTCAATCCATATTGTTCTCTCAATTCTTTCGTCAACCCCACACCTGTGGCCACGACATCCGCCTCGCCCGAATCGAGCAACATGAAGCACGAATCCAAGTTATCATTGACCTTCATTTCGAGGCGAAGATCAAACATTTTGCAGAAATCCTTGAGCAAGTCATATTGAAAGCCCGATGGGTGTCCCTTAAACATTTTGTAATTGAAATCCTCGCAATTGGTCACGGCCACCAAAGTGCCCTTTTCCATCAAATGCTCCAAAGCCGTCAACGTGTCTTCAGGCAGGAGGGACTCTTGGATGTTTAATGTATCGTCTTGTGTTTCAACATCTTCTTTTGCATTTTTATCTTTCGATCTACCATTATGGCAAGCAACCAACAGCAAACAAGAGAGGAAAAATGCAACAATTGAATAGAATGTTTTTTTAACCATTGTTATTCACATTTGGGCGGTAAAAGTAAGAAATTTCTGCTTTTGGACGAAAAAAACTTTCCGTTTGGGTTATTTTTGTAATTTCGCAAACTCATTGATGATTGAAAATGGCCAAAAAAATTCAAGATCCCGACTTCTGGTATTCCTTCCTACTACCATACGTCAACTGGCACACACGCATAGCCTACCGCAGGTTTGAGGTACACGGGAAAGAGCATCTCCCGAAAGACAGTGCCGTGATTTTCGGCGTCAACCACAGCAACACGCTGATGGACGCCTTGGTATTGCTTGCGGCTGACAATATCAAAAAGGTGTTCATCGCACGTGGCGACATCTTCAAGAACCCGGCCGTGGCAAAAATCCTGAATTTCCTACGCATTCTGCCCATCTTCCGCATCCGTAACGGAGTGGCTGCCGTGCGCCAAAACGATGACTCCTTGAACAAGGCCGTCGATGTCATCCACGACCATGTCGACCTCTATCTTTTCCCTGAAGGCACCCACCGCACGAAGCATTCATTAATGCGCATGGGTAAGGGTCTGTTTCACATCGCCTTGGACGCCAACAAGCAATTCGGCGAAAAGAGTCCTGTCTACATCATCCCCACTGCCATCGAATACGGCGACTATTTCCGCTACCGTAGCACGGCGATGATCCATTTTGGCCAACCCATTAATGTAACCGAATTCATCCAAAACACCACGGAGGAAAACGAGGCCATCATCATCAACCAACTCAAGGATATTTTGGGCGAAGAAATCTCAAAGCTCTTTACCTATATCCCTGATGACGAGGACTATGACGCCATTTGGGAAATCGTCAAGATGAAGAACGAGAAACGCGCCGGTGGCCTCTTTAAGAAGATGCTCCGCAATCGTGAAACGGTTGCAAAGGTGCTGAAATTCAGAGAGGAAAAGCCCGAAGAAGCCAAAGACCTCTTTGAACGCGTGCTTGCTTTCGACAAGGAGCGTAGACGGCAGAAAATTTCCGTCATGTCGACTGCGAGAAAATATCCTTTGATTAATTTCCTCTGGAGACTAGCCGTTTTACTCGTCGGCCTGCCCTATTTTGCCGCTTCAGCCATCGTCAACCTGCCCATTTGGCTCACTACTTCGATTATCAAAAGCAAACTGAAAGACAAAGCTTTCAGTAATACTGTTAGCTTCGGTGTGGAGTTTGTGCTCTTCCCGCTTGTCTTCATCATTGGCACCATATTGTTGTTCTGCTACTTGCCTTGGTACTGGGCTTTGGGTGGCATGGTGCTGCTCTTCTTCTCCTATAGGGTCTTTGTGGACTACTGCGAGCTATGTCGCCGTTGGATTTCCGATGTGCGCTGGACCTTCAAGACCCGTCTACGCAAGCAATACGAATCACTGAACCTCAATACTCTATTCTGATGTCACAACGCTGGATCATTCCCGACATTCACGGTTGCGCCCAGACCTTGAAGGTGCTGCTTGAAAACGTGCTTAAGGTCACGAAACACGACCAATTGTATTTTTTGGGCGACTACATCGACCGCGGTCCCGACAGCAAAGGCGTCATCGACTACCTGATGCACCTGCAAAAGGAAGAATATGAGGTGCATTTCATCAAGGGAAACCACGAAGACATGTGCGTGAAAGCTTTTATCGCCGACCAGAAGAAGAAATTCTTCGGTGGCAAGCACCAAGAGCAGAAAAACTGGGAGGCCGTGGGGGCCAAAGCCACCTTGGAGAGCTTCGGGGTGAAACATCCGCGCGAGATTCCGCAGCTATACATCGACTGGATGAATGCCTGCGTACCTTATATTGAGTTGGAGGAATACATCCTTGTCCATGCCGGCATGAACTTCAACATCGCTGACCCGTTTGAGGACACGAAAAGCATGATGTGGACTCGCAAATTCAAGGTCGACTTCAACAAATCGCACGGCAAGAAAATCATTCATGGGCATATCCCTGTCGATTACAGCTTCATGAATTTGGTCATCGAAAACAACGACAACTACGATTTCATTGTCTTGGACAATGGCGTTTACGTGACCGACAAACCCAGTTTGGGCAACCTCACCGCCTTCAATCCAGATACGAAACAGATTGTGGCACAGTCGAATATGGATTATTGATTACCGTGTCCCCACCACAGCCGCGTTCTTGAACTGTTTCACCTTTCCTTCGAAATTGAAAACCTCTGTCACGACCACATAAACACCGACTGGAACCTTGTTGCCGTTGTTGTCAAGGCCGTTCCAAAGCACACTGCCCTCCTGCCCTACCAATTCGCCCTTGGCCAAATGACGGATTAATTGCCCTGCCACGTTGAAAATATAGATGTTCATGGTATAGCCCGCCTCATCAAAATGGTAGTTGATGAAACAAGCATCGTCGTAGCCATCGCCGTCGGGCGAGAAGATGTCGGGACTGATGGAGATTTCGTCATTGGAAGGTTCCGCGCTCTGCATCATCGAGTTTTCATAGCCCGGTGTGCCGAAATGCTCCTGTTCAGCCGCAGAATGCCAGTTATTGGCATCCATGGAAGGCTGGTCAAAACTGACACGCTCCAAAGACACGCCCTTGGTAACCTTCAGCAACGGATAGTGCATCTTTTCGAAATAATACACTTGGTCGATTGTGATGCCGTCCTTACTCTTCAGCACAGCTGTGCCGCCAGCGTTGGCATAGCTCGGGAAAGAGGCCATTTGGACGAAGTTGTCGGTCGGGCAGTCGTACTGCTGACCAACAATCTCGCTATTCGTGGAGAGCAAAACGTATGTGTGCGGTAAAAACAGTCGACTATCGGCAGTGATTTCCTTTAAGGTTGTGTCGGCAGGATTCGGAAAACTCTCCTTGATGACACCGAGCAGCATGGTGCTGAGGTCGAAGGTTTTATCGGTGTTGTTGTAGAGTTCCACATAGTCCACGCCTGGCGTGATAGGGTCAAAAAGAATTTCATTAATCAAAATCTCGCCTTCGGCAATCTCATTCGGGATGCCAAACTGCACACGGGTATTGACTTCAATCGTTGTCCCTACACAGTTGGTTATGTCATTAATAACTAAGGTATAAACGATGCCTTCCACAAAACTCTGGCCGAAATGGAGCTCAACGTAAGTGCCGTCAAGGGGATTAATGACCGTCAGTTGGGGGTGTTCACCTATTTCTTCCACAAGGAAATGTTGCATTTCTAAAAGGTCGGTGGGATTCATTTGTTGGTCGAACCATATCTGGACGATTTGGTTACCGAACATACTGACGCGCTCCACTTGGGGTGCCACATTGTTCTCACCATTTACGGAATTAATGCGTCCTGGCGTGCCGCCCGAGGCATCCGTGGAAGCCGTCCAGTTGGAAGCGCCCGCGCAGGGATTCAAAGGATCAATCTGTTCCACTGACCAGCCACCGTTGTCCTTGTCGGGATCGTGGTACCAAGTGTTGCTAAAGTTGACCCGCGAAATCAACTCACCAGACTTGTTGTAAAGGTACATCGCAGAAGAAGAGTTGCCTACCGAGAAACTGCCGAAACCAATGCAGTCGCCATATTGTCGCAGTTCGGAAACAGCATCGTTGTGGCAGAGGATGACATAGCCATGCGGGGCAAGGACATAGTTGTCGAAGGTATTGTCGTTGCTGCCGATTTGTATCTGCCAGTCTTTCAAGTCGATGCCAAACTCGGTGGTATTGTACAGTTCCACATACTCCCATTCGGGCAGACCCACCACTGGATTAGGATCGGCCATGATTTCGTTGATGACGATGTCGTATTCTGAGGCTTCATAGATGGAGAATGCCATCGTCGTCGGTCCCATCATGTTATTCCACAGGTCTTTGATACCGCTCACCGCTAAAGTGTAATTGATGCCATTGCCAATTTCGCGTTCCAATTCCAGCACGACCATAGCAGGATTGTTACCAAAACTAACGGATGCAGGATGTCCTAAACCGTTGTCGATGGAATAATTCTCTGGATTGAGTGCCGTTGCCTCGTCAAGAGCCTCATTGAAAGCCAGTTGTAGGTGCGTCAAGTCGAGCACCTCGCAGGTCAGAAGTTCAGGAGGTTCGTGATCGACGATGCGTGGGCCGATATAGACGTTATCGAAATAGAATTTCTTGGCGTTGCTGGAAGTGAACTTGGACCAGAAGCCGAAGTAGCCACCTCGCTCGTAGGTATCATCCACACCTTGTGCCTCAATGAGATAAATACCCGAATTGTCGTAGCATGTCTGGATCATCCAATTGTCTTCGCGGTCGCAGGTGACTTTGACGGAAACTGCAAACGAGGCGGCTATGGCGCCTTCCGTACCACGACAGATTTGCTGTTGTCCGTCGGCATCCTTGCGGAACAAAGTGATGGCATCGCTGCTGCCGCCTTCACCGAAACGGAGAAAATAGCCTTGGGTGGCTTGTGACAGATCAACATTGTCGGCACTGAGCCAGACATCGGAATAGTTGTTTCCCGAAGGGGCAAAAGCTTCACGAATCCAAAACTGCCATTCCATCGACTCATACTCGCTAATGGGCAAGGAAAGGTATGCCGTGCCTTCGCCTTCCGCATTGAGTTGGAGCTGTTTGCTGTTGTTCACCGTATATTGTTCCGTCGTCCCTGACCAAGTGGGATTTTGAGTGAAGTCGCCGTCGGAGAAGTCGTCGGTGAATTGGGCGAGGAGGGAAATAGGCAGCAAAAGTAAGAGTAAGAGTATCTTTTTCATGGCATTAGCATTTAGGAGAGGACAAAGATAGGGGTTTTTGTGGATTGTGACAAAAAAACAATCGAAATGTTCGCTGTTATACAAAAAAGCGTTACGCAAATTTGTATAATTGAATAATTCTTGTTATTTTTGCAGCCTAAATTGTGCAAAAATGAGAAATCCGTTCCTGACATACGGCTATAATGGGCCTGAGTATTTTTGTGACAGAGAGGAAGAGACCAAGCGTTTGACATCATTGTTGGTGAATGGCAACCATGTTGCCTTGATGTCACCAAGAAGAATGGGAAAGACCGGACTGATACGTCATTGCTTTGCCCAACAAGAGCTCAAGGATTATTATCTATTTGTAGTCGACATCTATGCCACAAAATCTCTTGCCGAATTGATTTATGAATTGGGCCGTTCCATTCTTACGGTACTAAAATCGAAAGAGCGGAAAGCATGGGAGCGTTTTGTGCGTATAGCAGGCTCTTTACGAACGGGTATTTCACTTGATACTTTTGGGCAACCGAGTTGGAATCTGGAATTGGGTGATATCCAAACGCCGAAAACTTCGCTTGAGGAGATATTTCAATATCTAAATTCGGCAGACAAACCTTGCATAGTGGCTATTGATGAGTTCCAGACAATTATGGATTATCCAGAACAAAACGTAGAGGCTCTTTTGCGAACCTATATCCAAGACTGCAATAATGCATGGTTCGTCTTCTCTGGCTCCAAGCGCCATATGATGGGCGAGATGTTTTCGTCACCTGCCAGACCTTTCTACCAAAGCGCATCCACCATGTCGCTCAAGGCAATACCACTTGACTCCTATTCCAAGTTTATCACCAATCATTTCGAGCAGGGTGGATTGCAAATTGTCCCCGAGGCCATCCAGTATATCTACGAGAAATTCGAGGGCACCACATGGTATATCCAGAAAATATGTAATGAGCTTTATGCGATGGCTGAACCTAACAAGCCTTGTACCATCAAGGAAGTTGAGATGGCTATCAACCAAGCTATTGACGAGAAAGACGACACCTATCAGGATCTGCTGGCACGACTTTCAGCAAGGCAAAAGGCCCTGCTTATAGCATTGGCGCATTCGGGAAAGAACGTCCAACCCACAAGCGGAGAGTTCATTAAAAAGTATCATCTCACGTCAGCTAGTTCAGTCCAAAGAAGCCTGAATGCCTTGCAGGAAAAAGACATCGTTACAAACAGCGAAGGGAGATATTTTATCTATGATTATTTCCTTTATTATTGGCTGAATAAAAAATAGGAAACTGCGTGGCATGAAACGAGTTATGCACATACTGAACTATTTTGCGGTTCTGACGATAATGGTGGCTTGCTCCCAACCAACTAAAGTTGAAGCCCCTGAACCTTGTCGAAGCGTCGCAGGGCCGACCCAAGAGTTGGCAGCCATTGACACCCTTATGTGGCGGCAGCCGGATAGTGCCTTTGCGATGCTTCAGGAGTTTGCTTCAAGTGCGGCAGCAGATAGTCTGGATGAGTTTAACGGGCATTACTGCCAGGTGCTGATTTCGGAGCTGCTGTATAAGAATTATTATAGACAGAGTAACCGAAAGGATCTGCTGAAGGCGGTGGGGTATTTTGATTCCATCGATGACGGGTTTTTGGCGGCACGGGCGCATTATATTAATGGTGTGGGGTATGCTGAAAAGGACAGCGTGGTTGAGGCGTGTGGGGAATACCTCTGTGCCTTGCGGACGATGGAGAGCCATTATCCCGAGAACGAACTGGTGGGCACGAAGGCACGTTTCATGGTTTACACGTACAACCGCCTTGTGGATTTGTTTTCCAGTCAATATATGCAGGAGCCTGCCATCGTCTGTGGCAAAAAAGCCCTTGTTTTCAATAATATAGAACCAGTTTCTCCTTTCAACCGTTCCAATTTGTTGTATTATATAGGGAGACAGTATGACAAGTTGAGCCTATATGATAGTGCAGCATATTATTTCGATGAGGCACTGAAACAATTGCCCGATACGAACAATTTGGTTTTCAGGGATTTGATTTCAGCCAAGGCTTTGCTGTTTTATAATAAGGGCAAAGGGTTAGAGCCTTCGGTGAATGGTTTGAGGCGTGTAGCGGTTCAAACCACGGATGAAAAAGAGAAATTGAATCGCTATCTGACTATTGGCTGTATTTATAGTGAAGAGGTACAATTCGATTCAGCGTTGGTTTATTTAACGCCTGTGTTTGAGGATATGGAGGATGCTGCAAGACAAAAGATTGCGGCGCGGTATCTGTACGAGATATTCCAAAATCAGGGAGACACAGTGAAAGCCGCCCAGTTTTCGATGTACATTACGGGAAACACCACTTCGGAAGGGGAAAGCAACAAACAAGTATCGCAGCTCAACGAGCTGTTTCAACAGCATCTGCAATGGGAGCAGGAACGAGCCGATGCCGAAAGGCAGGGGAAAGTCCGTGTCCAAAGAAACAGGATGATAGTGGCAACAGGCATCCTTGCGGTGTTGGCCGCTCTTACGGCTTGGCTGCTCCACAGGCGCAAGATGAAAGAGCAACGTGAAGAAGCCAACCAGCAGATAGAGGTTGAGCGTGAAGCACACCGGTTGGAGAGCCAAAAATTGGAAGCCGAAAGGGAAGCCCATCGTTTGGAGAAAGCGTCGATGTCGGGTCGATTGAAAAAGAGCAACCAGGAAGTGAGGGAATTGAAGGACCAAATCAAACGGCAAGAGGAGGTGAACGCGAAGCCCCAACAGGCTGAATCGTTCGCCGATGAACCCATCTGCCGCCTCATCTTGGAGCAAGTGCATGAAGGGCAGTTCAAGGCGCAGATGGACTGCAAACTTTATAAGGACGCCGCCTTAAGCAAGGAACAGGTGACGGCGTTGCGCGATGCCGCCGACCGCCATTTCAATCTGTTCACCGTCAGGTTAGCCAAAGCCTATCCCAACCTCACCAAGAACGACCTCGACTATTGCTGCCTCTATCTGCTTGGCCTTTCTGACGCCGACATCTCTGCCCTGATGCAGCGGGCTTACACCACCGTGAACGACCGAGGCCGCAAAATGAAAGCCATTTTCGGTGCTGAAGAGCCTCTTTCGGTCACTCTCCGAGGCTTCGCGGAGGAATTCACATCTAATTGATTATCGGTACGATAGCGAAAAACCCGTACAAACCCGTACATGGTTTTGCTTGCCATGCGCTGGGGCTTGGTGTAGTTTTGCCGAAAAATTCTAAAAGCTAACGAATATGAAAACGACAAGATTTTACACCCTGCTTGTGCTCCTGCTGATGGCGGGAGGGGTGACGATGCAAGCACAAACAGTAGATGACTTTTGGATGGGAATTGACCCGCCAGCGACAGGTGTTTACTCGCTCATAGAGGATTTCGACGGGAACATTATTGTAGGCGCAACGGGCGTGTACAGTTCTTCCGACGGTGGAGCAACTTGGAGCCTCATCGGATTGGAAAACAGCGGAATACTGCGCCTATATGAGCATACGGACGGCACTTTGCTGGCTGGAACAAATTATGGCGGACATCCTTTGCAAAAAAGAGAAGCCGGCAGCACCGAATGGAAGGCACTGCCCGTTCCTACGATTGCCAATGGCGTTTCAATAGGTGTCACACCTGACAATTCTTTGCTTTTGGGCACATGGGAAGGCATCTACAAATCAACGGACTGGGATTCGACCTGGACCAATGTCTATGTGGACCATAGTGGGGTTTGTGAGGTGACAGGGCTGCTAAAACTTAACAACGGTACAATGTTGGCTACAGTTCTTGACCATATCGGCATGGGTATGGGCGGTGTGTTCAAATCAACCGACAATGGAGAAACATGGAGTAATATCGGCTTGTCCGACAAATTCCCGTTTTCTCTGGCAAAAAACTCACAAGATGAAATCTATGTGGGTTGCCTTGTCCTTTATGATCCGGACAATCCTCAACGCGGTTTCTACAAGTCAAGTGATTACGGGGAAACATGGGAAGAGTTTTTGCCGCATCAGTGCGTTCAGTCGATAACTGTTGACAATAACGATGTGATTTATGTCAATTTGTATTGTGATGCGTGGGGCAATCCTTTTGGTATTTATCGTTGGGAAAATGGTGATGAATGGTTGTACGGGTTAGCCGCTGGTATGCCAGACAGGAGAATTGAAAAACAGTTTCTTTCCAGGGATGGCTATCTGTATGCCTTTGGCCAATACGACAATCAAATCTACCGCAGCCGCAAGTCGGTGTATGAGGAGTTTGAAATAGATGTTGTTGCTTGTCCCGAAAACGGTGGCACGGTTGTAGGTTCAGGGATCTATAATTTTGGTGAGTTTGCCCATCTTTCTGCTTCAGCAAATGCAAACTACCAGTTTGTCGGCTGGACTAACCAGGACGGCGATACCATTTCAACAGAACAAGAATGTGTTCACATGATAGCAAGAGGCGGACAGCTAACGGCGAATTTTGTCAGCATTGACGCTGTGGATGAGACGGAAGGGAAAGCCTTTACACTGTGGCCAAACCCTGCTTCCCAAACTGTTTACATTGACGGCGTTGAAGTTGATGAGGTGCAGGTTTATAATACGCTTGGGCAGGTGGTGAAGACTATGCGAGGCACGAATGAAATAACTGTGGCGGAGTTGCCGCAGGGCGTTTATTTGGTGCGGATTGCGGATGCAGAAGGAAAAGTGCTTACGGCTAAGGTGGCGGTGAGTAGATAGGCTTTTTCGTTATTTGTACTTACGTGCTAACGTACTTACGAAGTGGGACTTATAGGACAGATAAGACTGATATGAATATGAGATCAACAAGGATTACAATCTTGCTTGCACTCCTGATGATGGCGAGAGGGGTGACGATGCAAGCGCAAAACATCAGCGGAAAGGTCGTTGATGAAACCAACCAATCTGTTCCATTTGCGAATGTAGTGCAAATGAGCCAGGACTCGGCCTTTTTAAGCGGCTGTGTCACTGATGAAAATGGGGCTTTTCAAATGGGAAAGGCTCAAAACGCGGCCTTGCTGAAGGTATCCTTTATCGGCTACAAGGACAAGTGGCTTCCGCTTTCGGGAACGCAGACCAGTTTGGGCACCATCCAACTTGACTTTGATGCCGTCAGCCTCAACGAGGTGACCGTCAGCGCAGGGTTGCCTGATGTTTATATTAAAGGTGACGCGCAAGTGACCACGGTCGAGAACAGCATCCTTGCCGAGGTGGGTGCCGCTGATGATGTTTTGGGCAAGATTCCGGGCATCAACAAGAGTCAAGGTAAACTAGAGGTTTTCGGCAAAGGAGAGCCCTTGATTTATATCAATGGGCGGCAGGTCCGCGACCGTAGTGAACTGGAGCAACTCGACGCCAAGGATATTCAGCGCGTGGAACTGGTAACCAACCCAGGGGCACGATATGATGCCACGGTGGGAGCAGTGGTGCGCATTGTCACCAAGAAAGACCCCAATGAGGGCTTGGGTGTAGATGTGCGCTCATCGGTTTATCAGTCGGCGGACAACACCGACTTGCGTGACATCGTGAGTCTCAACTATCGCAAGAAAGGTTGGCAATTGTTGGCCACCGTCGATTATAGGGATGTGAAAACATTGACACATGCCGATTTCATTCAAGAAAACAGATTGGAAGATGATTGGCTGTTGCAAAACAACATGACGGAAGACATCAGGAATGCACGGGTCTCCAGCGTGTTTGAGGCCAACTATTCCTTTGGCTCCGAAAACATCATAGGTGTACGTTACAGTCCAACTTTCTGGGCGATGATGAACGACTCCTTGCACCTTAATAGCACCGTTGAGATGAACGGGGCTTATTACGACCAATGGGAAAGCCGCCAACAGTTGCGGTATGACTATGACATAAGTCACCGTGTCAATGCCTTCTATCTCGGCAAATTGGGAAACACATCCATCGACTTCAACGCCGACTATCTCAACAACGGCCAGACCATTTATAACAACTGCATTGAGTACAGCAGTGAATGGGATGACCGCATCATCCAATCGAAAAACCCAGTCAAGAACAATCTTCTTGCAGGAAAACTGACATTTGCCACGCCATTATGGGGAGGTGAAATCACGTATGGAAGTCAGGCCTCGTTCACCTCTCGCCGCGATGACTATATCAGTCTTTCGGAGTTTACCGAGACATCGTTAATCAGAATCCAAGACCGTAACCTTGCCGCTTTTGTGGAATACAGCCGTACGGTTCCCTTCAGCGAAACTGTTATAGGCTCGTTTGCCATAGGCTGCCGTTACGAACACGCCGCCTATAATTATTACGAGCAGGATCTTCTTGTTGATGACCAAAGCAAAAGATTCAACAACATCTTTCCATCAGCCTCTTTCAGCATCAAGACCAATGAAATACAACTGATGGCCAACTATTCTGCCAAAACGCATCGTCCTTCGTATTATCATCTGCGTAATTCGGTGGAATACGCTAACCGCTTTCTGTTGCAAACCGGAAACCCGTATTTGGAACCAAGCATAACTCACGATATTTTGCTGTTGGCCAACTGGAGGTTTTTGAGTTTTACCGCTGATTATCAGCATAACATCAATGTCATTATGGGAGAATGGATGGAACCATCGGAAAGCGACCCAAGAATCATCATCAATAGGCCTGTCAACTACGATAAGATGCCAACATTGTATTTATCGTTGACGGCTTCCCCGAAGATTGGGATTTGGAATCCTCGATGGGTTGTTGAGTTGAGCAAGCAATGGTTCTCTCTTGAGAATCAAGACAATGCCATTGATTTTGGGAAGCCTTTGTTCCGTGCCAGATGGAACAATATGGTTTCTTTTCCCCATGGGTGGTATTTGGATGCAGACTTTTCCTTTTCGGGGAAAGGATATTATTCAGGAATCTATTACTGCAACAGAAATGTGTGGATTTGTGATTTGGCAGTCAGGAAGTCATTTCTTGAAGGCAATCTAAACCTGACGCTTGGTGTTTCAGACCTCTTCAATCAGGCTGTCAATAGCATCAATGTATATTGGCCTACTGTTAGTTTTGAGAAATATGCCAAATACGATTCACGCGAAATCTACCTGACCGTGCGCTACCGCCTGAAGGCCAAGACAAGCAAGTATCGTGGAAGTTTGGCGGGAGAGGAAGAAAGACAAAGGTTGTGAGGAATCTGCTAAATATAATAAGTCATCGAAAGCCTTGGCCGCTCTATCGGCGACAAGGGGTGGTTTGAGGCTTTCTTTGGCTTTTTTCGGTATGCGTGTTATCGTGCTAACGACGGTGGGACTAATAGGACAGATAAGACTAATAGTAATATGAAGACAACAAGGATATTCGCCCTGATGGCGGTTTTTTGGCTGGATGCCGGGAAGGAAGAGACAAGGAATTGCCGCAAATGCCTGCTAGTGTTGACACCTCGGAATTCGATGAGGCTTATTATGAACGGATGCGGGTGTTTGAGAGGTTGTGTCCGGATGTGGAGCTGGATAAGTGAAGGGGGATTGGATTTTTTCGTTATGTGTGCTTACGTGCTAACGTGCTTACGAAGGGGCTATGAGTGAAACCAAGGATTCTGAATTATTCATTTATCCCAATCCGGCAAAGGAAAAGGTGACGATAGAAGGTATTGAGGCTTCCGAAGTGCAGGTCTACAATGTCCTCGGGCAGTTGGTGAAGACCGTACGCGATGCGAATGAAATCAGTGTGGCTGGTTTGGCGGAAGGGGTTTATTTGGTGAGGATTAGTGATAAGGAAGGAAGAATCTTTATGGAGAAGGTGATGGTGAGGTGACTCCCGCGGCCTTCGGCCACCCCTTCTTAGAGTGGGAAGGGCGGCTGGGGATGCGCCTAAATGACAGAAAGCTAATTAGAAACGATTCTAAATTACGATGCTTTATTAAAAATTTTGATGCAACCTATTGGCAGTAATAAAAATGTTCGTAATTTTGCAGCCGAGTTCATCTCTCATTTGAGAGAAGGAAATCGAAAAACGCGTAACCTAGAAGTTGCGCGTTTTTTGCTTTACATTAGAGTACTCATCCTTCGCTTATACTTCTTGTCCATTTTGTTTCTTGCTGCGTCTTTTCCCTCCATGTAATATGCCGTCAACATATAATACTCATCTTTGTTGCGCAATGGTTCAAGAACAATCACATATTGTTCGTCCACATCGTAGATGTATGTCCTTATGCCTTGGGGTTCCTGAATAGAGAATACCTTCATGTTGTCTTTCTTCGATTCCTCAATGTGAAACTTTATCCAATGAAGACGTCTTGAACGTTGCATGTCGAACTCTCTTTTGTTGATGCTCTTATCGGTTATCATGGTAGTGAGGTGACGGAAGAAACGCTCCATGGTGTCCTCTCCATCAGCGGTAGTGGGATTGATTCTCTTCGTCCTGAATGCGAAATTAGGATTTTCGGCTATATCGCGATTGAAGATGCGCTTTAGGGATTCCGTCCTTTGGATTTCCGTATAGGCCACCAAATCGAGCAGCTCATTGTAAACTTTAATCAGATTGTGTGGCATGTCACTTCAGTTCTATAAAAAAGAGGTTCAACTTATTGGAATAATTGGTCTTGCCAAGGTCAGGTAGTTGGGCGTGCTTGCTTATTTTTTCGATGATTTGGACTTTTGCGGGATTTGCCTTTGCCTCGTCGTTCACGTTATAGGAGATGGCACCCATCAGAAAATCGGCAAGCTGCATTAGAAGGCTCTCGTCGGAGCGGATGTTTTGGACATTGCGAAAGACACCGAACTTTACATTAAGGATTTCCTTCAGTCTTCTCACCTTCAATGCACTCAGTGTGTCCTTGATATCGAGATAGACATTGTAATGGCAGAGTGTATCGATGTTGTAATTCAACAACTGATAGTACATCTTATAGTAGAAATCATCGAATGAGGTATTGAAATCGTCGCACTTGATCTTTGACTTTTCAATTCCAATGGCGCGGAAGCGGAGATCTGTATCGAAGAAATAATCTACGAGGTCGAGGTAGAAACGGAGTTTTGACATCGACACGTTGGCCCATTTTATTTCAGCGTAGAAGTTATGGCTTCGCTTAAGTTCTTTGATGCGCCGACAATGCCGTTTGACTTGAGGGTATGCACTACTGACCGAGCCAAGGAACATGTATTTCTTGTGGTCGTGTTCCAGATGGCAACTTTCGTCGCAATAGATATTGAATGTCTTGCTTTCCATAACTGATGGTTATTTTTTACTGTCTGCAAATTTAGTTGTTTTTCGTAAAACAGCATAATAGGGTGGAAAAATAGATTTAAGCAATAAGACTTGAATTGTATTGAATAGATTTTTGATTGAGTTTGATGGATTTTAAGTAGTTTTGCAGCGTGAAACGTTGGTTTTACATAGGAATCCTGTTGTTGGCGTTAACGGTAGCCTGCGACTATCCTACTAAGGTCGTTGAATCTATTGAAACGCCGTCGTCTCCTGTATTGGCGGAGATTGACAGCCTGATGTGGCAGCAGCCGGATAGTGCTTTTGCGATGCTTCAGGAGTTTGCTTCAAGTGCGGCAGCAGATAGTCTGGATGAGTTTAACGGGCATTACTGCCAGGTGCTGATTTCGGAGCTGCTGTATAAGAATTATTATAGACAGAGTAACCGAAAGGATCTGCTGAAGGCGGTGGGGTATTTTGATTCCATCGATGACGGGTTTTTGGCGGCACGGGCGCATTATATTAATGGTGTGGGGTATTATGAGCGCGACAGCCTTATTGAGGCCTGCTGGGAATACCTCAATGCCTTACGGATGATGAAAGTACATTTTGAGGAGAAGGTTTTGGTGGGACACAAGGCACGGTTTATGACTTTGACCTATAACCGCCTTGGGGATTTGTTTTCCGCACAATTCATGCAGGAGCCTGCCATCTATTGCTGTAAGAAAAGCTTGGATTATGATAGAATTGCCCAGGCTTCGCCAGACAAGATTGCCAACACACTCCTTCAATTAGGAAAGCAGTTTGGTAAATTGAAAGAATATGATAGTGCAGCATATTATTTCGATGAGGCACTGAAACAATTGCCCGATACGAACAATTTGATTTTCAGGGACTTGATTTCGGCCAGGGCTTTTCTGTATTATCAAATGGGTAAAGGGGTTGAGCCTTCGGTGAATGATCTGAGGCGTATGGCAATTCAAACCACAGATGAAACAGAGAAATTGAATCGCTATTTGACTATTGGCAGTATTTATAGTGAGGAGGTACAATATGATTCAGCGTTAGTTTATTTAACGCCTGTGTTTGAGAATATGGAGGATGCTGCCAGACAAAGGATTGCGGCGCGATATCTTTACGAGATATTCCAAAATCAGGGAGACACATTGAAAGCCGCCCAGTTTTCGATGTATATTGCGGGAAACACCGTATCGGAAGGGGAAAGCAATGCACAGGTCTCGCAACTTAACGAGTTGTTTCAGCAGCATCTACAATGGGAACAGGAACGGGCCGATGCTGAAAGGCAGGGGAAAGTCCGTGTCCAAAGAAACAGGATGATCGTGGCAACAGGCATCCTTGCGGTGTTGGCCGCTCTTACGGCTTGGCTGCTCCACAGGCGCAAGATGAAAGAGCAACATGAAAAAGCCAACCAGCAGATAGAGGTTGAGCGTGAAGCGCACCGGTTGGAAAGCCAAAAATTGGAAGCCGAAAGGGAAGCGCACCGTTTGGAGAAAGCGTCGATGTCGGGGCGGTTGAAAAAGAGCAACCAGGAGGTGAGGGAGCTGAAGGACCAAATCAAACGGCAGGAGGAGGTGAACGCGAAGCCCCAACAGGCTGAATCGTTCACCGATGAGCCTATCTGCCGCCTCATCATGGAACGGGTGCATGAAGGACAGTTCAAGGCGCAGATGGACTGCAAGCTTTATCAAGACGCCGCCTTAAGCAAGGAACAGGTGATGGCGTTGCGCGATGCCGCCGACCGCCATTTCAATCTGTTCACCGTCAGGTTAGCCAAAGCCTATCCCAACCTCACCAAGAACGACCTCGACTATTGCTGCCTCTATCTGCTTGGCCTTTCTGACGCCGACATCTCTGCCCTGATGCAGCGGGCTTACACCACCGTGAACGACCGAGGCCGCAAAATGAAAGCCATTTTCGGTGCTGAAGAGCCTCTTTCGGTCACTCTCCGAGGCTTCGCGGAGGAATTCACATCTAATTGATTATCGGTACGATAGCGAAAAACCCGTACAAACCCGTACATGGATATTCTTGCCATGCATGGGGGCTCGGTGTAGTTTTGCCGAAAAATTGTTAAAGCAAACAGTAACTTTTTCAGCGTAAGTCCGTATAACAGAAAATGAATTTAAACACAATAGCATTATGAAAAGATTTATTACTTTCACCTGCTGCATGACTCTTGTTTTGGGCATACAAGCGCAGAACATCAGCGGAAAGGTCGTTGATGAAACCAACCAATCCATTCCCTACGCCAATGTAGTGCAGATGAGCCAGGACTCGGCTTTTTTAAACGGCTGTGTCACAGATGAAAACGGAGCCTTCCAAATGGGAAAGGCGCAAAATGCGGCCTTGCTGAAGGTGTCCTTCATTGGCTACAAGGATAAATGGCTACCTCTTTCAGGAAAGCAATCCAATTTGGGCACCATTCAACTTGAACTTGATGCCGTCAGCCTTAACGAAGTGACGGTCAGCGCGGGGCTTCCCGATGTTTACATTAAAGGTGACGCGCAAGTGACCACGGTCGAGAACAGCATCCTCGCCGATGTGGGTGCTGCTGACGATGTTTTGGGCAAGATTCCAGGCATCGTCAAGGACGACGACAAACTGACGGTGTTCGGCAAGGGTGAGCCGCTGGTTTACATCAACGGGCGACAGGTGCGTGACTTCAGCGAATTGGAGCAACTCAACGCCAAGGACATACAGCGCGTGGAGTTGGTCACCAACCCAGGGGCGCGGTACGATGCCACGGTCGGGGCGGTGGTGCGTATCGTCACCAAGAAAAACCCCAATGAGGGCTTGGGCGTGGATGTGCGCTCATCGGTTTATCAATCGGCGGCCAACACCGACCTGCGCGACATCGTAAGCCTCAACTATCGCA
>CAMYXV010000012.1 GCA_947303055.1 uncultured Bacteroidales bacterium
TCCAAAACGCCCACGACCGCTTCCTCTGCATCGACGACACGGTGTATCATATCGGTGCCTCGCTGAAGGACTTGGGGAAGAAATGGTTTGCTTTTAGCAGGATGGAGATTGGGGCTGAGGCGCTGCGGGGGAAAATGTGATGGGATTGCGTTTTTTATCGGAATCATTGGAAAGGTTTCGGGGAAAATGTTTATTTTTGCAGATTATGCCAAAGAATTTATACAAAATAGCGTCATTTTTCTCCGGTTGCGGAGGTCTTGACCTTGGTTTTGAGCAGGCAGGATTCCAAGTGATTTGGGCGAATGAGTTTGAGACTCATTGTCGTGCTACCTATACCCGAAACCTTCCTAATACAGAGTTTGTGTTAGGTGATTTATGCACGATCGATCCTGATACGATTCCTGTATGTGATGGTTTTATCGGTGGCCCTCCTTGTCAGTCGTGGAGTATAGGTGGCAAGCAAAATGGACTTGAGGACCAACGTGGACAATTGTTTTTGAAATACATTGAACTTATTAATGACAAGAAACCCAAGTTTTTTGTAATAGAGAACGTGAAGGGTATTCTTGACGACAAATTCAAGAAAGTATTCGATGATTTCCTTGATAGACTTGACAAAGCAGGATATGATGTGCAATGGGCTTTGCTCGACGCTGTTAATTTCCGCATTCCTCAGAACCGAGAGAGGGTTTTTTTAGTTGGTTTCAGAAAGGAACTAAATGCGTCATTCACTTTTCCGGCTCCAACAAACACCAAGCCAATAACACTAGAACAGGCTATTGGCGACATCATCGAAGAACCATTCCATTTTTCAAATGGGGAAATAAATAAAACCGAAGAAGATACAGAAAAGAACAATCGGTATCCTAATCATGATGTATATACATCTAGGTATGGTTCATTTTATTACAGAGGCAATAGACGAAGAGGGTGGCAGCAACCATCATTCACCATAAATGCTACTGCCGACTTTGTTCCATTACATCCGTCATCACCAAAGATGATGTTTTATGGCCATGAAAAATGGGATTTCCAAAAGAACAGGTTGGATGAATACAGAAGATTAAGTGTGCGTGAATGTGCCCGAATACAAACATTCCCTGACGACTTTATCTTCGAGTATGATAACATAAAAGATGCTTATAAGATGATTGGCAACGCCGTTCCTCCTCATTTAGGTAAATTGATAGCCAAATCCATTATGGCTGCTTTAAATTGCATGGATGTTGCTGCAAATATTCCGAAAAATGGCGAAGAGTCCATATCGGCACCTGTACTTGTTGGCTATTACAAAGGAGATTTTCATAAGCAATTAATACTTAACAACAAGCTCTATTATGTTCGTTCTGATGGGCGAAAAGGATCAATGTTTAAAGAGGATTGTTCCATTGTACCAAAATATTTGTCACTTCACAACAAAAACCAAACTGAAATGTATGAATTAGAAGAAGAAGAACCTATACTCACAGATGCTTCCTTCTTGAAAACCTTAGGTTTTAAAACATCTGGTGAGACATACCTCTGTTTCCGATTAAAAAGTGCAAAACCTTTTAGTATAATCAATTCAGAAAGCATGAACAATCGTTTGAATTATGAGCAGGAAAAAACTTATCCATATTTTACGACAATTGACAAATTATAGATATATGAATGTTGATAGCGAACAAATAACCCTTGATAAGAGTCTTGTTGTTGCTCAGGATCAACCTTTGTCAGAAAGGGAGCTTCAAGAATGCCTTATCAATGTGCTAGGCAAAAAAAATTGTAGAATACTTACTGTTCCATCTCGTAAGTGGGTGCTTGAATTCATAGATGGTGGTAAAGTGCATCATCTTCTTGTAAGAACATGTACTTATTTAGGGAATCCCCATCCTATTTACAAGAAAAGAGTTCAATTGCCTCTTTGGTTTAACAATTATACTAATGCCATCAATAAGGAAAATCCTAATATAGATGTCCGATATATTGGCGTATATCATTATGGTGATGAGCATCATGGAGATAATATTATTTTTATTGACTTCAAAAAAGATACATATCTCACAAAAAAAGGGCATAATTCATCTGCACATGTCTATACAAATGATTTGTTTCAAGCGATGATTTATGGCGTTTTCACTAAAGAAGATTACTTTGGTAATATTGTTTCTGCAATACGTAGAGACAAGTTCCGTGATTACATCATAGGTAACGCGTCTGAAACAACCACCCTTTTCGATTTATTCCGAAAATTCAATTGCGGTTTTACATTTGGTCAATGGCTTAAGGCTTTAGATGCAATTAAAGAGATGTACGAGAACGAATGGAATCAATGGAAACAGCCAGAGTGGGCAGGTTTTTTCTTGGAGTACAAGTTCAACAAATTTACAATTGAAAACAATGTCACCAATCAGATGCGTTATGTTGGTAGTTCTCTGAAACGTGAAAGAGACTTGGACTTTGATATTCGTTTTGATGAAGAAGATTTCTATGGCGACTTGAAAGCTAGTGACATATCTAAAAGAGAAACCCCAGGTAATGATCAAGAGAATCTCATTGAGTGTATTTATCAATTCGATAAGTTCTGGTATGTAATCTATGAACACGAAACACAAAAAGACAGTGTCGCTACAGGGTATGAGGCCACAAAGGCTAGGAACCGCTACATCAAGAGTATTGACCCATCTTATGACAAAGACGAAATGTCATACCACGAACGAATGAAGAATTCGGTTAAATTTGTAAAGATGTCTATTATTGAACTCAATCGAGTTAATTTCCGGGAGGCATTAACAGATTTCAATCAAGGTCATCAACCAGATGGTAGCGCCAGGAAGCCAAAGTTTAACATTAACAAGAAAGTGTTGGAGAATGACAATTTTGTTGTTTTCCGTTATTTATACGATAAATAATGCAAAATTTTAAATTTATAGATTTATTCTGCGGAATTGGAGGCTTTCATCAAGCAATGGAATCACTTGGAGGAGAGTGTGTCTTTGCTAGTGATATAGATGAAGATTGCCGCAAAACTTATAAAGCAAATTATGGAATAGAACCAGCAGGTGATATTACAAAAATCGAGGCTAAAGATATTCCTGAACATGATGTGTTATGTGCAGGATTTCCTTGTCAGGCATTCTCAAAAGCTGGAAAAAGATTAGGGTTTGAAGATGAGACTAAGGGAACGTTATTCTTTGATATCTGTCGAATAATGGAATTCCATAAACCAAAATATGCCTTGCTGGAGAATGTAAGAAATCTTGCTAGTCATGACCACGGTAATACATGGAAAGTAATCCACGACAGGCTTAAAAAACTCGGATATAATCTTCTTTCGGAACCAGTTATATTCAGTCCGCATTATATAGGAATACCTCAGCACAGGGAACGTGTCTTTATTATGTGTATTAGAAATGACATCGGAAATATAAAGCCCTTTTCTTTTGACACTAAAAAAATACCCTCTAGCTCCATTGAGACAATTCTTCAAAACGAAGACGAAATCCCCAACGTGCAGGAATACCATATCTCTAAAGACATGGTGAACCTTATTGACTTGTGGAACAAATTTATACAGTCAATTAAGGTTGATAAATTGCCAGGTTTCCCCATTTGGACAGACAGGTTATGCGAATTAGATCCAAACGAGGATTTGTCGCAATATCCAGACTGGAAACAGAACTTTATTCGTAAAAATAACGAACTGTATCTTAACAACAAGAGGTTCATTAACAGTTGGCTAAAACAAGCCCAAAAGAATCCTCTTTTCTTTGGTGCTAAAGCCAAACTGGAATGGCAAGCGGGAAACAATGGAACTCCAGACATTTGGAACCAGATTTTTCAATTACGTCCGTCTGGAATCAGGGTCAAGGTGAATTCCTATTTCCCTGCCCTTGTTGCTATTGTTCAAACTTCGATTATCGGCTCACGGCGCAGATTCCTCACGCCCAGAGAATGTGCGCGTTTGCAAAGTTTTCCAGATACATTCCAATACGATGTAAAACCAGCACAGGCCTATAAACAGTTTGGTAATGCTGTAAATGTAGATTGCGCGAAACTATTTGCTAATCATATGTTTAACAAGTAAATTATTTCAAAATGGTTCCATTCGAAGAAACTATTCATACAAAACAAGAACTAATAGAAGCATGCAAACGAGGTTTCGAAGATTATTCTAAAAAAAGAATATCAAAAAACGATTTTTGCATGTATTTCGGTTTCACACACGGAAAAGCGATAACAACATTTTACGAGGGAGATTACGAACAACTCTTAATTGATGGCGGTTTTAATTCTGGAAGCAGTGCTTATTTTTCTGGAGGAATTAACGCTTGGAAGAATCTTCGAGATGGAAAATATGTTTTTCCTCCGTTCATTCAAAATAATGTAACACCCAGTGTGGCAAACAATAAGCCCCTCCAGCAAATCTTCTATGGTGCCCCAGGCACTGGCAAATCCCACAGAATCAAGGAAATCATCAAAGAACACGGCATTGATGAGAAAGAGCAGGTCATCCGCACGACCTTCCATCCCGATAGCGATTACTCCACTTTTGTGGGTTGCTACAAACCCATTATGAAGTCCGTGCCGCAAACCTACGTGGTGGAAGGCAACGAGAAACCCGTGATGGCCGACAAAGATAACCAAGCCACCAAAGAGGAAATCGTTTACGACTACACGCCACAAGCCTTTGTGCAAGCCTACACCAAGGCATGGACTACGGACAAGCCCGTCATTCTTGTGATTGAGGAAATCAACCGTGGCAACTGCGCACAAATCTTCGGCGACATCTTCCAACTTTTAGACAGAGGCGACGACGGCGTTTCAGAGTATGAGATCAAGCCCGACAAGGCCTTGGAAAACTATCTGAGGGACTATTTCGCTGGCAAAGATGATGTCCCCGAAGATATTCGCAATGGCAAAATCATGAAGTTGCCCGGCAACCTCTACATCTGGGCCACCATGAACACCAGCGACCAAAGCCTATTCCCCATCGATTCGGCTTTCAAGCGCAGATGGGAGTGGAAGTATATGCCCATCAACAATCATGAGGATAAAGGCTACCAAATTGAAATCGGTGATGCAAAGTATGATTGGTGGGGCTTCTTGGTACGCATCAACCATGTGATTAACGACACCACCAATTCGGAAGACAAAAAGTTGGGCTATTTCTTTGCCAAAGCTAAAGGCAAAACCATTGATGCCGAACAGTTTGTGGGCAAGGTGCTGTTCTACCTCTGGAACGACGTTTTCAAGAGCTATGGCTTCGACGATCCTATTTTCAGCAAAGGCGACAACAAGAAGTTTGAGTTTTCCGATTTCTTCATGAACGACGGCAATCCAAATACCGATACCGTGAATCTATTCCTTAGAAAGTTGGAAGAGACCATCAAGATGGAAGGATTACCGCTTGAAATCATCAAAGACAAACAAAACGAAGCTCAACCTGACAGCGAACCTCAAGAAGCCGAGGCATGAGAATCCTGATAGAAGAACACCCCTACGAAGCCACCGACGAGATTTTGAAGGTGGTGAGCGAACTTGGCCCCACCATCAGCGTTGGGGGCAAAGTGAGCGTTGGGTATGTTGGCTATTACTACAACACGGCCATCAAGGATTGTGTGTTCATTCTACCCAAGGTCTTGCTTGACGAAGATGGGAAAGCTTTCGGAAAACACGATCCAGAAACAATCGTCCACCTTGAGAGCAAAGAGAATCCTTTGGACGAAGATGAGAGAAGATTCATTTACGAATTATCGGTATGGATTTATCGCGCCATCAGCGTCTTCAAGGAGCGCAACAAGGAAAGCAAAATCGTGTTGCATGAACGAATTGCGGAAATTGGTCACGGTCAACGACGATTGAGTAACACTTTCCTGGACATTCTGCTTTCGCTGGAACAGTTTTACAAGGATAACCAAGACTTCTTCTTCTTTGTCATCAAAAACCAACATAGCGGTCACAACAAAATCAATTGGACAAAGACCATCACGCATTCACAAGCTTTTTTGCAGAATGGAGCGCCCATCTATCTGAATCCTGTGAACAAGTGCCGTCAAGTGAATTTCGATGAGGAATTGATGGTCATCTATTTCTCCATCTTGAACTACCTGCACAACGAATACGGGTTCCCATTCGATGCAGATTGCCATTATGAACTAATCAGTGGGCATCAGTTCAAGAGCTTTCTAAAGATGGGTAAAACTCGTCTGCAGGAAATCAAGTACAAGTACTTTTCCGACAAGGCATTGGAATTATGGGAATTGTGTCACGCTTTTTTTGACGAGGCACGACAAATCCTCATCAACACAAGGCAAAAAGAATATCTGCTCGTAAAGAGTTTCGAGATTGTCTTCGAAGACATCATTGATGATTTGCTTGGAGGTAGAAACGACGAACTCCCCAAAGAGTTACAAGAACAACCCGATGGCAAACAAGTGGACCATCTGTTCCGTTACAAGTCGCTTACCGAGACCGACAACGAAAAAATCTATTACATCGGCGACTCAAAATACTACAAACGCAACACGCCTATTGGCAAAGAGGCCTTGTACAAACAATTCACCTACGCAAGGAACGTCATCCAATGGAACCTTGACCTTTTCCTTGATGAGAGCAAAACCAAAGAGCAAAGCGAGGAACGGGCAAAAGGAACCAACATTTTACGTGACGATGTGACGGAAGGCTATAATATCATCCCCAATTTCTTTATCTCGGCCAAGCAACAAGACCTAAAGATGCACAGCGACATCGAATGGATTGACAAGGACAACAAGGATTTCGCCTCACGGCAGTTTGAAAACCGTTTGTTTGACAGAGATACCTTGTTGGTGTGCCATTACGATGTCAATTTTCTATATGTTGTAGCCCTCTACGGCCGCAAGAATGAAGGGATAAAGGCCACATGGCGGGAAAAAGTGAAAGCGCAGTTCCGTAGGGAAATCCAAACCATGCTGCAAGACAAATACACCTTCTACGCCATGACACCACGCGAAGGGATAAACTCCGAAGATTTCCTGAAAACGAACTTCCAGCAACTGTTGGGAAAGGTGTTTACTCCGTATCACATTGAAAGTCCACAGCCGTATTATTCATTGGCGTTGGACAATGACCCAAAGTATAATGACGAGAACGACTTGGTGCTGACATTGTTGGAACCAGGGTTCCATTACGAAAAATGTGCGTTGGGACAGGATCCAAGAGAAGTCTTGCCTTCGGTTGTGCAACCGACCATCATTGTCACGCCCCCTTCATTGCTTACAATGCATCATATCCAACGCTATCCCAACCAGTACTTCCTCATTGGTTGTTATCATTCGGATGAACAGTTGGATTGGATCATGGGCAAGAACGACAAAAAAACGAACCTTTACAATGTCCGCTTGAAACGTCGTGGGGACACGGCCAGTGATGGGGCATTGCAGCCTAAACATCTTAAAGGGAAAGATGTGGTGTTTGTGGTTTTGTATAAGTTTGGCGAGGAAGACAAGAACGAATATCGCCTTTTCCATGTCCACCATAATGCCACGATGAATGAAGAACGTATGCGCAAGTCGCTCTATCCCAACCCTCAAGGCAATTATTTCTGCTTCGTTTTCGATGAAGAAGTACAGCTCTCACAGCATATCGACATATCCACAATCATCACCGATGCTATTAAAAATGATGACATCGTGCCAGGCACACCTATCTTTAAGACAGGTATAGAATTGCAAGATTATCTGAGATAGCCTTGCTCTCTTAACACCTTGTTTTCGACATTATTTTTGTACTTTTGCAAAACAAAAAAGCTACCATGTCCTGCCTCCAAGTCATCCTAGCCATTATCTTCCCGCCGCTGGCGGTGATCGACCGCGGCTGCGGGTCGATGCTCATCGTGTTTCTGCTCACGCTCTGCGGCTGGGTGCCGGGCGTCATCGCTGCACTGATTATCCTGAACAAGAATAAATGATGGAGATTGGCGGATTTTTTGTAATTTTGTGGGAAATAATCTGACATGGAAAACGGTGCCGAACTCTTCAACCCCAAGGAAATGCAAGCTATTTTACAATTGTCCGCACCAATTCGAAAAATTTGGATTCGCTCGGACAATTGCGACGATGGCGTTTTTGGAATCCATTTATCCGAGTCAATTAGAAAAAATCGAATTTCGTCGGACAGATGGGAAGACGAAGCTGTTTTGATGTACAATTTGGATGCCACAAGATCCAAGACCAGACTTTCTTATCCGATTTTGATAAGTTCCTTGAAAGTATAAAATAATAACCATAAAAGTGTAGCAATGAAACACCTCCACCTTTTCCTCATCGCCGTCATCCTGTTCTGCGGCAACCTTGTGACACGAGCACAAGACAACGGCGTCACCCTGTATTTCAGCGCCGAGGAGATGCCTGACCTCATCAAATGCCTGCCTCCGCCTCCGGATACCATCGGGACGGACTTCGCCAACGACATCATGCGCTACATGTGGGGCAAGCAGCAACGCAACGACCCGGAACGCGCCGCCCTCGTCTTCCAAGATGCCGTGTGGAACTACGACTCGCTCTTTGCCGTGTTTAAAGTGCCATTCGGCCTCGAAATCAACAAGGAAGGCACTCCCGAGATTTATAAATTCATGATCAACAGCCTCTCCACCATCGACCCGACACGCGTCAAGCCGAAGGCTTTCTATCACCGCAAACGGCCGTTTGAGCGTTTCCACGAGCACATGCTCACGAGATACGAGGAAGCGGAACTATCGGGCGAAGGCTCCTACCCCTCCGGGCACAGCCAGCGTGGCTATGCCACAGCCCTGCTGCTCTCCGAAATCAACCCCGACAACGCCGACACCATCATGGCGCGTGGTTACATGTATGGCGAAAGCCGTGTCATCGCGGGCGCCCACTGGCAGAGCGACGTCGACGCCAGCCGCCTCTGCGCCGCCATCGGTGTGAGCCGCCTGCACACTAGCCCGGCTTTCCTCGCTCATCTTGAGAAAGCACGCAACGAGTTTCAGTGGCTGACAGGAAAACTGGCACTCACCGACGACGCAAGCCAGTTTGTGAACATCACGGATGTCGTCCCCGACGCCATCTTGGAGATCCGCTATCATAGCACCTATAACTTCGTCGGAACGCGTGTGGACGGCTACCTAGAACCCGTCGCACTGCTCACCCGACAGGCCGCCGACAGCCTTCGTGCCGTTAGCGACGACCTGAAACAACAAGGCTACCGCCTGAAGATCTTCGATGCCTATCGTCCGCAATGCGCCGTCGACCACTTCATGCGTTGGGGCGCCGATGTCAGCGATACACTCATGAAATCTTATTTCTATCCAGAAGTGCCTCGTGACAGACTCTTCGAGTTGGGCTACATCGCTGAGAAGAGCGGTCATACCCGTGGCTCCACCGTCGACCTGACCCTCTTCGACATGGCTACGGAAAAAGAAGTCGACATGGGCGGCACCTTCGATTGGTTTGGCTTGGAGAGCCATCCCGATTTCGGAGGCAACCCTGAGACAGGAGAATACTTAGGCAACGGCCGCATCACCGCCGAGCAGTTCCACAATCGGATGATTTTGCGTGAGGCCATGATGCGCCACGGCTTCGCACCTTACGCTGAGGAATGGTGGCACTTCACCTTGAAAAACGAACCGTTCCCCGACACCTATTTCACCTTCCCAGTGAAGCAACTCAGCAAGTGACACGCTGAAACAATACTATTCTGATGAAATCTAACTTGCTATTTCAAGCGCTTACGAAATTCCTCCTCGGCGTCATCATCTTGGGTCTGCTCATCTTCTTGCCTGCAGGCTCGCTGCACTATTGGCAGGGCTGGCTGCTAATGGGCATTTTGTTCGTTCCCATGTTCATCGCAGGGCTGTTTATGATGGTCAACAATCCAGAACTTTTGAAAAAAAGGCTCAACGCCAAGGAACAAGAAAAGGAACAAAAGACCGTCGTGGCATTGAGCGGACTGCTATTTATTGCCGCCTTCGTCGTCGCAGGTCTCAACTGGCGCTTCCAATGGTGTTTACTTCCGAATTGGGTCGTGTGGATTGCAGCCGGCCTTTTCTTGGTGTGTTATCTGCTTTATGCCGAAGTCTTGCGCGAGAACACCTATCTCTCACGAACCATCGAAGTGCAGGAGCATCAAAAAGTGATTGATACAGGGCTTTACGGCATCGTCCGCCACCCGATGTACATGGCCACCACTCTTCTCTTCCTGATGATGCCTTTGGTTTTAGCCTCGCCGATTTCGTTCGCCATCATGCTGTTGTATATCCCATTGATAGCCAAACGCATCCGCAACGAAGAGGCCGTGCTTGAGCAAGGACTGGAAGGCTACAGCGGGTACAAACAGCGGGTGAAATACAAGATTTTGCCTTTTATCTGGTAAAGTCATGAGATACAAACTGGTGATATTTGACCTCGACGGTACGCTGCTCGACACCATTGACGACCTCAAGGAGGCCGTCAACCACGTCATGAGCTTGAGAGGCTTTCCGACTTTTACGCGCGAAGAAGTCATGGCCATGGTCGGCCACGGCGCCCGCAACCTGATGCGAAAGGCCTTACCCGATGGCCATAAGGACGATGACATGGTGGATGCCGCCTATAACGACTTCAAGGCCTACTACATTACTCATATCGACACATACACAAAACCCTTTTCTGGCATACAAGACCTCTTGACCAAGCTGGACCAAGAAGGCGTATTACTGGCCGTCGCCTCCAACAAGTTCCAAGAGGGCACCGAACATCTCATCAAGGAGTTCTTCACCGAGACTCCATTTGTGGCGGTCTTAGGCGGTCGCCCCAACTATCCCCTCAAGCCCGACCCTGAAATCGTCACTGAAGTGCTACGCAAAGCGGGTGTCGAGAAGGAGGATGCCGTCATGGTCGGTGACTCCGACACCGACATGGAGACTGCGGCTAACGGCGGCATCACAGGCATTGCGGTGAATTGGGGGTATAGGAATATGAGTAGCATCGAAAACTTAAAGGTCGCCAATTCGATTGAAGAACTAAAACAAATACTCCTGTCATGACCGACCGTCTCACACCCGAACAACGCCACCGCGTGATGTCGCGCATCCACGGCAAGGCCACCAAGCCCGAGCTAAAGGTCAGGCAATGGCTGTGGCAGCATGGCTACCGCTATCGCCTCAATGTGAAGAGCGTGCCAGGCAAACCTGATATCGTCATGCGGCGGTATCGGACTGCCATCTTTGTGAATGGTTGTTTCTGGCACGGTCATCATGTAGAGACGCAAAATTTTGCGTCTCTACCAGCAATCACCAATTCATCATGTTGTAAGATTCCGCAGACGAATCGTGAGTTTTGGGTGAACAAAATCAAAAGAAACCAGGAGCGCGACCAAAAGAACTACCAAGTGCTGCACGACAACGGCTGGCTAGTCATCGTGGTATGGGAATGTCAGTTGGTGCCTAAGTGCATTGAGGAGACGATGCTACGCGTGGAGCTGATGCTCAACGAGCATTTTTTGGCTTTGCACCAGCCGAAGGTAGTGCCTTATGGTTTTCAGGAGACTCCGGCGGCTATGGCGGCGGAAAAGCCACCACATTATTAACCATCCGTCCTTTCTCCTTGATGAGAAATCAAGGATTCGACGAAGTCAAAGGACCAAAGAATCAAGGCCGACATCAACGGCCCGCCGCACTTGGCGGATGCCCCTCCGCCATGTCGGCCGTGGCCCACGCACCCAACCCAGTCTGGTTTTGGCGTTCCCATTTTGCAAAGCCCTGAAAGGGCGAGACCAATTCATCGGAGGTTTCAACCTCCGCATATGTAGGGCTTCGCACCCGCGTCGCTTTGCGCCTCCCCTTCTGAGAGGGGGGCAGGGGGCAAAACTACTTCATCCTAAACTCTAATGTTCCGCCGTCCAGAATCTGCTTGTGGGTAAGCTTGTAATCCTTAATCGGTTGGCCATTCAGCTTCACGCTTTTCACATGGATGCGTTCGGGTGTCTTGTTCTTGGCTGTGATAACAAAATCATTACCGTTTTCCAAATGCAAAGTGGCTTTGGTGAACAATGGCGTGCCTATAACATACTCTGCCGAACCCGCGTGGAAGGGATAGAAGCCAAGACTTGAGAAGATGTACCAAGCCGACATCTGGCCACAGTCGTCGTTGCCGGCATAGCCGCAAGGCGTGGCTCGATAGAACTCGCTCCTCACCTGCTCCACCAATTCCTGTGTGCGCTCGGGCTTGCCTGCAAAATTGTAAAGATAAACGGTATGATGACTCGGCTCGTTGCCGTGTGCGTACTGACCGATGAAACCACTGGCATTGCCGTTGACTTCGCCACTTGTGGCAGTGAGGCTGAAGTTTTCGTCAAGTTTCTTTAGGAAGCCTTTTGTGCCGCCGAAGAGGTCGATGAGGCCCTGCGGGTCTTGCGGCACGAACCACATATATTGCCAGGCGTTGCCTTCCACGAAGCAAGGCTGCTCGTACGAAAGCGGGTCGAAGCCATCAAGCCAATTGCCGTTTTCATCTTTGGGACGGAAAAAGCCCGTCTGAGCGTGGAAGAGGTTCTTGTAGAACATGCTGCGGCGATAGAAACGCTCGTAGTCTTCGGTCTTGCCTAATTTCTTGGCCACCAAAGCCACACAGGCATCGTCAAAAGCCTGCTCCATGGTGATGCTGACACTTTCGTCCTGCAAAGTTTGAGGCATGTAACCATATTTTTCCCAAACCTCAAAGGGTGAGTTGAAATGACTCCTCGTGCTGCTCTCGACCATAGCCTGATACGCCTCCTCAACATCGATTCCCGGTATTTCGGCAAGGATGGCATCGGCGAGCACGGGAATGGCGTGGTTGCCAATCATGCAGTAGTTGTCTTGTCCCCAGAGGTCCCAAATGGGCAGGTAGCCGTAGGTTTTGTGGTGCAGCACCATGTCGCGTACAAACTGTGCGGCAATGTCGGGCGCGATAAGTGTATAAAGCGGATGGGCGGCGCGGAAGGTGTCCCAAAGGCTAAAAGTGCTGTGATACACTTGTCCGTTGGGCATCTGCTTGATCTCGAAGTTGGTGGTCATGTAGCGACCATCCACATCGCTCATGGTGTTGGGCTGCATCAAAATGTGGTAAAGGCCCGTGTAGAAGATGGTCTTCTGCTCGTCGGTACCTTCGATGTCGATGCGGCTCAACTCGCGCTGCCAAACATCGTGAGCGGCCTTCACATAGTCGTCGAATCGCCAACTCTTGGCCTCGGCTTGCATGTTCTTCCTTGCACCTTCGTTATCGACAGGTGAGATGGCGACTTTGACGATTAATTCATTGCTGTCTTTTGAATCAAAGTTCAAGGCGGCGCGAAGGGTGCGACCGTTCACCACATCGCTGTTGCCGACATTTAAACCGCCATTCATCAAGATATGGCTGACAATCGGCTTGGAGAACTCGGCGCGGAAATACACTTTACGCAGTTTAGCCCACCCGCAGACGACGCGATAGCCTTCGATGGTGCGGTCATCGACGAGACGAATTTGGGCCTGGATGATATCATAATAACGGCGACCTGAGTAATAGGCATCGCCGCGAAAAGTCATTCTGTCGAGATCGAGGATAAGGGTCTGCGGCTGACCCTTCGGAAATGTATAACGATGGATACCCGTGCGAGTGGTAGCCGAAAGCTCGACATTCACGCCACTCTCCTGTAACAGCACCTGATAATACCCTGGTCGTGACGATTCCTTATCGTGGCTATAATGCTGACCGAAGTCTGCGGCCTTGAGTTGTTCGGGGGTCACCGTTCTGCTCAAGGGCATGAGGCTCACATCGATGAGGTCGGTGCAGCCCGTGCCGCTGAGGTGGGTATGGGTGAAGCCGTAGATGACGTCCTTGTTGTAGTCATAGCCCGAGCAAGGGTCCCAGGTGACCATCAGCTCCGTCTCGGGACTCAGCTGCACCATGCCTTGTGGCATCGTGGCGCCAGGGAAGGTGCTGCCGCTGAGGGCACCAGTTTCGTCGGTTTGCGTGCCGATGAAAGGATTGACGTATTGGGTGTAGTCATTGGCGCTTTGGGCGCAGAGGAAGAGGGGCAGCAGGAGGAAGGCTGCCATTAATTGTATGTGCTTCATTGTCTTTTGCTTTTCGGAGGCAAAAGTAATGAAAAAGCATCATATCTCGTCTTCCACAATGTATTCTTCTGAAATGTAGGAGCAGCTATAAGGCCTGGCTTCATAGCTTTCAATAGGCCGTTTAACTTTATGGTAGGAAAGTTTTGTGGTGGATTGTTCCCCCGACACCCAAGAGTCGAAATATTCTATTACCCTTTCAACGCCTTTGTATTTGGTTCTACAACGTTTGTGTGAGTCTGGGTCAAAATAAGAGGCAAGGTCGGCCCAGCCGAGATAATCCCAAAAATTCATAGAAAAGACACCCATTCGGTAGCTTTCTTTCTCAGTTGCTTTTTCCGTGTGATAGGTTATGACTCCCTCTGAGTTTTTTGCAACTTCAATCCGTCTATATTTTGCCAATTGCTTGTCTGTATAGATTTTGTTCTGTTGAAGGAACACCATCAGATAATCGACGGGGTCATGCTTGCCTTCCAACTCATACGAAATCTTGAAGTTCAAGCCAACATGGAACTGATAGGACAATTCCCGTCGAATGTCGAGAGCAGTGAACGCCTTTCTTTCAGGAGAAAGGACATCCTTGCCATATTGAACTATATCATGGCAATGCGATGCGGCATAGGTATGCCTGCCGATGGCATAGTGGAAAGAATACCAAATGAGGTCACTTTCCTGCAAACGGTTCCGCAAATCCACCACATCTTTAATCTTCTTCCTACGGAGATAGTTGGAGATTTCTGCAGCCAGCGCATGAAACTCGGGTGTGTCGTATTCAATATCTCTAAACAGCTTATACTGCTTGACTGCCTCGCCCGATTCAGTAAGGCCAATGGCGTATCGGTAGCCCATCCAAATCAATGCATCTTGATAAAGCCTGTCGTTCTTTTTGATTTTGTTTGACATAGTAATTTATTTATAAAGTTTAACTTCTTACGGCATCCTTTTCTTTGATTGGCAGTAGCGAAGAGCTTGAGCGCGAATTTGCACCAAAGTCTGGTGCTGGTCGACAAGCAGCCATTGGTCAATCTCAGATTTCGAGAATTGGAGCTTTTTCCCTTTCTTATGATAAGGGATGGCGTGCTTTCCTATCCAACCATAAACTGTTTGTTTGGCTGGGTGGTCTGGCAAGTATGCACATAGTTCCTCAAGATTGAACCACTGGTTTGCTGGTTCGACCTTCATTTGGTTTAAGTTCTGAAGCAAGGATTTCATTTCCTTGACTTCGTTAATGAGCAAGGCGACCGCCAAGGGTAGCTGCTCAAAAGTGAGTTGTTGCATATCATCAGTTTGCATAGTGTAATATCTATAGTTATATATTTGAGGGCCAATTCTTTATAATATACAACATCCGTCGTCGAGCACTCTTGTATGTCTCCGCCTCTTTCAATATCTTTATGGCTTGATGATACGTTTTGCGGGGAATTGGCATAAAGTCGGAGAACATCCCGCTGTTGTCTACTGCCATTGGAAACACTGAGGTATACACTTTGTCTGTCTCAAGTATATGCCAACGCACCTTATAGATACCGCGAAAGCCTTCTCTATCCTCTATAACATCGAGGACTTCGAGAAGTATGGGGGCTAATCTGCGATTCTTTCGCCATTGAAAAAAAGTGTCGTGCTTTTTTATTTTCATACTCCTCAAACTATTGGTGATTAGTTGTTTTCACCCTTATAGTATGAGAAAATCGAAAATGTTTCAGATTCCCCTAAAAAATTTCAAGAAAAAACTCCAATCAACCAATTAGGAATCGGTTAAGTTTGTTCCAAAAAGCAGTAATGGTAATCGTGGTGGAATAGAAAGGTTCGGCTTCGTGCATCATGTCTCCCGTGGAGAGATAATGGTTTTGACGCAGCTGTTTGACGGCATCGGCACACGGAAGTGCATCAATGGCTTGGCAATAGTAACCCAGAAGTATGGGATAAAGATGAAGGAAGTCATCATTAATGCGCTTTGCCATCAGCTGGTGCTTTTCGTCAAGATGAAGACTTTCCCCTCGGAGTAAGTCGGCACGATATTTTGCGAGATGGCTCTTCATACGATGAACAGTCACGCGGTACGAAACATCTGTCATCCCAAGTGCTTTAGCCATAGCTTCATTTGGTAATGCTTTCTGCTTGTTAAGCATCGTAAGCATGGCACGAAGAAAAATAAAACCGTCACGAGATGAGAGTTTTTGGTGGGTATAGGCCAGCAAGTCCGAGGCAATGGAAAGCATCTGTTCATCGGTCAGCATGGAAAAATTGGCATCAGCATCGGCAAGACTTTCGGCAGGGAGTCCCTCATGGGTGACAAAACCCTCTTTGGCAGCACGCACACTAAGATAATTACGGAAAGTGTTGAGCATCCATGACTCAAAAGACTCTCGCTTTTCAATGCTCTGAAGCGATTGATAGGTCTGTTGATTATCTCCCTCCTTTCCATCGCGCAGATAAAAGAAAAAATCATCAATCATGTCGTCGAAATCATCAAACAATTGGTATTGATATACTTCGAACCGTTCTTTTAGCTGATGATGGAGACGATGGTGCAGCAGATGGTACATCGCTTCGTCTGCCTGTTCTCCTCCATTAAGGATGATATCTATTAAGTCGGTATTAATTGTTTCTTTCATGTAAGTTTTCATACCACAAAAGTAGAAATTTTCTCACTCAAACAAAACATTTCCTATCTTTGCGCCCTCAAAACTTCAATCATCATACAATGAAATCAACGAAACCCGTAGAACCTACAAAACATTTTTTTGAATATTTCAACGAAAACCTTCCCAAGAACTGGGACGAACCCGCTTTGACCGACTACGACGACGTCACGAGCTATACCTATGGCGAGATGGGCGCCAAGATGATGCAGGTGCAGGCCATGCTTGAAGTGGCAGGGCTAAAGGCTGGCGACAAGATCGCCATCTGCTCGAAGAACTGCGCCAACTGGGCCATCGCCTTCCTGGCCATCGCCGCCAACCGTGGCGTGGTGGTGTCGATCATGGATGCCTTCGTCGAGAGCGACATCGAGAACCTCGTCACCCACTCCGACGCCAAGGCCATCTTCGTCGGTCCCGCCGTATGGAAACGACTCCATCCCGAAAAGATGCCTAACATAAAAATCGCCATAGGCACAGAGCAATTCAGAGTCCTTTATATCCAGGATGAGCGCCTCTCAACGGTGAAAGAAGACGCCGAACGGCTGTATAACGAGAGATACCCTTACGGTTTCACCAAAGAAGACGTCAACCTGCCCACCGATAACCTCGATGAGCTGATGATCATCAACTACACCTCAGGCACCACCAGTGCCCCGAAAGGTGTCATGCTGTCGTACCGCGCCATCTCCGCCAACGTACAATACAGCCAGGAAACCATCCCCAACCACGCCGGCTGGACCGAAGTTTGTATGCTCCCGCTCTCACACATGTTCGGTATGACCATCGAGTTCCTCTACCAGATTGCCGGCGGCTGCCATGTCTACTTCTTGAGCAAGACCCCGTCGCCGACTGTCCTGTTAAAGGCCTACAAAGAGACCAAACCCTATATGATCCTCACCGTGCCGCTGGTGCTGGAGAAGATCTTCAAGGCGAAGATTTTCCCTGCTCTCAACAAGCCCATGGTGAAGTTCTTATGGCACACTCCGCTGCTCTGCAAGATTGTGGAGAAGACCATTTACAAGCAACTGATGGAGGCCTTTGGTGGCAACCTTATCTGGCTCATCACCGGTGGCGCCGCCATCAACGCGGAGGTGGAGAAGGTGTTCCGCCGCATCAAGTTCCCCTTCGTGGTGGGCTATGGCATGACCGAGGCCGGTCCGCTCATCTGCTACGAGCACTGGTATAACGAGATGATAGGCTGCTGCGGCTCATGCGTCACCCGCAACGAGCTGAAGATTGACTCGCCCGACCCGGAGAATGTGGTTGGCGAGATCCTGTTCAGGGGCGAACACGTGATGATGGGATACTACAAGAACGAAGAAGCCACCCGCAACGCCATCGACGAAGAGGGATGGCTGCATACCGGCGACCTCGGCACCATGAACAAGAAAGGCCTGCTGTTTATCAAAGGAAGGTCGAAGGCTATGATTCTGAGCTCCAACGGACAGAACATCTACCCTGAAGAGATCGAGGACAAGGTGAACAACCTGCCGGGTGTCGTCGAGAGTCTCGTGGTGGGCCGTCAAGGCAAAATCGTCGCCTTGGTCTATCCCGACGAGAAATACGACCTGCAAAACAAGAGCATGGAGGAACTGATGAACGAGAACCTGGCCACATTGAACGCCATGTTACCCGCCTATTCCAAGGTGTCGAGCATCGTCCTCGTCGACAAGGAATTCGAGAAGACGCCTAAACGGAGCATCAGAAGGTTCTTATACTCTTAACGCTTTTACTCTTTTACCAACTTGATGGTAGTCGTGCCTGTTTCGCTGGCGATACGTGCCACATAGACGCCCTCGATAACACCGCTGAGGTCAATTTCGGTATGTCCTTCACGCAGTGTGGCTGACATCACTTGTCGGCCAAACAAATCGAAGACCACGACCTCGCCATCTGAGGCATTGGCCTCAATCATTACGTTACCCGTGGTGGGATTGGGACTGACTGTAGCGGCAAGAGGGGCAAACTCATTGACACCGACACCAGAATCATTGCCTACCCACACATCGTCGACGTACACGCCGTCGGCATCATTGGATTTGCCCTTGAAGGCGATATAAAAAGTGGCTGAGACCTCAGGTAAGGCAATGGTGACGGAATCCCAAGTGTCGTAAATATCAGTGTATTCTCCAAGGAGATGCCAATAGTCATCCAACGAAGTAGCGTACCATACCGAGAGTTCATCGGCATTGTTATAGTTACCGTGTGGTTCCTTATGCTTGAAAGTGAGAATTGGATCACTGACGGCGGTGATGTCCAACGGTGCAGAAACGAGCATAGCCTCTTGACCCAGCCAGATGAAGAAGGCCGTGTTGTTGAGGATAAGATAGCCGGGGTCAATCACCCAACCATCGTCACCCGCGACAATCTGGCTCTGCCAGCATACGAACTCCTCGGATGCCTCAAAGTCGTCGAAATACGGCAGGTCGTCGGTGACGACAATCACGTCACATAAGGTCGTAAACGTCTGTGAATAGGACCATTCCGACTCCAATCCTCCGCCACAGTTGGCCTTGACGCGGAAAGTGTATTCGGTGTTAGGCGTCAACCCTTCCATGAGATAGGGTTGGGAGGAGACTGTTGTCTCATGACCATTCAGGTCAATTGTCCAGCTTTCTTCGTTGCCAGCCGAAGTCCATCCGAGCAAGGCCGAGAAAGCCGTTACCTCTGTGACCTGCAGACCCATCGGACGGGCGCAGCCTCCTGCTGAGACGATGTCGATGTCGTCAACAAAGATGTAATATCCGCCGTTGCTGTGGCCCAGAAACGAGACCTGGAAGGTAGAAGACAGCTCGTCCAAAGTAAACGATGCATCGTAGGTGTTCGACCAGTCGCTGATGCTGTAGCTACCAAGTTGGTGCCAATTGTCGGTCGGCGAGGTGCGGTAACTCACCACAAGTTCGTCAGGGGTATACAAGGCCATCATCGCGTAGGCGAAGCTAAAGGTGGCGCTGCTGCTACCGGTCAAGTCGAAGGTGGGCGAAATCAGTCGAGCCTCTTCGCCAGCTGATGCGTTTTGGAAAGCCACCACGTTGGTACCCGAACCCAACATCACCGCCCATGTAGCATTGCCTGTCGTCTCTACCGTCCAACATTCCATCTCACCAGAATCAAAACCTTCGGAGTAGGACTGACCAGGTAGGATGGGAATCACGCATTGTGAGAATGCCGTAGCGGCGCTAAGAAAGATAGCTATTAAAGTCGCAAATAGTGCTTTTTTGAAGTAGAGTTTGTTTTTCATAGTGTTTTATTTTGATAATGAATGTTTTACCCGGCAAAGATAAACAAGTAACCCTTATCTCGCATTATCCTTTTTTTCCAAAGTAATATTGCCCCTTCCCCACCGTGGCCTTGCCGTATTGGATGGCGTTGACTGGACAATGGTGGTAGCAGGCCATGCACATAGTGCAGTTGCCGTTCCATTTCGGGCAACCTTCTTCGAGGGTGATGTTCTTTAACGGACACACCTCCACGCATTTGCCGCAGTGGATGCAAGCCTCGGTAACGTAATATTTGCTGTCGTCGGTGGCGGAACGGTTGAAACCAGGATTCACCAAATAGGTCTTGAGCCATGCTAAACTGCCTACGACCATTTCGGAAAAATGTTCCTTGTTGATGAGGCGCGGGATGTATCGCGTCAACATGTCATCCGACCTGTTAATTTTCAATTGGGCATTTTTTGACGTATCGAGTTTGAAGCCTGCCATACCGATATAAGTTTCAGGCATTTGCACACTGAAACAAGCAGACAGAGACCAGCTTTTTTCTTCTACAGCCTTGCGGAAAACCCTCTCGGTGTGGCCGCAATTGTCGCCACACGTGCAGGCGAAATATAGATAATTCAAGGTCCCTGAGCCCTGAGGTCCCTGAGCCTGTCGAAGGGTCGAAGGGCCGACCTTCACCTTCAGCTTTTCGATGAAATCAATCACGAGTTTCGGTGGCGCCCAAGAGTAGACGGGGAACACGAATCCAAGGCGTTCACCTTCGGCCAATTCGTATTCGTATCTACCTTCGCGTGCTGCTTCGGGAATGAAGATTAAAGTGTCGTTAAGACCTGCTGCTAAGGTCTCTGCCACATGGCGACTGTTGCCGCAACCACTGAAATAAAAAATCATAATTTGTTCTTTTTAAAATATACAAGCCCAACCGAACTTTCTAGAGATTTCACGCAATAGATTTAGGTCACTTATAGGAATAGTAACCGACACGGTTTCCTTCTGTTTATTACGTTCTTCAATATTTGCCGAATCAATGTCGTATTGCGTTTGCAAGTTCATCCAAATCTCGGCAGGAACACCCAAGGCTTTTTCTAAGGCCATGGCTACAGAAAGCGAAATCGATCGTTTTCCATTGATGGTTTCACTAAGTACGGAAGGTTTAATACCCGTCAGCTCCGACAATTGTTTCTGAGTCATGTTGCGTTCTTTCAACTCGTCCTTAATCAATTCTCCAGGATGGGTTGCCACAAAAGGGGTCATTCTATTCTTATTCATAATGCTTTGATATTTCAATTAGTAATGCGTTTACAATGATTCCGTTTCCATCAGGTGAACTCTCAAAATGCAATCTGTATTGGGTATTTATCCACACTACTTCTGCACCTTTCAAATCTCCTTTCTTTTTCTCATAGTGCAGAGACTTGATTAAATACAGATCTTCAACACGTGTTGCGGCTTTAATATAATTCACCGTTTTGATGTATTGTTTCACAACATCAAGAGACAGCTTCTTGTATTTCCGTTCTTTGGTTGTGCCAGTGGTGTAAAGCTCCTCTAATGCCTTATCATCAAATTCGATATTCATACCATTGTATTTGACGCTGCAAAGATATATAATTTTGCGAATAATTATCAAATTTGCGAATTTTTTCTTTGTGTAAAGTATTATTGTACTTTTGCATCCACAAAAACAAAGTATCCGTATGCCCAAAGAATCCCTCAACCACTCGATACTAAAACTGGCGATCCCCAACATCATCAGCAACATCACCGTGCCGCTGCTGGGCTTCGTCGACATGATGCTGATGGGCCATCAGGACAGCATCGCCTACATCGGGGCCATCGGTTTGGGAAGCACCATCTTTAGCGTGTTGTATTCCATCTTTAGTTTCATGAGGGCGGGGACTACAGGATTTACAGCACAGGCCTATGGAGCTAATGACCGTACCGAAATTGCCTATTCTCTGTATCGTTCACTTTGCATTGCGCTGATTGCTACCGTTTTAGTACTCTCGCTGCAAAACGCGGTAGAATGGCTTAGCATGAAGCTACTCAACGGTAGCAAGGAGGTGCTGGCCTACACCGCCACCTATTTCCGCGTGCGCATCTGGGCGGCGCCGGCGGTGCTCTGCCTCTATGCCTTCAACGGCTGGTACATCGGCATGCAAAACACCACCATCCCCATGATTATCGCCATCTTGACCAATGTGATAAACATTGTGCTGAGCGTCATCTTCGTCAATGTCATGGGCATGGGGGTCACAGGCGTGGCTTTGGGCACTGTCATTGCACAATACTGTGGCCTGCTGACTGCCGTCATCTTCCTTTTTGCCAAGTTCCGTCACCACCTTGTCCCCATCCGGCGTGTGATTCTGTTGCAAAGCGACAAGTTAAAGCGTTTCTTCCAAGTCAACGCCGACTTCATGATTCGCAGCATCCTGCTCGTGCTGAGCATCGCCTTCTTCAACAACCAGTCGGCCAAACTCGGCGACGACATGCTAGCGGTCAACATGATACTGATGCAGTTCTTCTACATCTTCTCTTACTTCACCGATGGCTTTGCCTACGCGGGCGAGGCGTTGGTAGGCCGTTTCACAGGTGCCCACGATGCCAAGCAACTCCGACAGACCGTCAAGCTACTGTTTCTGTGGGGCTTCCTCATCGCCTTGCCCTTCACGGTGCTTTATGCTCTCTTCCCGGATTGGTTTATCGGCCTCGTCAGCGACCAGCCCGGCATCATCCCGATGGCCAGGCCTTATCATATCTACCTCGCCGCCATCCCGCTCATCACCTTTGCGGCCTTCCTTTGGGACGGTGTATACATCGGTGCCACGGCGGCCCAAGCCATTCGCAACACGATGCTTATCTCCGCCATTGGTGTGTTTCTACCTGCCACCTTGTTATTAATGCCACGCTATGGCAACCACGGTTTGTGGATTGCTTTTCTGCTCTTCATGGTGGCCCGTGGACTTTCCATGACCTTGATGGCGAAAAAGGCTGTCCTGACAATAAAATAAGTGATTGTTTTACCTAAAAAGTTGATTTTCATTTTAATATTTGTATATTTGCACCGTCAGCCTTGACTGACGCTATCACGTTGCAGGTTCGCAAACGAAACATTGAAAATCAATTGAGATTTGAATAACAGTAAAGTAATATTTCTCTTATTGTTTATGGCATTGCTCACCACGGTGATGTCGTGTTCAGGCCGTGCCAAGTCTCACATTCAAGTGATGTTCGACACCATAGGCCTCCGCAATGGCGACTTGTTGTTCCGCAACGGCATCGGGTATGAGAGCCGTGTGGTAACCGGCTTAAGTAGCGGCAAATTCTCTCATATCGGGATAGCCTATCACGATGGAAAACATTGGAATGTAATCCATGCAGTGCCAGGAGAGAACGAAAAAGACGAGCCGGAATACCTGAAATGTGAACCCATTGAGAGCTTTTACAACCGTTTTCGGGCAAAGCTTGGAGGTTCGGCACGTGTAAGTTGCTCCGACTCAATAGCCAATATCGTGGCCGAACAGGCGCTTCAAATCGTCAACCGCAAGGTCGTTTTCGACAATAACTATGACATCAACGACACAACAAAACTGTATTGCACGGAGCTTGTTCGCCTCGTCTATCTCGCACAGGACATCGACCTTTGCGAAGACCGCTGGCACAGGATTCCCATCATCAACACTAAGGCACACGTGATATTTCCTGAAGACATCTGGAACAGCCCTCTGGTGATCAAGAAAAGAATATTTGACATCAAAACAACACACCTTAACTAATTATTAATTAAAAACTTACCACTATGAAAAAAGTACTTTTAGGATTCGCAGTAATTCTGTTAGCCGTAGTTGCGGTTAGTTGCTCATCCAAGTCAAACTCACCAAAAGACGTCGCCGAAACGTTTATTCAAGCGATGAAAAGCAAAAACTACGAAAAAGCCGCCGATTGCTTCTATTATGAAGGCACCAAAGATGAAATCAAGGCCGATAGGGCTCAAGTGGTTGCCTTTATGGAAAAAGCCGGACAATCTATGGAAAAAGATGGAGGCATTAAATCCTACAAGATTAATTCTGTAGAAGAAGACGGCGACAAAGCTGTGGTGAAAGGCGAAATCACCTATGGCAACGGAGAAGTAGATGACGATGAAATCAAAACCATAAAGGTCGATGACAAATGGTATGTCGACTTGGATAAATAAATAGTCGAACAACTTTGCCACAAATTCTCACCTCCATGGAAGACATCCTCGAGTTCTTGGAAGCCGTGCTCCACAACAACAACCGTCCGTGGTTTCAGGAGCACAAGAAACAGTATCAGCAGGCGCAGGCCCACTTCAACGCCATCGCCGAACAAATCATCGCCGGTGTGCAGCAGTTTGACGACGACTGCAAAGGCCTGACGCTGAAAGACTGCACCTACCGCTTCTACCGCGACACCCGTTTCTCGCCCGACAAGCGGCCCTACAAGACCCACTTCGGTGTGTTCGTCTGTCCCGAAGGCAAGAAGTCGATGCTGGCGGGGTACTACTTCCACGTGGAGGCTAAAGAGTCGGAATACCTCGGTCACAACATGCTCTGCACGGGGATGTACATGCCCGACACCGCCATGCTGAAGACCATCCGCGACGAAATCCTCTTCAACGCCGAGCCTTTGGTGGAAAGCATCGCCAAAGCCAAAGGCTTCGGCTTGGATACCAGCAACGCCATGAAACGCGTGCCCAACGGCTATCCCAAAGACCACCCACAAGCCGAGCTGTTCAAGCAGCGCGACTGGCTGCTGGTGCAAGACCTCCCCGATGCACGCCTCTCCGACCCGCATCTCGTCGACTGGGTGGTATCGGAGTTTGAGAAGACCAAGGATTTCTGCCAGTGGCTGAATCGGACGGTTCGTGGGTAATTGTATATTATACGGTGCTTTGTCAAAACAAAGTTTCGTTATTGTTTCGGTAGCGTTTTGATGTTGTCCAAAAAGTCTTTCTCCACTTGGCTTAAAGTGCGTTGCTGGTATTTCTTGTATTCGGTAGTCGCGTGTTCGATGGCTTGTTGGTGCGACACTTTCCCTGCTCCCTGAAGTAACTTTTCACCGCTCATAGTCAAAATGTTGTCCAAATGTGCCGCCCAGTCTTTCATAGTCATCACCTGTTGGCGTTCCGCTTGTCGTTCAGCAAAGTCCAAGTATCCTGAGACAATCTGTCCCATAGCCCGCAACTCCTTCTCGTCCAGATAGTTCTTTGCGATGACGGCATCTTTCAAATGCGGTCTGTCACCCTCAAATGTCGTCAATCCCATGAATTCCTTTTCGGCATCGGCGCGACTGACAATGACTTCGGCAGCCGTTTGGCCATGCACGGCATAATGAATCTTGTTCTGCACCCGCTTGAAAAACTCAATGGAAATGTCGGCCTTGGGATTGTAGTCGATGCTTGTGGCGTAAATATCAAGCACTTGCCTGTAAAACACCTTCTCCGAAGAACGGATGTCGCGAATGCGTTCGAGAAGTTCCTTCCAATAGCCGCCACCACCAAGGTTTTTCAGGCGGTTGTCGTCGAGGGCAAAGCCTTTTCTGATGTACTCTTTGAGTACGCCAGTGGCCCAAATACGGAATTTGGTAGCTTTGGTTGAATTAACGCGGTAACCTACTGAAATGATGGCATCGAGATTATAGAAATTGGCATCATTAGTTTGTGTCAGACCTTCAATAGCACCATGTTGAGTGGTTATTTCCATTTTGGAAACAACCACTTTTTCGTCCAATTCCCCTTCCTGAAAAATGTTTTTCAGATGCTTGCTAATTGCAGGAACACCTACATCAAAAAGCTGAGCCATTGCCTTCTGAGTGGCCCATAAGGATTCATCCTTAATAATCACTTGTATGACACCTTCTTCGTCAGGTAGGTGGTATAGTATGAATTGGGTTTCGTTGGTCATAGTCTATTCTTCCTCACTATAATACACCTTATAATATTTGCCTCTTTCGTCTTCGCCTTGCTCCACATTGTGACGATTGCCATTGATGATAATTTGGATTTTCTTGTCAAGATTGATAATGCGTTTGTAACTCCGCTGTTGCTTTTTAAAAGCATGATTGGAGATAGCAAATGTATCGTCAATGGTAATGTCATTTTCCGACTCGTAATTACGCTTGAAGTTATGGAAACTTTCTATTACTTCAGGCTGCTCAATGACTTCATGAGCGAAATCTTCAATATCAAATGTGTCTTTCTCTTTAAAAAATTTCAGCGACTTATTCAACAAATCGATTTGGTCTGCTTTTGATACTTCAAACTCTTTAGGCAATTCCTTGGTAACGAAATTCTTGGCCATCGCCATTACATTTTGAGTATTTGCATACTCATCTTTGCGTTGGCGGATATGCAAAAAGTCATCAATCCAGTATTGGGCTTCAATGCCTTTATTCGTGTTATCCACTACTGCAACGATATAGCCATTTTCGCGTTCTTTGTTGAAGATGAGGCAACCTTTGTCTAATTTCTTGATGTTGATACCCTGTTCGCTTTCAAGATTGAAATTCCCATCTTCTCGCAACACTTTCAAAAAAGTGTCTTTGTTCTCTGACTTGAACAATCCAACAGCATCCACTGTATCGCCATCCACGATACAATCTTTGAAATAGACCGTGTAAAACTCGCCGCCCTTGATTTTCGGGTGGGTACTTTGGTCGTATAGATGCTTGGCGAGATTGACAGATTGGTCATATAGCGTTTCTGGGTCGTCAAAAATTTGTGAGACTGCTCCAAATACAACATTGTACTCAATGCCGCTATCGTGGTATAGTTCAAAGTATTCTTCGGATGTGAATGGAGCAAGAAAAAAGTTTACCAACAGGTTTCTGATCTCATCTTTAACGACAAGATTAGATTTTGACAAGATAATACCATTATCGATGGATTTATTGCCAACGAAATGGAGTGATATATGATCAATTCTTGACATTTCCATTCTTTTCCTTTTTTGTTAATATGAAATAAAAATTCAGCACGTTTCTAAGTAGCAATAAAATGCTATAAGTAGTGAGTGAAATGCTAATTGAGAAAAATACCTTACCTGTTTTTGTTGCAACATCAACAAAAAGCGGATATACGAAATTCGAAATCAATAAGAAACCTTGGATAATAATAATATAAGCCAATTCTACTAAAAGTGTTTCATACAAATAAACAGGTCGAGAGTAAATAATAATTTCAGTCTCTTTTTTCTTTGCTTCACGAATACTACCATTCTCTACTGATAATAAAATGGCAAAAACAGAAATTGTAAAACCAATTAAAATGCCCAACACTGTTGTGATATTATTTTGATACCCCACCGCATGTCGATAATAAAAACAGTCATTCGACAAATAATACACGCACAATCCCAATACTATTGATAGACAAACGGCCTTTAGTATTTTCCATCGTTTTATAAGATGGAATTCAGCAATAAGCAGCAAATATTCCATCATCAAAAATCTTTGGCCATCTTTTGCAGTCTTGATAAAAGTTGAGTAGAGTTGACTTCTCCTGTTTCTGAATCCAAATCAACAGAAACAAACTCTTGTTTACAAAGCAAGGATGTATCCAGTAATATGGAATTGTTGTTTTCGTCTACCCCTTTAACCCTCACTCTTGAAATAAGAGAATCTTTATGTTGCATTTTATTCCAAAAATCTATTCCAACTTCAGTAATGCTTTCTTTGGGTGACGCTTTGGCTGTCAGCATAATGTCTCTTTTTAACGAAACGGTACGATTTGAGAAATTCAAAGCATCACTCCCTAATAATTGCTTATCAAAATATACTTCTGCCAATGTTGTTCGAGTCAATCTTTCTACTTCAGTAAGAAAATTATTCATCATTATATCTGTCTTAAGAATATGAAAATTTCTCCTTTGGTCAATACTATTCAAATATGCACCGGTGAATTGCGTAATATAATTCACAAAAACGGTTGAAGAAATCCCCATGAAATTTTTCTCTAAAAACAGGTACACTTCGTTATTTATTTTCGAGATTTTAACAAGAAAGTGCGTTTTCTCTATATCGCCTTCGCTCCTTTCTTTTGGATTTGTTCTCTCGTTACCTGTTCTTTTATTTATCAGATTGGGCCTAAAATCACTTCTTGCACTTTTAAAAACGCCAACATAAGCAACATCAACATCGTTTAATTCTGTTTTATTCACGAAATCAATAAAGCAAAACTTATTGTCCCGCAAATCATAGAATTTCTTTTTCTTATCTTTTTCTTTGAAACTGCCAATGTATTCTAATACATCACCTATAAGATAAAAGGGAAATTCTTTTTCTTCATCCTCTTGTTTTTGCTTCCACATGTGTTGAATTAAGGTGTGGAAAGAAATTTTTACATCTTTTGTTGCCATATTTCTTCTATTTTACATTTTTGTCTCGTATAATATTATGACTAAAAAGGAATCTTTCTATATCTTTCAAGTAACGTTTCTCGTTATCTAACACCCACGCAACCTTATCACATTTTTCACACAAATACTGAAGAAAGAACATATCACCTTCTTCATCTGTTGAAAAAAACTTCATTTCATTGCCACAATTGTTACAGACAACTGTAACTTGCTCAAAATCATTTTCCCTTATACGTTTTTCCATTGTCCGTTAGTTTAAAGAGTCCTGAATATTTTTCTTTGCTTTCAAAAAGTTCTTTATTGTATTTACCACCATAACCAACTAAATCAAAGTAAATACACTTTCGTAAAATCTGTCTAAAATTAGTCATAGAATAGTGCAGGTTTTGTTCTTCTATTCTTTTTAAAACAAAATCACCAATATCCTTTAAATGAACGTATTCCGTTGTGTCATTTGATAAAGTCTTTATTGCTTCAATTATCATTTGCTTCATCGTAGGAACCGCACCAGGGAGTAATTCCTCAATTCTCTTTATTTCGGTTATCTCTTTTTTTACTTTTTCGTCTTTTAGGGCTTTTAGCCCGTTTTTTCTAAACGTACTATAAATTGCCGAATAACGCAACAGATAATCTTCATCTGGAGTAAAAATTGTGTCAGTATATTTAACCGAATTGTAAATTGCTTCTAATTGGGAATAGTACTGAGGCTTCTCTTCTTTTATTATCGTATTTACCTCAAAATTGGTAGTTAGTCCACCACCTGTTAAATTGGCACTTCCAACGATAGAGGTTTTTTCTTTATTATTAGAAAAAAGATATATTTTAGGGTGAAATACAATGCTCGTTGTATTATCCAATTTGTCTGCGTAACAATAGAATTCTAGATTTGGGCAATCTTTTTTCAAATTCAAAATGTATTGAATCGACTGTGGGTCTGTCGTCTTAAAATCTAGTCCAGTAATAATCTCTATTTTACCTTCCTTTTGAAGGCATTGTTTCATGGAATCTTCTATAACTTTAATCCCCGTTGCCTTCATAAAAGCGACCGCAATACGTGCTTCTTTCGCCTGTTGAAGTTCAAAATTGATAAGATTACCAATTGGATAATTAATATTTGACAAAACCTGGAGTTTCATGTATTACGCGACAATTAGAGACTAAACACACTAAATACATCATCAATGTCACCTACTTTTAGCTCTTTACATAATTTAGCAAAACGAGGCTGATCGTTTAATTCGATGTAAGTTTTAGAAATAGCATAGGAAAATTCCAAGTTATCATTTGAGATAACCGTATAACCCATTTTCTTGAAATGCCTGCCTACAGAACTCGTTCCTGAAAACAAATCCACAAAATTGGATGTTCCATTGATGCCCGTGCTTTTGACAACATTTTCAATAAAAGGCAACAACTTGGTTTTATTTCCGTAGTATCTCATTAATTGATTTATTTGTCTATCATTTCGCTGCAAAATTAGCAAATTATCCATTAAAAACACAAGTTATCTGGAATTTCCGAACAGCTGAATAATCAGCGTTTTTTTAGTACTAATCCATTAAACACCGCACAGGTGCCATATACAAAAAAAACCGAGACATCAGCCTCGGTTTTTTTGTCTGAATAGCAATCCCATCAAGCCAACTCAAACTGCTCCAAGAACTTCAAGTCGTTCTCGAAGAACAGCCTCAGGTCGTTGATGCCGTATTTCAGCATGGCGATGCGCTCCACACCCATGCCGAAAGCAAAGCCCGTGTATTTCTCCGGGTCGATGCCGCTGGCAATGAGGATGTTGGGGTCGCACATGCCACAGCCGAGGATTTCAACCCAGCCTGTGTGCTTGCAGATGTTGCAGCCCTTGCCGCCACAGATGTTGCACGAGATGTCCATCTCCGCCGAGGTCTCGGTGAAGGGGAAATAAGAGGGGCGGAAACGCACCTTGGTGCCCTCGCCGAAGAACTCCTGCACAAAGTGGTACAAGGTCTGTTTCAGGTCGGCAAAAGAGACGCCTTCGTCAATGTAAAGGCCTTCAATCTGGTGGAAGATGCAATGGGCGCGGGCCGAGATGGCCTCGTTGCGGAACACACGGCCAGGAGCGATGATGCGGATAGGCGGTTGATGGGTCTCCATCACGCGGACCTGCACACTCGAGGTGTGGGTACGTAGCAACACATCCGAGGCCTTGTTGACATTGGGCTCCTTGCTGATGAAGAAGGTGTCCTGCATGTCGCGGGCGGGATGGTCAAGCGGGAAGTTCAAGGCCGAGAACACGTGGTAGTCGTCCTCGATCTCGGGACCTTCGGCAATGGTGAAGCCTAGGTGTGAAAAGATCTCGTTGATGTCGCGGCGCACGATGGACAAGGGGTGACGAGCACCCTTCATGTCGGCAGCGGGCATGCTCATGTCGAAGCCAGCATCGTTGCAGTGTTGGTTCTCGAACTTTTGCAGCTGCTCTTCCACCTTGTCTTGCACGACATTCTTCAGCTCGTTGAGCTTCATGCCCATCTCCTTGCGGAGCTCGGGAGCCACGTTCTTGAAGTCAGCGAACAAAGCGGGGATAATGCCTTTCTTGCTCAGATAAGTGATGCGGAAATTCTCCAAAGCCTCTTTGCTATCGGCCTGGAAGTCACGCACTTGGGATAGTATCTCTTCGATTCTTTCTTTCATGGGATTAATGATTAATGGCAGCAGCTCTTTTCACCGCCTTTCTGGCAGTTTTTCTCGCAGCCTTTTTCAATCGTAACGGAAATGATAGTCACCGGCTCAACGGGCACGTCCATGCGGCCGGTTTTCACGGCAGCAATCTTGTCGACAATATCCAAGCCTTCGATCACTTCACCGAAAACGGTATAGTCACCATCAAGATGCGGCGTGCCACCAACGGTCTTGTAGGCTTGACGTTGTTTGGCCGATAACACTTTGCCAGAACGGTTTTCAAACATATCCAACCATTTGTCGTCGTACACTTTGCCTTGCACAATGTAGAACTGCGAACCGCTGGAAGCCTTCTTGGGGTTCACCTGGTCACCTTGACGGGCAGCAGCAAGAGCACCTTTTTTATGAAAATGGTTGTCTTTGAACTCGGCAGGAACGGTGTAGCCTGGATCGAGGCGACCGTCTTTGTTTTGTCCGCCTTGAATCATGAATTGGTTGATGACGCGGTGGAAAGGCGAGCCGGTGTACCAGCCTTCATTCACCAATTTGATGAAATTGTCGCGGTGCTGCGGGGTGTCGTTATACAATTTGGCCTTCATGGTTCCCATGCTGGTCTTAATGACGACGACGGTTTCCTTTTCTGTGGTTTTCTGTGCCTGGCAGGTCAATCCGACCAGTACCAAAGCGGCGATAAGCAATTTTTTCATATTCCAAAGATTTTATAATTCAAGATTTAAGATTTAAAATTCAAAGATTTAAAATTCAACATTCAGCATTCTTCATTCATTCACAATCGAATAGGTAACCTCAAGGCGCATCCTCTCCATCTCATTGGATTCGGGGCCGTTGATGACCAAACGATTGGCATTGTAAGCCGCTCCGTTGATGCCCAAGCTGAGGCCAACGTTCTCTTTCTTTTCCATAATCATACTCTGAACGTATTCGGTGACACGGAACATGACCTCCTGATTGCTTGTACTATAGGTCCCACCAAAATACCCTGTGCCTTCGTAATAGTCGGGCAAAAGGTAGGTGGTGCTGTCGGCATTGAAACCCAACAAGATAAAGTTCGAGGGTGCCTTGTAAATCGAGTCGGTCAACATGGTGGAGGCGGGCAGGATAAGCTTGGCCTCATTGACCACAAGATGGCATCCTTCCAGCGAATCGGTCCAATGGCCGAGATTGGGGAACTTCACCCAAGCCCTCACGCCACCCATGGTCTGCAGAAAGAGTGCCGACTGACCCAATGCCTCTTGGCCATCAATCAGTTGACTGACAAACTCAGGGCTACCTTGCGTGTAGTCGTGGTCGAAATGGTTGAAATAGGCATCCGAAGAAGTCACATAGAAATTGTAACGCATAGGCTTCTCGGGAGTGGCCGCATCGTGATAATAGAGCTGCAACAGGGTGTAAGAGTTGTTGGTCAGGTTAATATAGGAAATGGCACCGTTCGTACTCACAGGGTCACAGGTCAGATAAAGACCCTTGAAGTGTTGCTTGAACAAGTCAGGGCGCGAGTAAGCAGAGGTGTCGAGCGTCATCAGATAATTGCCCAGTTCTTGGCTCAGTGGAACACGGATAATCGGCTGGGTAACGGTATCGGTACCGATGATGTGGACCTTAGTTTTAGGATGCGGCCAGAAATGATAGCTATTGGCCTGGTCGATGTTTTCTGTCGCAACCGAGGTGTAGCTATAATAAGTCGAATCCACCATAAGGGAGTCCGTCAGTGCATAGGCATGTACTGTCTGCATCGTCATCGTGTCACCATAGTAGCCAGAGATGCAAAGCTGCAAAACCAATGAGTCCATCACAGGGTTGTTGCCGAAGCTTTGACCTGCCACAGAAGGACGGAACTGCGTGTAAAATCCTGCTTCCGTAGTACCAAAAACGGGGTCTTTCATAGCGCCCAGCAAAGCACTGGCGGCGTTGCTCGTGGCAATGGAGTCAAAATAGGAATGGCAGACAATTTCGGTCGTATCGGTATGATAAACGGCAATATAGTTGTTCTCGGAAATGAGGTTGTTGCCGATGGTCTCAGGCGATTTCTTGCACGAGGCAAAAGCCAATGCCAGCGTGCCAATCATTAATGCCAAGTGGATTAGAGCAGTTGAATGATGTTTTTTCATCATGTCGAAAATTACTGAGGTGATTCTTTGTGAGATAACTCAAAAATGCGGTCCTTATTGTTTCTGAAGGAGAACGTCGTAAAAATCGTTGCAGGCTTGGGCATAATGCACTTGTTCCTGATAAGAAAGGACGGGCTTTTTGACAGTTTGCAGATAAGCCTCAATCTCAGGATGCAGGTGCTCGGTGCTGACCACGATGCCGTCGGAATAGTCGATGGCGGCCTTGGTCAGGTTGACATAGTTGGCTTCCTTGAAATACTTGAGGTCTTTGGCCGTCATGCCCGGCAGCTTCATCATCTTGTCGAACCCAGGTTTGAACTCCTCCGTAAAACCGTCGTCGTAAATGGTATAGACAATCTTGGTCTCGTTGAAGAGCGGGTTGTCGCGGACGTTCATGGCGCGTTTGATATAGACAGGCATCAAAGCGGAAATCCAGCCATGGCAGTGGATGACGTCGGGCGACCAGTTGAGTTTCTTCACCGTCTCGATAACACCACGCGTAAAGAACACGCAGCGGTAGTCGTTGTCTTCGCAAAACACGCCCTTTTCGTCATACATCAAGTACTTTTTCTTTGTGAAGAAGTCGTCGTTGTCGATAAAATAAATCTGCATCCTCGCCTTTTGGATAGAGGCCACTTTGATAATGAGCGGGTGGTCCGTGTCGTTGATGATGAGGTTCATGCCCGAGAGGCGAATCACCTCGT
>CAMYXV010000013.1 GCA_947303055.1 uncultured Bacteroidales bacterium
GTGGCCAGCAACCCGTCAACGTGGACGTCTATGCCGAGCAGATTGCAAGAGTGGCAGCCTTGGTGATGGCCGCTCCTGAGATTGCCGAGATGGACCTCAACCCGTTGCTGGGCAATCCGAAGAATGTCGTTGCCGTGGATGCACGTATCCGTATTGAAAAATAATTGTTCGGTTTGTAGAGACGTGGCGCGCCGCGTCTCTACAGGCCTAAACATAGAATTATGATTACCGAAAAAGCCACCTATTATTTGGTCTACGCTGGGTTGGTCGCCCTCACCTTTGTGATTGACAACCTTTTGCTGAAGAAGACCGACAAGACCAGCCGTACCATTGGCTATATCCTCAGCATCATTGTGGATTTGGCCATCTTCGGTTATGGCATCTATCTGTATAAGGCCAAAGGCGAGGACCAGACTGGCTTTGTGCTCGGCGGCATCCTTTGTGGGGTGTGCCTGCTGTGCCTGCTGGGACGCTATTGGCAGAACAAGGAACTGGATAAACGAAACAAGGTATGAAAAAATCTGATTTCATCACGATTGTCATTTGGGCAGCTGTGATTTGTGGCTTCGCCTTTATCCCCGGTGCATGGGATTGGTTCAACGAGACCACCAAAAATCATGGTCTGTTGATGAGTTTCTTCAAGTTCGCCATCCTTGGTACCTTTGGCGAGATGCTGGCCATGCGTATCCGTGAAGGCGTGTATATGAAGCAAGGCTTTGGCCTTTTGCCTAAGTTGCTGGTTTGGGGTGTGTTGGGTGTGGTCATTGCCTCCGCCATGACCATCTTCAAAACGGGCACGGTGAAACTGCTCGATGGAGGTTTCCACTTGAATGGAAAAGCCGCCGAATGGTTTGCTGGCGACCTCAGTTGGGGCAAGGCTTTTGTCGCCCTTTGCGTCAGTGTGCTGATGAACACGCTGTTTGCACCCGTTTTCATGACCTTCCATAAGATTACCGACATCCATATTGCTGAAACAGGTGGTTCCTTGAAAGGTTTTTTCAGCAGCCCGCTGAAAATCAAAGAGGCACTGTCGGAGAAAATCAATTGGGACATTCAGTATGGCTTTGTCTTCGTCAAGACCATCCCGTTGTTTTGGTATCCTGCGCATACCATCACCTTCTTGCTGCCGCCTACGCTTCAGGTGCTGTTTGCAGCTTTCCTCGGGGTTATCCTCGGTGTTTTATTGAGTATCAAGAAATAAACAGCAATAGAACGTTATGAAAATATACAAATGGTTAAGAGGGCTGATGAAAGCCTCGGCACTCACTACGGTGATGTTCATCATGCAGGCCTGTTATGGCACGCCAAGGGATTTTGGTGTTGTTGAAATCCGCATCAGTGGCTATGTGACCGACAAGGTTACTGGCAAGCCTTTGCAAGGCATTCAATTGGATACGTATCATTCGAATTATGACACAGATCATATCAGTGGTACTACGGATGAAAACGGCTATTTTGAAGTGTTGCAATGGACCAATAGTGAAATGGTATCCACATTGTCCATTAATGTGACGGATTCAGATGGGAATTATCAACCCTTTGATACCTTGGTTTCATTGGATTCTGACCATACTGGGCTGAAAATCAAGTTGGAAAGGCAACCTGCTGAATGATTCTTCAGGCCTTCCATAACTGGTTTCGACGCAAGGAGACCCAAGTCCATGAGTTGAACTACCTCTTTTGGGAGTGTACACAACGCTGTAACCTCAACTGCCAGCATTGCGGGTCGGATTGTTTGGCCTCGTCGCGCTACAAGGACATGCCTTTCGAAGACTTCTTGAACGCGATTAAACCCCTAGAAACTAAATACAAGCGCAATTCGGTGTTGGTCGTCATCACGGGCGGAGAACCTTTGGTGCGCCCCGACTTGGCCGATTGCGGGCGACAACTGCGACAGCACGGCTTCCCTTGGGGCATCGTCAGCAACGGTTATGCCTACGACGAAGCGAAGCATAAAGAGTTGATAGATGCGGGAATGTGCAGCATCACCATCAGCCTTGATGGCCTACGCGACACACACGATGCTTTCCGCAAACGCCAAGGCAGCTTCGACCACGCCATGCGAGCCATCGACTTGATTGCCAACGAGAAGCGTCTGCCCACATTCGACATTGTGACCTGCGTCAGCCCGATGAATTTCGGCGAGTTGGAGGCCATCAAGCAGATGCTTATCGAGCACAAGGTGAAGGCTTGGCGTTTGTTCACCATCGACCCGATTGGCCGTGCTGCCACTGACAAGAGCCTGCAACTCAGCGACGAACAGTTCTGCCAGCTGATGGACTTCATCGTCGCGACCCGAAAGGAGGGGAGAATTGACTGCAAGTTCAGTTGCGAGGCTTACGTCGGTTCCTACGAGCGCAAGGTCCGCGACTGGTTCTATTTCTGCCGCGCGGGTATCACCGTCGGTTCCATCCTCATTGACGGCTCTATTTCTGCTTGCCCCAACATCGACCGCAGCTATGTGCAAGGCAACATCTACCAAGACGATTTCTTGGACGTTTGGGAAAACCGTTTCCAACTCTTCCGTGACCGTGCTTGGATGAAGTCGGGTCAATGTGCAGCGTGCGAAGTGTATAAGAACTGCCTTGGCGGGGCGATGCATCTCCGCGCGAAGGATAAGGGGGAGATAATGGTTTGCCACTATAATAAGATTAAGTAATAGGAGTTTCCCGCTGCGCGGGAATGGAGGTAGTTCTATAGTTATCCTGCGGCGGCTTTTGACCTTTCCAATTCATAGACGTTACTGGCCGCCGCATATTAATTTACTAATTTAACTCCATTCCCGCCGATAGGCTGGAATCTAACATACTATAAATCAGCTTATTTTGATTCTTTTCAAAAATTTTTCGAAAAAAAAGTCAAATTTCTCTTGACAGTAATGAAAATTGTTGTACTTTTGCAGTGTTCTATTTGACTAATACACTAACACAAAAATACAACAGCATGATTGAAATTAAAAACTTAGACTTCGGCTACAAGAGTCAGCCAGTCTTCAGAAACATCAGCCTCGGCTTCGAGAAAGGTAACATCTACGGGCTGCTAGGCGAAAACGGAGTGGGGAAGACCTCCCTGCTAAAACTCATCAGCGGTCTGCAGAAGCCGACTGCCGGTACCTGCGAGGTGGACGGCATCGCACCTTTCAACCGCCTTCCTGAAACTCTCCAGAAGATTTACTTCATCTCGGAAGACTTCGCCATCCCGGAGGGTACACCTATTAATAATATAAGGGAGCTGGGTGTGTTCTACCCCAACTTCGACGAGAGCCTCTTCCGCGAACTCTGCAAAGAGTTAGACGTCGACCCGACGCGCAAGTACGCCGAGATGTCGTTTGGACAACAGAAAAAGTGCCTCATCGCCTCGGCTTTGTCGCTCAACACCGATTACCTGCTCCTCGACGAGCCCACCAACGGTTTGGACATCCCCTCGAAGACCCTCTTCCGTCAGGTCATCGCCAAGCATGCCAACGACAACCGTACCATCATCATCTCCACCCACCAGGTGAAGGATGTGGAGAACCTCATCGACCCCATCATCATCCTTGACCACGACGAGGTGCTGCTCAAGGCCTCGTTCCGCGACATCACCGACCGCCTCTATTTCGACTACGGCACGGAGAAGGAGGACAGCGCACTCTACAGCGAGATGATCCCTGGCGGCTATGTCAACGTCATCCGTAACACCGAAGGTCTCGACAGCAAGGTCAGCATCGAGGTGTTGTTCAACACTGTCATGAAAAACAAGGAAACCATCAAACAAATCTTTAGCTAATAGGAGAAACAAGTCATGAATAACACATTCAGTTTCAACCGTTTCAAGAATCTCTTGCTCAACGACGGCAAGATGTATATCCGCAATTTTGGCACCTCGCTTATCGTGTTCTGCTGTCTGCCCGCCATCTTCTGGATTTTCAACCTTCTGTTCGGCAGTGAGACCGAAGGAGCTGTCCGCCTGGGCTTCATCGCCATTGTGGTTGTCATCGCCATGATGCAGGTGCCTTCCAAGGTTTATGGCAAAGCCAACCTTTCGCGCGAGGGTATCGGTTTCGCCATGATGCCTACTTCCTCCTTGGAGAAGTTTGTCAGCATGTTCATCTACTGCGCCATCGTCACACCCATTGTCGCCTTCTTTGGCAGTTACTTGATTGACGCATTTCTGTCGATCTTCCCGTTTGGTGGTTTCGAGAAGCCAATACACCTTTATAGCCTCAATGAACTCGTCGGCATGATGAATGATTCGGAGGGCGTGATTCGCACTGGAGGAGAAACGGATTTTTCTGTTAAAGACGTGTTCCCCATCGGTTTGATTCGTACTGGCCTTTATGTAGGCATCATACAATGGGCGGCCATCTTCATGTTGGGTAACATGCTCTTCAAGAAGCACAAGGCTGGCAAAACCTTTGCTTGCTATCTCGGCATTTCCTACCTGATTTCCATGATTATGGGTCTGGTGTTTTTCAGTGGAGATATTATGAAGAGATGGATTAACAATTTTAGCGATTTGCCCACTGAGCAACAAATTACGGTGTTTCATAACTGCATGGTCTGGAGCTTGGTTGTCTCCATCATCGTCACCATCGTGCTGTTGTTCTTCACCTATCGTAAAATCAAGACTCAAAAATACTAAGCCATGGAATTCAACGCACACAAACCCATATACTTGCAGATTTGCTCGCAGCTCTATGAGCAAATCCTGCGCGGCGAGCTGAAGGCCGACGACCGTATCCTGTCGGTGCGCGACTACGGCATCCAACTCGGTGTAAACCCCAACACCATCATGCGCTCCTATGAGACCATGACGGCAGCGGGCATCATCTACAACAAACGCGGTATCGGCTATTTCATCTCCGCCGAAGCCAAGGACATCGTCCTTAAACAGATGCGCGAGGAGTTCCTCGAAAAGGAACTGCCTGAAGTCATTAAGAAAATGAAATTGTTGGGTGTCACTGTAGAAGACGTGAAATCAATGCTATAAGCACTATGAAAACTAACAGAATTATCATTACATTCATGTTGCTCCTCGTCGGCAGCATCACCTTCGCTCAAACGCAACAAGAGCGCCTGACAAGACATGTTTATTTCCTGGCCAGTGATTCACTTCAAGGACGTGATGCCGGAACCATTTATGCTGACAAAGCAGCCCGCTATATCGTCCAACAATTTGAAGAAATCGGAGTGGAACCTTATTACAAGGAAGGTTTTTACCAACCTTTCGAGAAATACGGCACGACTACCTTCAAAAACATCGTGGGCGTCATCCCTGGCAATGACCCTGTTTTGAAAGACGAGTACATCATCATCGGTGCCCATTACGACCATCTTGGCGTCAAGAATGACAAGATTTACAACGGTGCCGATGACAACGCTTCCGGTACGGCAACCATCATCGAGATGGCCCGCATCCTGAAAGCCCGTCAAAGCCAATTGAAACGCAGTGTCATTGTGGTGGCTTTCGATGCTGAAGAAGATGGACTCTGGGGGTCAAACTACCTTTCCGAACAATTGGATCTTAGCAAGATCAAGCTGATGATGAGTGTCGACATGGTGGGCTGGCTTCACGAAGGCAAAACGCTCCGTTTGCATGGTGCAGCCACCGTTAAGGATGGCAAAAAGGTGCTCCAAGAGGAAGCAAAGAAAATGCATATGGATGTTACAATTCATGACTTTGAAACCTCCGTTTTCGGTGCTACCGATACGCAGGGCTTCGCCAAGAAAGGCGTGCCGACCCTGTATGTCACCACAGGTTTGAAATCGCCTTACCACAAGCCTGAAGACGATGCCGAACTCATCGACTATCAAGGCATGGACCGCATCACGAACTACCTGGCCGATGTGACGGAATGCTTTGCTAGTCAAACCAATATGCAATCCTCAGGAAAGATTGCGGCAATTCACGGTGGCAAGAAAAAGGCATTTGAGATTGGCCCGACCGTCGCACTTGCCAACAGCTACATCGCCTTTCCCAAAGCAGCCTTCAACGGCAAAAACAGGTATGGATTTGACGCTGGCATAGCCACACAAACCCGATTGGGCAGTAATATGGCTTTGGAGGTCAAGGCCCTTTACGAGTATCTCAACGCCAAATACCCTGACGAGAGCGACCTTTACGCTTCATACCTTCCTTATCATCAAGAATCCGTTTTGGTTCCAGTCAATCTTTTGTTCAAGGCTGGTGGGATGGGAATGGACCTCAGTGTTGGTATAGGTGGTTATTATGGCTACATCTTGAAAGCCAACATCAAAGACCAACCAGACCTAGTCATCAATCCCAATCAATGGGGCATGGGTTGGAGCATTGGTTTCCAGATGGGAAAAGTCAAGATCAGTGGAGAACGCCGTTACCAACTCAATTCACTCTTTGCAGGTGAAGGAGCACCCAATGCGAGACTTCGCTCAGGTGCTTTCAACATCAGCTATATGTTTTAGCTTTGCTCCCATACGCGCTTCGCGTCATTGCTAGGAACGAAGCAATCTAGATAAAAAGCGGAAATCAAAAAAACTTCATCAAACTGTAACTTTTTCGGCGGAATTCCGTCATAGTAGAAATCGATTAAAACTATAACACAATGAAAAGATACCTTATAATCCTAACAACCGTCATTATGAGTATGGCATTCAGTTCATGCCATATCTCCATCAATGAGGATTTTTTTGATGGTGAAACCATCAAAGGTAACGGTAATGTCATTATCCGCGAGTACAATATCCGCGAGTTTAACGAGCTTTCATGTGATTTGCCTGCTACAGTCAACTTTGTTGTTGCAGATGAATATAAATGCACTGTCAGGGTCGACGAAAACCTTCTTGAATATCTAGATATCAAGGCGAATAACGGTGAATTGTGGCTGGCAAAGTCCAAAGAGCATAAAAAGGTCAATCTTCGTGCCACAGAATTTGTCATCGACGTCACTGCTCCGAGCCTTAGTGAAATCAGTCTTGTTAGTAGTGGTGACATCAATATCGTCAGCCCTTTGAATGAAAAGAAGTTGAATGTTGGTGTCGTCGGGTCTGGCGATATCGTCTTCAAGGAGGAAGTCAATATTGACCATCTGGAATTGCTCGTGACTGGTTCGGGTGACATTGTCGTAGAGAAAGGTTCGATTGCAGAGCTTGATGCTAATGTCATAGGTTCGGGCGACATCGTCTCAAAAGCTGAAGCGCAGGACGTGGATATCAACGTGACAGGCTCGGGCGATGTGACTGCAAAAGCGAATGGCAAGTTGGACTATTATATCATTGGCTCAGGTGACATCCGGTATTACGGTGATGCCAAGGTGAGCGGCAAAATCGCTGGAAGCGGCAGTTTCAATCAAATTGATGCGCCTTCGCGATAATCTGATTACGAATAGTAAATCTCTTTTTCATAACCTTGTAATGAGAAACGGCTGACCTTTTTGGGTCAGCCGTTTTCTGTTTACAATGGACCAATCCGTTAACGGATGACGCTAACGCGTTTAACACCCACACCGTTTTCAGTATAGATGCGAATCATGAACACACCTGCACCAAACTGGCTCATGTTCAAGGTCTCAGTGTCGTTGTTCACCTCGGCATCATACACCACTTGACCGAGTTCGTTCACCACGGTGAGGCGTTGCATGCCTTCAGCTTCGATGGTGACGTTACCGTTGGTCGGGTTGGGGTAGAGGCTGGCCTTCACGCCAAACTCGTTCACATCGGTGGAGTTCTTCACCTTGATGTCGAATGTGCCATTGCCGTTGTTGCATTCCGAAATAGGTGTGGCGGTTAAGACGGCTTCACCTTTGTAGGTGTCGCTCCAAGTGACCACCACCGACTTGCCATCGTTGGCAGGTACCAGTGTGCCAGCCTCTTCAGGCTCGATGCTGAAGCCGACCATCACATCATTGCTGATGGTATAGGTCGTGGTGGGTGTGAGGCGCACATCCAGCTCGGCATCGCCACTGATTTCGGGCTGGGCGGCATGAGGCTCAACATTGACTGTAAGCGTTATGTCTATGTCATTTTCACAATCGTAGCTGCAGAAACCTCCTGGTGAAAAAATATGATTCAAGTTAATAACCATATCTTCAGTGGGGGTCAATTCCAAGAGATAACTGTTTCCATTGAATGAGAAGTCGTCAATGCCGGTGCCGCTAATGGTATATGGTCGATGTTCATGTCCAACTGTTCCATCATGTCCACCTGTTGCAGTCAATTCAAAGGATGCTGTGTCGCCTTCGCAAATACTGACAGTAGGATTGGCAACGGTGAGGTTGGGGGTGTCAAGAATCCAAAGGTCGAAACGGCCTTCATAAATGGTACCTTCGCAATAACCATTGTTCAGGTTGGAAAATATAAAATTGTGGTATCCAACTTCCTCGTTTGAGCAAGGCAAGACGATGGGCTGGCCTTCAAGAATGGTATACGGAACGCCATCAATTTCTACATACAATTTTCCGTCTATGAATCCATGAGCAGTATATCCAAAGATGCTGTTGGGTATCAAATAGTCTTGACCTAAGCAAACTTCTGTGATACAATCCAGTTGGGAAATGTCCAAAGTGGGTGCAGCAATCATCTCAAACGGATATTCGTAAGTGACCGAACCACAACCAGGTGAAACGGCAAAGGCAGTGATATTAACTCCGTTTGCAATATCCAGTAATCCAGGTGTATAGGTGGTTTCCAAAGCGGAGGCATCTTCAAAGGTGCCATCGCCATCGGTCAGCCATTGGAACGAGACATAGTCGCCGGAGATTCTCACTGCAATGGGTTGAGGCTCATCGATGGCGCAATAGTGTACATCGCTTAACGCGTTTTCAATCACGGCTTTTTCCACGATAAACACCGTCATCTCGTCCGTAATCGTCTCGTCATGGCCGTTGATGGTGATGGTCAGTGTGGCTTGCCCGTTTTCAATGTCTTGTGGGCCAGGTGTATAAATCGGCGTAGCAATGGTGGCATCATCGAAGGTGCCGTCGCCCGAGGTGGTCCATTGCAGGTTGTCGTAGTGGATGGCGTAGCCCACGATTTGGGCATCGTTGCCTTCGCAGACGGTCACGTCGTTGCCGGCGGTGCCAGCCATGACACGGGCGGCAGGCAGGCTGACATAATCAATCCAGGCGCAGTCGCTGCCGCTGGATTGGCTACCGTCCTTGGTATAGGTCCACTTGTAGGTGTGTCTGCCTTCGCTAACAAGATAGGAAGCTTTAGTCCAGCCGATGCTACCCGACCAATCGTTTTTCTCCTGGTTGTCAATGAAGAAGTGCAGCTTGTCCCAACCGTTCTCTGATGACACTTTGTAATAGAAGGAGATGGTATCATTGGATCCAGCTTCATGGACCAGAATCAATGTGGTGGTGCCGTTGTTGCCAATAGCACCTGAACGCACGCAATACTGACCTTCATATGCATCTTCTCTCACGATATGCCATGGTTTGTTGGCATCGTTGGTCCAACCTTCACCGAACTGTCCGGTTTCAAAGTCTTCAACGATAAGGCCGACCTTGGCAACATAGTCGTTCTGGAAATTGTAAAGTCCTGAAACTACGCTGAGGACGAGCGGACATGCGTATCCAATAGGTGTATCCTCGCTAATGGCGATGTCGAAAACAGCAGTTTGTGTATCACCCACATTGAAATCGTCAAAGTTGACCGTGCTTTCTTCCAAGGTGATGTAAGGCGAAAGCATCTGCAAAGTGGCGAAGGTGGAGGCGGCATCGGCATGTCCCTTGTTCTCGATGGGGAAGCTGAGCTTTGCGGTTTCGCCAGCATCCAAACGTCCATTGCCATCGCCATTCACTTCGGTGATGGTCATGCCGCCGAGCTTGAAGACGGGGGCAAAGGCTTTCATGGTGAGGCTGCTGACATAGGTGTCGTTGCCGTTGGTTACGGTGATGGTGAAACGGTTGGTCGTGTTGTCGGGAACATTTTCGGCCACAGTGAACGAGAAGGCATTGGCCACAGACTGTAAGGCGTTAGGTGTCATGCTTTCAAACTGGGCAGTGCCATTGGTGATGGTGATGTATTCCGATTCGCATTCCAAAACGGCTTCAAAGGAATTCATCGGCTCAGTGCCAACGTTCTTCAATGTGATGTCGAGGTCAATGGCTTCACCGAAGTCGAGTTGTCCGTTGCCGTTTTGGTCGTGGATGACCTTGTCTTCGTAAACGATATAAGGACCGTTGGCAGCGATGACAGTCATGACAGCCTCATAGCGCAGATAGTTCTGGCCTGTCACAACGAGGTGGATTTCGGTAGGAGGCACTTGTGGGATAAACTCAATGTTTTGCGGGTCGCCTGTGGCTTCGGCCACAGCAAGGATTTCCCAACCACCTTCGCCGTCTTCTTTTACGAGGCTGATCATGCAGCCTTCGGGAGCAGTGATGGAGATTTCACCGATACCCGAGATGATGACTTCAGGATGCATAACATCCATTTCCTGAGGCACTTGCGTATAAATGCGCAAGAAAGCGTCGCAGTGGGCGGTGAACATGGTGTAGGTGATGTCCTTGTCTTCGGCGTTGTATGGCCATGAACTTTGGGCGAGGAAATATTTTCCTGCTACATTACCGAAAGCGGGCATCCAGTTGCCGGTGTTTTCGGCGTATGGGCCGTAGTCAGGCATGAAATCGCCATCGAAGAGGTCGTAAACGCCCCAAACGAAAGCATCGTTGACAAAGGAATAAGAAGTCTCGGTGGGGCAGAGAATACCCACGGCACCAGCGTTTTGACCATTGTAGGTACGGCGCATCCAAGCCTCAGCAAAGCAGTCGGAACCGTAGTTGAACTTACCCGTGAGGCAGTTGATGGACATGACGAAGGGCAACTTGCCCACGTTATTCATTTGGGCAACATGAGAATTCTTCACTGCAGGCTCACCCCATCCATGCTCTTCGCCGTGGTCGCGGTGTTGCAACCAGAAGGAACCTTCATTGACGGCATTCACCACTTGCTGAGGGGTACCACCTGTCCAGCCACCGAGTTCACTCGGAGTCTGCGGAATATAGCCTAAGCCATTGGGACCGAAATAGTTGGTTACCATATAGGTATTTTGGTTGCTTGACCAACTGTTGCCAGGTGTACCACTATAGATGCAGTTGATTCGGTTCGGATCGTAACCATGCTGACGCATGTAGCCACCAAATACTTCAGAGCAGATTTGGAACCAACGCTCCGTCTGCCATCCCAATGCGGTGATGGGACGGGTGTAGAACGAAGGATCCATGTTGGGGTTGGTGTATTCGTATTCGATTTGCTTGCCTACAAATACGGGCAGTTCAGCTGGGGTCTCGGCAATCAAGCGCGAGAATACCATATCGGGCAGGTTGTCGTTTCCGACTACATCAGCATATCCGTTGTCGGTGATGCAACTGCCGTAAGGGTGTGGAACAGACTCGGCAGGCACATATTGTCCGTAGTTGGTGCCGTGGTCACCAAGTATACAGACTGCAACAGGGGGAATATCCCAAGTTTGATAAGCGTTGTGGAACCAAGCCTTTATCTGGTTGGTGTTGTTGGCAGGCATCTCATCCAAACGGAATACCTTGGTGATGATACCTTGGCGGGTGCGGTAGTCTTTCAGTTGGTTGGCATACTCGGCCCAAGCATCGTTGTTGGGCGTGATGATAAGGTACTCGGCACCATTATCATCGCCGCGAAGCCACTCTTGCATGCGGGCGGCATAGTCAATGACAGGCAACTGGTCATAGTTCATCAACTCGGCTGCCAAGATAGGATCCCAATAAGGCGAACGCAGACGGTCTTCACCGAAATGACCGTTGCCGCCTTCATACTCAACGGCAAGTTCGATGTTGGTGTAGACAATTAAGTCTTTTGTGACAGGGTTGTACTGGAAAGGCGTTATGGACACCGTAACCGACTCAATGCCACGGATGTAGGAGTTGCCTATGGTGAAAGGCTCGGCAGGATAGAAGGCATCTTTGCCATAGACGTTCATGTCTTTCACATAGTTCATGTCGGGTTCCTCGTTTTCCGCCTGGATGCGAAGGGCGGGGGCGATGTTCACATTGTGTAAGGTCTCTCTCTCGAAGCTGACCACACGCAGGCTTGCCGTGGCACCATGTGGGATAGCCAACATACGGCTTTCGGTAGGAAGGTTAGGGCAGCCTGCATTGTTGGGGAGGGCAATGGCAGAGATGGTAATCTCCGACATGTCTTCGCCTCGATAGTTGAGTTGGCTCAACGACATCTGCCCCAGGTTGTAGCTGATGTGCAGCCCGTCTCGGGTTTTCTCTGTCAAGCTGAAGCCTTGACGGCCTTTGACGGGATAATTGAAGGTTTGTGCCATAGCAAAGCTGCCCGTCAAAGCAAGCATTATCATGGCTAAAACGGTTTGTAAACTTTTCTTCATATGTTTGGGATTTAGAAATTAATCGTATTCACCCCACCTGATGCAAGCACCTTGCAACTGTTTCTTCAGCGGGAACATGAAGGTGATTTTTGCAGTTACATCGGTGTTGAAACGCATGCCCAACAGATAGGGGTCGATGTAGCCAGCGCCAATGACATTCTGCGACTCGCCATGGATTTCCTCAGAGGTGAACGAGTTGATGACCGCTGCATGACCTGAAACGTCGGCTTTGATGAAGATGTAGTAGTTGCCTACATTGAGCTTGTATAAAAGACCGACACCTGCCACCAGACCTACATTGAATTTACGGGTGTTTTGGGCCGTCATTTCAACGGTGTCGACTGTGACTCCCGTTTCGCTAAAATGTTGTTCGGGAGTACCATAGTCCAAGATTTCTTTCTTTTGCCAAATCATCTTTCCTGAGAGGGGCAGGATGAAGCGAGGACCGACGAAGACATAAGGTCTGAGGGTTCCTCTGGAAAGATAGCGGGTAAGTATGGCTTGTACATCAACTTCCTGATAATCAACATCAAATTGTCTATAATAATCCTTGTTTTGGTTGATGGCTATGGGGAAATTGAGAATGTCATAGTTCAGCTGCAGATTGCGCATGGCATAGAAGCCTTCGAGGCTGACGGAGGTGCTGCTGTTGAGCATACGTTCGACGGCAAGACCGCCCACAAGGCCGAAATTGAAAGGCTGGTTGTATTTCGTCTCTGTACCACCGAAGTGAAGCCAATACGTCGAAGTGAGGCCGCCAAAAAAACCGACATTATAAAGCGCTTCGGAGGAGTTCACCTTGCTGCTCGCCGATGTCAACGGCTTCCTGAATTGGGCTTGGGCAAAATGACCAAAAATGAAAAGCAAGGTTAGTATGGCGATTGTCTTTTTCATCTTAATAGTTGTTGATGTGTGTTGTTATTCTTGGTATTCCCCAATATGAATGTCTTTTGCGTTTTTTAGGATCAGGATGTCTCCAGGTTTAGGCGGGGTTTGGTGCTCTTGATTCAGAATCAGGTCGAGAATGTGTCCTCCCTCGAAATATTTCATGGTTTGAATGCCCCATCTGAGGTCCTTGATGACGGGTCTTGTGATGGTATCGGTCGATCCGTTCACGGTATCGGTTTCGATGATGAATTCTTTTTCTACTTTGCCAGAGATGATGTTGGCATAGAGGGGACGGAATTGGGAAGGCAATCGTATCTCGTAGTAGAAGATCGTGAAATAGGGGTCCTGTCCCATGATATAGACCGAGTTGAAGACATCGGTGCTGAACTCATTGTCAAAGTATACGGGCGTCAAGGAGTCAGCGGTGAATTGGTCGACATATTCCTTCATCAGAATAAAGGTGGTGTCGGTGTCGGATGCTTCAATCTTGATGATGTCATTGAGTTGAGGGCTGTAATTGAAGAAGTCGTATTTGAGTTTTGCAATTCCAAAATGCTGTTCTTTGAATCTCAATTGCTTGATGCCTTGGATAGGGCCTTCAGTTTGAATCCAATGACTTTCGGGGATGCGGATGATTCTCGTTGCCACAATGCTGTCGGCAATATAGCATCCTTCAAGCTTGGGCGGCTCGTCGCCAAAATACAAGTTCTGGTTGCCCAAGGCTTCCAAAAGGGACTGAGGCATGAACTCGTTGATATTTGGGATTTGCTGGTGCCCGTAGAAGACGGTAGCGTTCTCTTTGGGATTGTCTTTCAAGCAAGAACTGAGCATTGTGAGCCCAAAAAACAATACCAATGCTCTGATTAGATGTTTCTTCATCGTCTTAGTGTAAGGCATGAGGTAATCTCATGGTTGAAAATAATCTGGCAAATATATGGATTTAGAGTTTACCAACGCTAAAAACGAACGGATTTTTTTGTTTTTTATTGTAATGGGTTGATTATTGACACCTTTTTTGTACAAGTTCGGCCTGCGTTATTGAGGACAAAGAGATAGATTCCGTTGGCTTTGCACTTGCAGTCGTAAGGAATCGAGCATTGATGGGTCGCATTGAAGGTCTGGAAATGGTCAACGAGTCGACCTGTCATGTCGAAGACTTTTAGGTCGATTATCCCATAGAGGTTTTCAAAGTTCAGCTGCATCTGCCCGTTGTTAGGATTCGGAGCTACGCTAAAGGCCCCTGAGCCCGTCGAAGGGCCGTCCTCAATACCATAGAACGAACTTACTAACCAAAAGCGTCGCTCGATGCCATCAGGGAAACAGTCGTTGTACACTCTGGCGTTGAGCCATACCGTGTCTTCCAGTAGATGCAGTACATAGACCTTACAGTGGCTTCCATGGTCGCCCAAAGGCTCCAATTCCCAAGGGATGTCATCCTCGAACCTCCAAACCACGGTGTCCCAGTGGCAGGAAGGATTATTGTCCTTCAGCATGAATTCGTACCCTTGGATTTCGAAGTCCGTTGTGGTGACCACCCAGTGGGGTGCCGTGTTGGCGATGTCGACGGTATAGATTTCGGTGGGCGATGGGGTAAAATTCAATTCAAGGTCGAGGTGATGGATGGTGGGGCAACCTTCGGTGTTGGGAATGGTATCGGTATAAAGTCCTGGAGTGTTGTAAGTATTGCCGTTCCATTCAAAGAAGTCGCAATGTCCGCTTTCTGTGACGGTTGTTTCGTCTAAGGGAATACAACTTATGTCGACATTCACATGGATCATGCAGTGAGGATTGGTGAGACCGGGCTGCTTTCGGGTCAAAACGGTGTCTCTGGTAATGAGGACATCACTGAAGCCATGGCCTGAATACAACTCTCCTGCACAGACTTCGTCGGAATAGTTCATGTCGGGATCGCGTCGCGAATCGATATATAACTTGTATGTGTTGGAAGTGGATGAGCCATCACATGGAACCTCTTCTGTGGTGACAGTAAGTTTGACTTCATAAAGGTCGCGAACACTATAGTTGTGGATGACGGGGTTGTCGGTGCTGGTGGTGCCGTCGCCAAATTCCCAAAGGAGGTCGTAATTGGCTTGGTTGATGTCAGCGAAAAAAGTCAAAGGTCCCAAGTCGCAGTCGCCGATGGTGTCGTTAGGAAGGATAGCGGCATTGTTGACGTTGATGGAAGAGGGGCGGACGGTGGCTTTTGAGCCTACCATGTAAGCGTAGCTTATCCTTACTTCGTGGTCGAGGTACTCATGTTTCCAGTATCCGAAGCCGTACACATGGGCGTTGAGGCCGTTGGGGCAACTCAGATGATGTGTGCCGGGGCTGATCTTTTGACGGGCGAAACTGTATTGGGCGTTGCCGGAAACGGCACTAAACCTGTAGGAAGGTATCGGCACATGGTCGAGGTAAACCTGACCGACATCTTGGCTTTTAACGACGATATTCAAGTAGTGTTCGTCTATGTTGAATTCAAATTCATATTCATTGTCATAATTGAAAGTGGAGAAATTGATTTCGTTGATGCGTTGCTCGATGGGCGCAATCCACACCATGGAAGGTGATCCTACGTCCGAAGTGAGGAGGGTTGCACTGGATGTGAACAGGTATACTGCACTCCTGCGTGAGGTTTCAATGTAGCAGGACTTGTTGCCGGTATTCAACCTGAAGGTGAATGATTCGTTGGCATCAAGAGTGCAAAGGATCTCTCCGTTTTTGCGGATGACATTGTTGTCGGCCGATGAGGTGATTTTGACATAATCCGCATCTCGGTGGAGTGAACTGGTTATGATAAACCTCTTGCCCCATGAACGCAGTGGCATGGCCTGTTCGAAAACGCAACTGCCGGATCCATTGCCAATCCCAATTCTTTCGTTGCCGTTGAAAATGGCAATCTTCTTACAATCGCGGGCGGTGACCCGGGTGCCGCTTAAGTCACGTTTGTCGCCCCAATGAGTTGAACGCACTTGATACGCTTGCCCCCTGTTCAAGGTAATGCTAAACTCCTGATGGGCGGGTATTCCGCCCAGTGTGGGCGCAGACGGAGTAATATCTATGGTGGTGTTGTCTTCTGTCGCAACGACGACAAAGGCACCGCTAGGGCCATGATTGCTTAAGTTCGATTGGCTATAGGATGTGATGATATAATCATCGGCAAGGCTTGACGTAGGCAGTACATACGAGGCGTCAAATGAACCGTGAACGTTGTTGGCACAATACACCGAAACGGTGTCTGTTGTGGTGATGATCACCCCTTTGTCCCTAATTTGCTCATATTGATATTCTTCGAAATAAGCCTGGTTACGGGGAAGGTCGATAACGAAAATGCTGTCGGCTTCAACGGTGAATCTTTGTAACCAGCCCGTATTGGGGTTTTTGATGATGCCTTGGCAGTCCCTTTTGGCACAGATTAGAACTTCAGTATGAAGCCATTGAGCCTCAGGAAAACCTAAAGGATACGTTATGTTGGTCATGAACGATACCCAAAACTCGGTGCCTTGGGTCGAAGTGTTTTGAGCCAATGTAGCGGAAGTGATGGAAAAGAGTACCGCAAAAATCAAAATGGTAAACTTGGACTGTTTCATGGCTTTAAATTTTTGAGTTGTTATTTTTCCGCTAAAATACAAAAAATTCCGTTTCAACAACAAATTATCGAGAAATTTTCACTTTTTTTGTCAGAACCTTGTTTTGTCCTGTAGCCACGAAGAGATAGAGGCCTTCGGCCAGCGACTTGCATTGGTATGGAACGGAATAGGAACTCGCATCGCTTTGGACCTGAAAGTGGTCAATCAAGGCACCGTGCAGGTCATAAACTTTGAGGTCGATTTTTCCGATGAGGTTCTCAAAATGGAGCTGCATCTGCCCGCTGTTGGGATTCGGAGCGACGCTGAAGGTCACTAAGTCGGTTCCTGAGCCTGTCGAAGGACCGTCCTCGTCAATACCATAGAATGAACTAATTAACCAATAGCGGCGCTCGATGCCATCAGGAAAACAGTTGTTGTAAACTTTGGCGTTAAGCCATGCCGTGTCTTCCAGTTGATGTAGTACATAAACCTTACAGTGGCTTCCCTTGTCGCCCAAAGGCTCCAATTCCCAAGGAATGTCATTCTCGAAACTCCAAACCACGGTGTCCCAATGGCAGGCAGGATTATTGTCCTTCAACATGAATTCGTATCCTTGGATTTCGAAGTCTGTGGTGGTAACTACCCAGTGGGGTGCCGTATTGCTTGGGTCAGCGGGACGGATGTCTGTCGGATCGGGGGTGTATCGCAGGCTGAGGTTGAGGTAGACGGTGCTGTCGCAACCCGAAACGGTCGACAAGGTCTTTTCGTAAAGTCCTGACTCGGTGTAGTTTGTACCTAACCAATAGTAGGAATCACATTCCGATGCTTCGGTGGTAGTGCCTACCACGTCGCTGCCAAATGTCAAGTGGCAATCGACGATGCTATCGCAGCCGTCAATAGTGGTAAAATGCTGTTGATAGTCGCCTGGAACAGTGTAGTCTTGCCCATTCCAATGGAAGATGCCACAGGTGATGGTGTCGAAACTGGTATGTTGTGGTATACCTAAGGTGAGGTGCAGCGTGACGATGCTGTCGCAACCGCTTGATGAAACGTATGTTTTCTCATAGATGCCTGACGTGTTGTAGATGGTTCCGTCCCAAACAAAGCTGTTGCTGCATTCGTTGTGTTCAAATTCATGGGTGATTTGTTCGGCTACGGTGAGATGCAGGTCGATGATGCTGTCGCAGCCGTGGAGGGTTTGCAGATTGAGATGTCGGTCGAAAACTCCAGGATGGTCGTAAACGAATCTGAAGCCATGGTCGTCATAAACACTCGGTTCCCCATGCCAGCATCGGCTGTCGTCGAAGATGGTGTGGGATGGGGAATGGACGGTGACATATACAAGCAGCGAGTCCTGGCATATAGGATGCAAGGGGTTGTCCTGTACACGGCTGAGAATGGTGTCGTTGCTGATGGGCACATCGGTGAACCCGTAACCTGTGTACAACTCACCGGCACAGATGTCCTCGTGCTTAATGATGTATTGTTGCGTGGCGTCAATATAAAATAAGGTGGTGTCGGTAGCCGCCGGTTGGCAACCGTTTTCTCCTGCATTAACGATGAGCATGGCAGTGTAGATGCGCTTGTCGTTGTAGGTGTGGGTGACAGGGTTTTCGGTGCTGGTGGTGCCGTCGCCGAAGTCCCACAACAGCGTGTAGTTTTGGAGGCTCACCTCGGCTTCGAAGGTGATGGGCTCATCAACACAATACTGGAAGTCATCATGGGGCATTATGGCTAAGTCATTGATGAAAATGGATGAATTAAGGGGTTTGGCCTTTGATCCTACCATGTAGGCATAGCCTCTTGCTTCTCCGAAACCATAAACGTGTGCATTGAATCCTTTTTCGCAAGCGAGATGATGTGCACCATGTTGGATAGAATTCCGGTAGAAACAGTAATCATCATTGCCTGTCACAGTCTCAAATTGGGAAACGGGTAGCAGTGCGCCGTCAAGATAGACTTGCCCCACATCGTCTTTATGCACGATGATGTTAATGTAATGCGCATTGATGGTTGCTTCTGGGTGCTCGTAATTGAAGGTGGAGAAGGTAATCTCGTCAATGCGCTGTTCAAGCGGGGCAATCCAAAGCATGGAGGGAGCACCGATGCTGTGATTGGGAGCACTCATGTTGTAAAGATGCACGGCACAGCTCCCGTTGGCTTCCAAATAGCAGGATTTCTCGTTGTTGCTTATTGGGAATGTGTATGACTGGGTGGCGTTTAAAGTGCAAAGAGGTTGGCCGTTTTTGAGGATTTCGTTGTTGTCGGTCGATGAAGTGATTTTCACATAGTCTTGGTCGCGGTCTAAGGAAGAAGTGACGATAAAATGCTTTCCCCAAGAATGGACGGGCATAGCCTGTTCGAAAACGCAGTCGAAATCGTATGATGACGAGAGGGGTACTCCGGTGAGGTTGCTGCCGTTGAACACGGCGATTTTCTTGCAATCTCTGGCCGTGACGCGTGAGCCGCTCAAGTCGCGGGACTCAGTATAACTTTTGTTCGACCTGACTTGATAGCTTTGCCCCCTGTCCATGGTGATGGTGAAGGTTTCTCCCGCTGGTCTTTCTCTTAAGGTGGAACAAGCAGGGGTGATGTCAATCGTGGTGTTGTCTTCTGTGGCAACAATCAAAAACGCACTGGTTTCGATGTCGCGGGTGTTGGTTTGGTCGGGGGTCTGGATGATGTAATCATCGGACAGACTTTCAGTGGGCATGACGTAAGATACGTCGAAAGAGAATACTGCGATATTGGAACAATACACGGAAACGGTATCTGTAGCAGTGATGAGGAGGCCCTTGTCCATGACCATTTCGGCTTCGTACATCTCAATGTAAGCCTGTTGCTCCTCGATTTCGTCTAATAGATAGGCGCTGTTGGCTTCGAGGTCAAAAGACCGTTGCCAGCCTGTGCGCGGATTGGTGATGGTGCAGTTGCATGCGTCTTTGGCGCTGATGAGCAGTTGTATGCGCAGCCATGTCTCATCCCAACGGTCTTTGTAGCCGTTACTCATAAACGATACCCAAAACTCGGTGCCTTGGGTAGTGACATCCTGAGCACGGGATGGAAGCGTGAGCGACGCAAGCAAGAGAAATAGCAATATGGAGTTCTTCAGTCGTTTCATGGATGTATAATTACTTTTTTGCTTAAAGTACCGTTTTTGCTGGTGACAACAAATAAATACATGCCTTGTGCCAGCGATGGATTGTGATAGGATACCGTTGTATCATCGGTTTGGAAATGGTCGATAAGCATACCGCGCATGTCATAGACGCGCACGTAAGCCTTTTGTGCGAATGGGCTGAAATGCAAAGTCATCTCACCGTTGTTGGGATTGGGTGTTACCTCAAAGGTCCTTGAGCTTGTCGAAGGACCGTCCTCATCAATTCCATAGAACGAACAAACAAACCAATATCGGCGTTCAACGCCCTCGAGAAGGCAATCGTTGTACACTCTGGCATTGAGCCAAACCGTGTCGTCCACTGGGCCAAGCACATATATCTTGCAATGCTTTCCATTGTTGCCCAAAGGTTCCAACACCCATGAAACATCGTCCTCAAAACTCCAGACCACAGTGTCCCAATGGCAGACAGGATTGTTGTCCCACAGCATGAATTCGTAATCTCTGATTTGGAACTCGGTGGCGGTGATCACCCAGTGGGGGGCTGTGTTGGAGGTGTCGACGGGATAGATGTCGGTGGGCATCGGGGTATATTCCAATTCGAGGTCAAGGTGGTTGATGGTGTAGCAACCGTCGGCATTGGGTATAGTGTCGGCGTAATGTCCTGAAGCGTTGTAAATATTACCGTTCCATTCAAAATAGTCGCAATGCCCGCTTTCGGTTTGGACCTCGGTGTCGATGATTTCACCCACTTCAAGGATCAAGTGAACAAGCCTCTCGCAACCGTATTGGTTGGTGCTAATGTGTGAATCAGTATAAGACCCTGGAGTGTCATAATACAGGTTGAATCCGTTTTCGGTGTAGGTGCTGGGCCCTTTGAAACACACAAGGTCGGTAATGGTGGTGTCGCTCACGGGGAAGCAGCTGATGGCCACGTTGACCAAGCTCGTGCAGTCGGGGTTGAGGGGACTGGGCTGTTCTCGGGTTAAAGTGGTGTCGCTGGTAATGAGGATATTGCTTAAGCCATAGCCTGAATACAACTCACCAGCACAGATGAAATCGGTGTAGTTCATGTCGGGGTCGCGCCGCGAATCGATGTAGAATAGGGTGGTGTTGGAAGTGGATGAGCCGCCGCAGGGGGTCTCTTCAGTGGTGACAGTGAGTTTGGCTTCATAAAGATTGTGGTCGCCATAGCTGTGGACGGTAGGGTTGTCTGTGCTGGTCGTGCCGTCGCCAAATTCCCAAAGCAGGTCGTATTCGCTCAGGTTGATGTCGGCATAGAAAGTCACAGGCTCCAATGTGCAGTTGCTGACCGTGTCGTTGGGATGGATGGCGACATCATCGATGACGATGGTGGTGGAAAGGTCGGCAGCTTTCGATCCCACCATGTAGGCGTAGCCTCGGGCATCGCCGAAGCCATAGACGTGTGCGTTGATGCCGTTGGGGCAGCTTAGATGATGGACACCATGATTGATTCTTTGACGATAGAAACTGTATTGGTCGTTGCCGTCTACAGGCTCAAATTGGTTAGCGGGCAACAGCGCATTGTCGAAATAGACCTGACCGATGTCCTGGCTTTCAACAATGATGTTCACATAGTGTTTGCTGATATTGACGTTCGTGTGATTGTAATCGAAAGTAGAGAAGGTGATTTCGTCGATGCGCTGCTCGATGGGCGCAATCCACACCATCGAAGGGGCTCCGTTGCCCGAACCGTTCGAACTGGTATTGAACAAATACACCGCACTGCTGTGAGTGGCTTCAAGGTAACATGACTTGTCGTTGCTGCTCAGCCTGAAGGTATAAGACTCGTTGGCATCAAGCGTGCGAAAAGGGACACCGTTTTTGAGGATGACATTATCGTCAGCGGAAGAAGTGATTTTGACATAATCCTCATTTCGTTCGAGTGAGCTGGTCACGACAAACTTCTTTCCCCACGAGCGCAAGGGCATGGCTTGCTCGAAAACACAGTCGGAGTCGCTGAAGGCTGAGGTAGGAATCAAGGTGAGGTTGTTGCCGTTGAAGATGGCAATCTTCTTGCAGTCGCGGGCAGTGACGCGGGTGCCGCTTAGGTCACGGCTGCCATAATAGTCCATATTGGAACGCAGTTGGTAGGCCTCTCCTCTGTTCAGCATGATACTGAACTCCTGATTTGCGGGTCTTCCGCTGAGGGTTTTCACAGAGGGTGTGATATCGATGGTGGTGTTGTCTTCTGTCGCCACGATGACAAAGGCACTCGAGGGGTCGTAGGAACCAGTCGATTGATCGTAGGTTTGGATGATATAGTCGTCGGCCAAGCCAGGGGTGGGCAGTACGTAGGAAGCGTCGAACGAGTAGGTGGCTATGTTGGCGCAATAAACGGAGACAGTGTCTGTAGTGGTGATGATCAGTCCTTTGTTGACCACTTGCTCATACTCACTGCTTTCCACATAGACTTGTTCTTCTTCAAGGTCAATGGAGAAGATGTTGTTGGCTTCCACGTTGAAGTTGCGCGTCCAGCCCGTGTTGGGATTGGTGATGGTGCCTTCGCAATTCCTTTTGGCACTGACCAACAACTGAACGCGTACCCAACCCTGTGAAGGTACATCGGGGTGATACTTGAAACCGTTGCCGATGAATGAGAGCCAGAACTCCTTGCCCTGAGTGGTGGCATCTTGCGCAAAAGCCGCTTGTGATGCCAAAGCCAACATCATGATGAGCAATACTATGTTCCGGACGCGTTTCATGACGCGAGTGATTGAGAGTGGATAAGTCTTAGTATAGTATAATTAGGTGTATCTAAAGTGTGGAAAATAACTGTCGTTTAGTGGATGATGACTTTTTTAGTTGCAGTGCCTTCTTTGTTAGTGACAACGAAGCAATACATGCCTTTCTTCAGGGCTTTGCAATGATAGGCCAATGTGTAGTGATCTTCTGTATTATATGTTTGGAATTGGTCGATGAGTACACCGCGCATGTCGTAGACACGCATATCGAGATGGCCAGTGAAATGGTTGAAATTCAGCGTCATTTGCCCGTTGTTGGGATTCGGTATGACCTCAAAGGTCCTTGAGCCCATCGAAGGGCTGTCCTCATCCAAACCATAGAACGAACAAATAAACCAATACCGGCGTTCGATGCCCTGTGGGCTGCATTTGTTGTAAACCTTTGCTTTCAGCCAAACGGTGTCTTCCACTTGGCTCAAGACATATATTCTGCAGTTTTTCCCCTCAGGATGCGTGGTAGAGTCAGGCTCAAGCACCCAATCCATCTCAGGGTTTTCAAAGGTCCAAGTGATGGAGTCCCATTGACAGATGCTGTTGTTGTCCCAAAACATGAAGTCATAAGATTTGATTTGGAACTCGGTCGCCGTCACCACCCAGTGTGGCGCGGTGTTGGCTGGGTCAGCGGGATAGATGTCGGTGGGGTCGGGGGTGTAATCCAAATAAAGGTTGAGGTGGACGGTGCTGTCGCAACCCAGTACAGTCGACAAGGTCTTGTCGTATAGGCCCGACACGGTGTAGTCTGTCCCCAACCAATGGTAGGAGTCGCATTCCGATACTTCAGTGGTCGTGCCTTCCACGTTGCCGCTTAGCAACAAGTGGCATGTCACGATGCTGTCGCAGCCATCGTAGGTAGTGAAAAGCTGCTCGTAGCTGCCTGTGGTGGTGTATTCTTGTCCGTTCCAATGGAAGGTGCCGCAAGTGATAGTATCGAAGCTGGTGTATTGAGGCATTCCCATGGTGAGGTGCATCGTTACGATGCTGTCGCAGCCGCCTGGTGAGGTATAATAGCGTTCGTAGTCGCCTGAAGCAGAGTAGGTTTGCCCGTCCCATATGTAACTATTGCCGCATTCGTGATGATCGAACTCGTAGGTGATCTGGTCGGCTACGGTGAGATGCAGGTTGAGGATGCTGTCGCAGCCTTCGATGGTTTGGAGGCTGAGCTGACGGTCGTAGGTGCCAGGTTGGTCATAAACGAAGCTGAAGCCATGAGCGTCATACACGCCTGGCTCGCCTTGCCAACAGCGGCTGTCGTTGATGGGGATGTGATAGTTCTGATGCGCGGTGATATAAACCAACACCGAGTCTTGGCATTCGTCGTGAATCGGATTGTCCTGTAAGCGAGCCAAAATGGTGTCATTGTTGATATGCACGTTGCTGAAACCATATCCTGAGTAGAGTTCGCCAGCGCAGACTTCATCGCTTTCGATGATGTATTGTTGTCTGGCATCTACACTGAAATTGGTGGTGTTGCTTGATGAGCCGGTACAACCGCCTTCATCGGTGGTGATGGCTAACGAGACATTGTATATACTACCATTCTCATAAGTGTGGACAACGGGGTTCTCGTTGCTGGTGGAGCCGTCGCCAAAGTCCCAAATCAGTTCGTAATTGGGTAGGTTGACATCCACTTTGAAGGTGATGGGCTGATGGGCGCAATAGGTGTAACTTTCGTTGGGCAGTACGGGCTCGTCGTTAAGCGTGAGGCTGGAGCTAAGGTTGATGGCATTCGAGCCTACCAGATAAGCATAGCCTTTGGCGTCGCCAAAACCATAGACATGCGCGTTGAAGCCGTTGGCGCAGGTGATGCGGTGCACGCCGTGCGTGATGTCCATGCGGGTAAACTTATAGTCTTCGGTGCCGTTGACGCGGGCGAAGAGCAGGGGCGAGACCTGTTGCTCGTCAAAATACACATTCGCGATGTCTTCAGCATTGACTATGATGTTGACGCTGTGGGTCTCGATATTGATATTGGGATGGTCGAAGGTGGAGAAGGTCACGTCGTTGATGCGCTGCTCCACGGGGGCTATCCATACCATCGAGGGGTCACCCAAAAAGCGGTCGTAGCTTGAGTTATTGTAAAGATATACGGCACAGGGCTGGGTGGCTTCAAGGAAACACGAGCCTTCCGTCTCAAGCATGGAGAAGGTGTGCGACTGTCCCGCGTTCAAGGTGATCAACGGCTCGCCGTTCATGGTGACGGCGTTGTCGTTGGCGCTGGAGGTGATTTTGATGAAGTCGCGTCTGCGGTTTCGGGAGCTGGTCACCACGAAGTTCTTGCCCCACGAGCGCAAGGGCATGGCCTGCTCAAACACATGGTCGTAGCCGTTGCCTTGGGTGATGGGGATGCAGGTGACGGTGTTGCCGTTGAAGACGGCGATGCGCTTGCAGTCGGCGGCGAGGATATGAGTGCCGCTCAAGTCGCGCTGATTGCCTGTCCTGACCGACCTGAGGTGGTACGTCTCGCCGGCATTCATGGTGATGGTGTAGGTCTCGTTGGCAGGCCTTCCTCCCAAGGTAGCCACAGAGGGCGTGATTTCAACCTCGGTGTTGTCTTCGGTGGCCACGATGAGCAGGGCGCTGGTCTCGTTGTTGTAGACATAGGCGTTGAGGCTGCCGTCGCGCGACTGGTCGTAGCTTTGTATGATGTATTCGTCGCCCAAGCTCTCGATGGGGAGCACGAACGAAGCGTCGAAGGAAACGTAGGCGATATTGGTGCAATAGACCGAGATGGTGTCGTTGGCTTCCACTTTGATGCCTCTCTGGGCGATGGTTTCATAGAGGCTCCCGTTGTGGTAGCCTTGCGCTTCAGGGATTTCTATGGTGGTGATGTTGTTTGCCCTGACGTTGAAGTCCATGGTCCATCCCGTCAAGGGATTGGAGACGGTACCCGAGCAGTCGCGCTTGGCGCTGATGAGCACCTGGTTGATGACCCAACCGCCAAGGTCATGGTCCTTGAACCCGTTGTGCATGAACGAAAGCCAAAACTCCTTGCCTTGCGTGGAGGTGTTTTGAGCCCAAGCCGATGGAAGGCTGATGCAAAGAATGAGAAATGCTATGACAACAAACCTGAAACGCTTCATGAAAAACAAATATTGGTAGAGACGGTGTGCACACCGTCTCTACAAGAACCGATTATCGTTGTATGACGACCTTCTTGGCAATGGTGCCTTCCTTGTTCGTGACCACGAAGAAATAGATGCCATTCGCAGTTGTCTTCATGTCGTAAGGATAGGTAAACTGACCGTCGCTGTGGTAGGTCTCGAAACTGTCGATGAGCATACCTCTCGAATCGTACACCTTGATATTGGCTTTGCCACTGAGGTATTCGAAACGGAGTTGCATCTGACCGTTGTTGGGGTTGGGAACGACTTCAAAGTCGGGGGTCGCTGAGCCTGTCGAAGGGCCGTCCTCTTCTATGCCATAGAATGAGCATACAAACCAATAGCGTTGCACGATGCCTTGTGGGGCGCAACGGTTGAAGGCACGGGCTTCCAGCCAAACGGTGTCCTCGATTTGCTCCAACACATACATCTTGCAACAGGTGTTCCTGTCGCCAAAAGGCTCAAGCACCCACTGGTTAGGCTCTGCAAAGTTCCAAGTGACGGAATCCCAATAGCAGTACTCGTTGGTGTCCCAAAGATTGAATTCGTAATAGTTGATTTGGAACTCGGTGGCGGTGACCACCCAGTGAGGAGCTGTGTTTTCAAGGTCCATGGGGTAGATTTCAGTGGGAGTAGGGGTGTAGTCAAAATGCACCTTCATGGTCACCAGACTGTCGCAGCCCAAATGGTTCGAGTAGGTGCGATGATACTCGCCCGACTCGGTGTAGATATGGTCTTCTGGATCGATGGCATCACTGGTAGTGTACACATGACCTTGTGGATTCCAGAAGTAGAAGTTGCAGTTCTCTGCGTCACTCACGGTAAACTCGATTGAATCGAGTGCGTTGAAGGAGAGATGAAGATGTACGATGCTGTCGCATCCGAACTGGTTTTGTAAGGTGTGGCTATACACACCAGTTTCGGTTAAGATTTGACCGAAGAAGTCGTAGGAGCCATTCTCGCAGATGGATTCATACCTGTCCGATTCTTCATGGGCACGCACAAGGATGGTGACACTGATTTCTTGCTCGGTCATGCCGTCGCTCACGATGCAGGTGAAGGTGGTGGTGCCAACAGGAGGCGTAGCCACAGGATTCTGCGAGGTGGTGCTGTTAAGCAAGTTGGCGGGCGACCAGTTGTAAGTGTAGTTGCCCGTGCCAGCCATGGGCAAGGCATGGAGTGTCGTCGATCCGTTTTCGCAAATCTCGTATTGGTCGGCGGTGGCGGTGGCGGTCAAGTCGGAGCCTGCCATGCTGACGGTCACTGGAGTCGAGCTGCTGCAACCGCCTAACTCGTTGGTGACGGTCACGGTGAAGACCTGTGGTGATGTGATGGGAACAGTCTGGGTCGTCTGGCTGTTAGGATTGGTCACCATGTTGGCAGGTTCCCAATGATAGGTGAAGTTGCCAGGTGTTTCCACAATGGCCGTGAGGGTGGCGATGCCACCATAGATGACCGAGGACGGTGTGGCTGAGACATTGAATTGGGGGATGGCATAGACAGTTACCGTCATGGTCTTTTGGTCAGTGCAGACCCCTTGACCCGTACTCACGGTGAGGGTCACTTCATAGTCGCCGTAATGGTCGAAGGCGTGACTGACGGTTTCGCCACTGGCAGTTTGGCCGTCGCCGAAGTCCCATTCAAAGTTCGTAATGGTCTGTCCGGTCGGATTGGTGGTCGAGGTGCTGGTGAACTGAATTGGGTCGCCTTCGCAAGCCGAGGTGAAAGTGAAGTCGGCGGAAGGCATGGCATCCACCTCAACAAATTCGGTCTCTGCGCTGCTCGATTCGTCGCCAATGGTGATGGTGCAGGTGTAAATGCCAGCCATCTCCATGGTGCAGTTTGGAATGGAAGGATTCTGTTCGGTGGAAGAGAAACCATTAGGTCCTGTCCAACTGAAAGTGGCACCCGGCTGGTTTTGTGCAGTTAGATGGATGGTCTCGCCGACACAGTAAGGGCCGCCACCACTCACTAAAGGAGGCAGGATGCTGCAGTCGGTGGTGCCTGTGCCTACATTCTCAAAAGAAATGTTGCAAGGGCTGTTGGAGTAGTTGGTAATCAGCAGGATGTAATATTGTCCTGTTAGGGCGCCGTTGATGTGACAGTGTTCTGTGGGGTCGGCGCTGTAGCTGCAATCCACCATATTGCTGCAGGAGAGGAGGTCGCAAGCCGTGTTCATGTCTTCGAAGGGTCCCCAACAGTCGAAATCAAGGTCTTCGGGGGGAGTGGTGTACATGTAGATGTTGAGGTTGCCTGGCTCGTCGATTCGCATGTAATAGAAGGCTGGGTTGGGCGCCGTGGAGAGGCAGTTATCTTGACCTTGGTGTGCTCCAGTGCATTTATAGGGTTCGGAGCATTGGGCGTTATAAGTGTCGCCGCAAGGTGAGCCCGAGTTGACGCCAGCAGGGAACACATACAATCCCATGTTAGTGCAAAACGGGAGTGCCGTTTCGCAGGTGGCATTCTCGGTCCTCAGTCCTCGCGTGAAGTCTTCATACAAAGTCCTGAACACTTCATCGTCAATGTCTTGACGCCATTGGACAAAAAGTTCACCGCGTTCGTTCTTGTCCAAATGGCTGAACTCGTTGAGCTGCTCATAGAGCACATTGTCGAAGAAAAAGTCGAAGTCCGAAAGCTCGTCCGATGCATCGTTGGCCATGTACACCTCGATGGTGCCAGGCACGTCGGCATTGCTGAAGCAATAGTAGCCTTTCTCCATGATGCTGTGAACCAAAAAGACACGCTCTTCGATGGTCTTGATATGGGATACACCAAACTCTGACACCTTGATGAGTTTGGGCTGTTGGGCGTGTAGCATAAGTGGCAGGACAAATAGCATGAGACTAGCCACTAGGAATTTCTTCAAGTTAAACATAGTCGTTTCAATTAAGGTGAAAACACTGATGCGTTTGTCGGATTAACGTTGGATGACTACTTTCTTCGCCACAGTGCCTTCCTTGCTGGTGGCGACGAAGAAGTAGATGCCGTCCACATTGTTCTTCATCGTATATAGATACGAGCTAGGCCCGTTGCCGTTGTAGGTCTCAAAGCTGTCGATGAGCGAGCCCTTCATGTCGTAAACTTTGATGTTGACCTTGCCGGTCAGGTACTCAAAGTTGAGTTGCATCTGTCCGTTGTTGGGGTTGGGGATGACATCGAAGTTGGCCAAGCTGCTTTCCATATCGTCTATACCATAGAATGAGCATATGAACCAATATTTTCTCGTAATACCTTCAGGGGCGCATTTGTTGTAGATAGTGGCGTTAAGCCAAATGGTGTCTGGAACGTAATTGAGGACGTACATTCTGCACTTCATTCTTGGTGTGGGCTGGGTGGTTTCGTCAGGTTCGAGAATCCATTGGATGCTCGGGTCAGTGAATTCCCATCTTATAGAATCCCATTTGCATAATGGGTAGGGATGCTCGCCCTCCCAAATATTGAAGTCATAATTGTTAATTTGAAACTCAGTGGCAGTGACGACCCAATGGGGGGCGGTATTATTGTGGTCTACGGGATATATATCCACGGGATTGGGCGTGTACTCGAGTGTGAGAGGGAAGGTGACGATACTGTCACACTCTAACAAGTTCTTATAGGTGCGTACATAGGTGCCATTTATGTCGTACTCCAAATCATTAGAATTGGATTGGATGATTACATGACCTCTTGGATCCCAAAAAGCTCTGTCGCAGCCAATAACGCCTGGGTATTTGATATTCAACGTGTCATCTTGTGATTGAACTTCTTCATCATGGTCATTAATGGTGAGATGGAGCGTGACCTCGCTGTCGCAACCGTAGCTGTTGACGTAGTGATGTGTGTATACGGTACTCGATGAGAAGTTCATGTTCACATTATAGGCCTCGTTATACCATTGGTAGGAGTCGCAGTTGGTCATGTAAATATCGTCTTGGAAGCTCGGTCTCAGCTCAAGGTTGAGGACCAGGGTGCTGTCGCAAGAGTTGGGGAAGGATAAGGTGTCATAATAGGTTCCTGACTCATAATATGTTACATGATTTGAACCCCAAGTATACTGCTCGGCGCAGAGCGAAACATTGTAGGTCTTGGAGTTGTATTCGGCTTCAGCTACATGGAGGGAAACGATGCTGTCGCAACCCAAAACGGATTCAAACACATAGACGTAAGGATAGGGACTGGGTTGCAGATAATCTCCGTTGTAGTGGTAGCCAGGGCCGCCTTCGCAAGTGGATTCGTAAAGATCTAATTCGTAAATCGGGTCTTGGACCAAGTTGAGTTTGATGACGCTGTCGCAGCCGTGTATTGACTCCAAGGTGTGATAGTAGGTGCCTGCCGCGTTCAGCGGAGTGCCAAAGAAATCGTAGCTTTCGCCTTCGCAGAAATGACGGGTGATGGGTGTCTCGTAGGTGTCCCAGTTGCTTAGATGCAGATGGATGATACTGTCGCAGCCATGTGATGTCTGGATGGTGTGGTTATATACGCCTGGTACTTGAAGCATGTCGCCAAAGAAGTTGTACGTGGTGTTTTCGCAGATGGTTTGATACACGTCGGCTTCCGTGTTGGGATAGACCCTGATGGTGACGGTGACATCCTGTGAGCTCAGTCCGTCGCTGACATGGCAGGTGTAGGTGGTGACGCCGACAGGTGGTGTGGCCACAGGGTGCTGAATGTTGGGGCTGTTCAAGGTGCTGGCGGGTGTCCAGTTGAAGGTGTAGTTGCCCGTACCGCCAGCGGGTTGGGCGTGGAGCGTGGTCGACTCGCCTTCGCAGAGTTCAGTCTGGTCAGCAGTGGCCATGGCAGTCATATTGGAGCCGTCGATGCTGACGGTGACTTGTGTCGAGCCCGTGCAGTTGCCTTCAGGATTGGTGACGGTGCAGGTGAAGGTAGTAGTGGCTTGCAGGGGAACGGTTTGCGTGGTCTGGTTGTTGGGGTTGACCACTTTGTCGGCAGGTTCCCAGTGGAAGGTAAATGAGCCTGTCGTACCTGCATTGGCCGTAAGGGTAGCAACGCCGCCATAGATGACAACGGGAGGTTGGGCAGTGGCGGTAGGAGCGGGGGTAGCATATACTGGTACAGTCTGCGTAATCGTGCCGTTACAGTCACCGTTGCCAACTCCTACGGTGTGGGTTACTTGGTAATTGCCTGCCTGTGCGTAGGTGTGGCTGACCGTCTGTCCGCTCCCTGTCTGGCCGTCACCGAAGTTCCATTGGTAGCTGTTGATCTGCTGCCCTTGAGGAGGCGTCGCAGTGCTGGTGAACTGTGTCGGAGTGCCTTTGCAGACAGTGGTATAAGTGAAATTGGAAGTGGGTTGTCCGTAAACACTGACGCTCTTGGTGATTTGGCTGGTGCAGTGTCCACCGCAACTCACGGCAAGTATCACTTGATATGTGCCTGGGTTGGCATAGGTATGCGTGGGGTTCGGCCCCGTACCTGTCTGGCCGTCACCGAAGTTCCAGTTGTAGCTTTGGATTTGCTGTCCTGCAGGATTGGTGGTGGAGGTGCTGGTGAATTGGGTGGGCGTGCCTACGCAAACGGTGGTAAAGTTGAAGTTGGCTGTAGGCATAGGATAGATGATGACTTCAGTAGAGGCCGTGGTGGATTGCGAACCCACGGTGGTGGTGCAGGTGTAAGTACCAGCCATGCTCAAGGTGCAGTTCGGGCGGTTGGGGTTTTGCTGGTTGGAAGTGTAGCCATTGGGGCCTGTCCAGCTATAGGTGGCACCTTCTTGTGCATTGACGCTCAGATGGATGGTCTCGCCAACGCAATAGGGGCCGTCGTTGGTGACCACACCAGGAAGGATGCCGCAGTCGGTCTCGCCAGGACCTGAGTTTGGTGTTTTGGTGAAAGAGATGGTGCAGGGCTGCTGCGAGAAGTTGGTAATCATTAAGATGTAGTACTCGCCGACTTCGGGCATGTGGTAATATATTGTTCCGTGGCCCGATCCGCCATGTGTATGCGTAGAGGGTTGATAGCCAAGATAAATATCTTCTGAATAACTGGTCGAGTAGCAGCAGTCGATGATTTTGTCTGCGGTCAATTGGGCCACACAAGGGGTGGTGGGGTTGGTGTAAGGTCCCCAGATACAGAAGTCAATGTCTCTGTTCGTGCCGTTGTTGGGGTCGTGACCTTCCGCGTGGATGATGAACTGACCCGCAGTTTGTATCCTCATGTGGAACCATGAAGGATTGTAGGATGAGTATATGCAGCCGTCTTCCAAAGTGGTACCTTCCAATTGGTTAGCCGTTTGGGAAGTGGTGGCGGCGGCAAAGGTGATGACATCCGAGGTGCAGAACGGGTCAGAATCGACGCAGTGGTTGTTGACGGGCCTATTGCTACGCATGACGATATCCATCATCATCGAAAGGAACTGGGCGTCGGGAATGCAGTTTTTCCAGTTGGGCACCTGGTCGTCAATGTCGGTCTTGGAGAGGAAGCCGAAATCCGTATAGGCATTGTAGTAATACGTTTCAAAGGCATCATAAAAGTTCGTGATGCCGCTTTCCTCGCTTGAATTGATACTGAATTGCCCCCATTCCTCGTTTTGCGTCAGTAGGAACTGGTCATTTTGGTTGAGGTTGTAGAGCAAGTATATCCTAAAATAGAAATCTTCGATTTGAGAGAAATCCAACAAGACTCCATCCTCGGCGTATTGCCTGTAGGGTGTTTGGGCGAAATGTCTCATCGGTAGGGCCAAAAACAGTAACAAGGCCAACAAGGTGATTTTCGTAAGTTTATTCATATCTGTCAGTTAGTTTAGAAGATTATACCAAATGTTTACTGCGGTTGTGTTTTCTGCTCGACAACCTATTTAAATTAAAAAAGCGCGTAAAAATACGCACTTTTTTGGAATAATGAAGGTTTTTTCACCTTAAAGGCTGATTTTTTTGCTTCAAAGCGTCGTTTTTGGGTGGTATTTTTATTCCTTCACCACCTTCCGCACGCACTTCCGTCCTTCCTCATCGGTAATGGTGACGAAATAAACACCAACAGGCAGCGAAACCATGTCGATGCGAAGCACATCACTTTCGCCTTGCACAC